>JAPLLZ010000026.1:38279-42256 GCA_026387265.1 Candidatus Omnitrophota bacterium
AAGAATATCGTGAATCCCTGCGGCCTCACAGATTGCGCGTACCGGGCCTGCGGCAATAACCCCTGTCCCTTCTGATGCCGGCTTAAGCATTACTGAAGCCGCTCCGAATTTACCAATCACTTCGTGCGGAATTGTCGAACCCTCCAAAGGAACTCTAAATAAACTCTTCTTAGCCTTAGTTAAAGATTTACGAATAGCTTCAGCAACTTCGTTAGCTTTATCCAGAGCAAAACCAACCCTGCCCTTAGTATCCCCAACCACCACCAAAGCGCTAAAATGTAATTTTTTTCCGCCTTTGGTTACTTTGGTAACGCGGTTTATACTAATGACTTTTTCAATTAAATCTGACTGCTGTCCAATGTTTAATTCACGCATTCTGCTTCGCTCCTAATCTTAATTAATGGCAGAGCTTCGCAGAATAGTTCTTCGAAGCCGTACCGTTATTTGTGCATCCGGCGGAGTAGAACATAATTTAAAACTCCATTCCACCTCTTCTTAATGCCTCGGCAAAAGATTTAATCCTACCGTGGTAAAGATATCCTGCTCGATCAAAAATTATTTTGCTTACGCCTTTTTCTTTAGCGGTCTGGGCAAACAATTCACCAAAAAGTACCGCTGATTTAAGATTTCCCGCACTAGCAAACTTTTGTTTAATTGCTTTATCTTTAGTCGAAAGAGAAAACAACACTTTACCCACTGTATCATCTAATACCTGTGCGGAGATGTTTTTTAAAGAGCGGTGCACAACCAAACGCGGTTTCTCTTTAGTACCCGACATTCTCATCTTAATTCTTTTGTGCCTTTTAAGCCTTAATTCTTCTTTTTTTCTCATTTTATTTACCGGTTGCCTGTGCCTTTCCCACCTTCTTCTTAACATGCTCGCCTACAAAACGAATCCCTTTACCCTTATAAGGCTCAGGAGGATAAAATGCGCGAATCTCGGTTGCCACCTCTCCGACTAACGCCTTATCAATCCCTTTAATGATTAACTGGGTCGGCTTAGGAGCCTCAACTTTAATCCCAGCGGGAATTACATAATTAACCGGGTGCGAAAATCCTAAAGATAAATTTAATTTATCTCCAGCTACTGCTGCCTTAAAACCTACTCCCTGAATTTCCAGCTCCTTAAGGTACCCCTGAGTCACCCCGACAATCATATTAACAATAAGCGCGCGGAACAACCCATGCAAAGATCTATCCATTTTAGTATCAGCAACTCTCTTTACGGAAAGCTGCTCATCTTTAATCTCCACATTAATACGATCAGATAGTTTAAGAGTAAGCTTGCCTTTAGGCCCTTCCACGTAAACTATCTTGTCTTTGACTTCAATTTTTACATCCTTAGGTATTACTACTATTTTTTTTCCAATCCTTGACATTGATTATTCCTCAGTTAGAGGACACCCGCGCAATACCAATAGGCGCGGGGTGCCATCCGCAATACCAATAGGCGCGGGGTGCCATCATTTACCAAATATAACCGATAACTTCGCCACCAACCCCTAATTCTCTGGCTTCTTTATCAGTAATTACACCCTTAGAAGTAGATACAATCGCTAAACCCCGGCCACGCAGGACTGTGGGAACTTTCTTACCTCTGACATAAACCCGCAAACCCGGCTTAGAAATCCGTTTAATATTACGAATAGCAGATTTACCAGCAATATATTTTAAATAAACCCTGACTATCCCTTGCTTCTTATCTTCAATGAGTTTAAAATTATCAATATATTCATTCTTTTTAAGAATAGCCATAATTGATTTTATATTACCGGAAGCCGGAAGATCCACGGTATCCTTCTTAATCCTAGTGGCATTGCGAATAATTGTAAAAACATCTGCAATTAAATCTGTTCTGGACATTTAACCCCCGAATTTTATATTTCTATTGCCTAAATTTTATTTATTAAACACTCACCTGGGGTCACCAAGTGATTCTTTACCAGCTGGCTTTCTTAACTCCCGGGATTAACCCCTGCCAAACTAACTCTCTGAAACAAATACGGCACAACTGAAATCTACGCAAATAACCACCGCTTCTGCCACAGATTGAACAACGGTTATATTTACGCGTTGAAAATTTCGGTGCCCTTTTCCATCTTGCAATTTGTGAATTCTTTGCCATGTTTTATTTTTCTTCCTTCTCTTTAAAAGGCATGCCAAAATATTTTAACAAAGCCCTTGCCTGATCAACATGGGCATGATCGGGATGGGCCTGATGATGGGGGGACACCATCGCATCATGCTCAGTCGCGAAGACGTGCAAGTGCTGGCGGTGTGCGACGTGGACCAGAAGAAGCGCGAAAAGGAATCCCGGGACACACCACGGAAATCGCGAATTCGGGGTAAAGAAATATTCAATAAACGGTCCATAAACTCATACATCATTGCCCTTCTTAAAGTAACTTTAGCCCCTACAGCTTGTCCTTGCCTGACTTTAAAATTAGCAATTGCTTTTTTTGCCCGGCGGATAATCGGTTTTTGTCCGGTAATATTACCTAATTCCTCAACCGACTTTTCCAACATTTTAATGTCCTGAGTTCCTTCACCAATCCCCATATTGACTACAATCTTTTCAACATGCGACACAGCCATCTTATTCTTCAGCTTAAAATCCGCCATTAACTTAGGGACTATTTCGTTACGATATTTTTCTANNTTATATCTGCTGCCCACTGGCTACAGAATTTACAGCGCTTCTTTACAAGCCTTACAAAACCTAGATTTTGTGCCGTCTTTTAAAATCATTGAACCAACCCGCGAAGGCTTTGAACAGTGCTTACAAAAAATCATTAAATTCGAAACTGAGAGTGGCATCTCAATTGAGATTATTCCGCCTTTTTGATCCTGGCGGCTTTGACGCTTATGTTTCTTGGATAAATTAAGCCCTTCCACTATTGCCCGGGCCCCATCTTCAATAATGCTGATGACTTTGCCTTGTTTGCCTTTATCTTTACCTTTAGTTATTTGAACAATATCATTCTTCTTAATTTTTTGCATTAAATTACCTCAGGCGCTAAAGAAATTATCTTGTTAAAGTTTTTATCCCTCAACTCGCGGGCAACCGGTCCGAATACACGGGTACCTCTGGGGTTATCTTTCTCATCAATAATTACTATGGCATTACGGTCAAAACGCAGGATTGAACCATCCGCTCTTCTAATATCATGCCTGGTGCGTACGATTACTGCCCGGGCCTTTTCACCTTTTTTAACCGTAGCTCCGGGTATAGATTCTTTAATGTTCACCTTAATAACATCACCGATATTCGCATTAAAACTACCCATTTTTTTCAGAACACAGATAAGCGATGCTCTACGTGCACCAGTATTATCCGCAACATAAAAAATACTACGTAATTGAAGCATTTTATACAATCTCCTCAGGCAAAACTGCTTGCGTACCCTCAGCTTTTATCAAAACTTTTTTTACGATAAAACGCTTATCTTTAGATAAAGGACGGGTTTCCATAATACTCACTGTATCACCAAGCTTAGCAATACCTTTTTCATCATGCGCCTTAAATTTATTATAAAGCTTTACCGTTTTAGAATATTTGGCATGCCGCGTTAAATGCATAGTTCTTACTACAACGGTTTTTTGCATTTTATTGCTGATTACTACTCCAGTAAATTCTTTTTGTTTACCCATCTTATTTATCTTTCTTTTCGTTTAAGATTGTCCTGATACGCGCAATATCTTTTTTGACCAGTGCAAACTTATGCGGCTTCTCAACACTGCCTGTATAGCGCTGCGTATTTAATTTAGCTAATTCAGCATACAAGCCTTTTTCTTTTTCCAACATCTCTTCCCTAGATAGATTTCTAATCTCTTTTGCTTTCATATTATTTATGTATCCTGGTTACAAATTTTGTACGCAAAGGTATCTTATAGGCGGCTAGACGAAAACATGCTTTAGCATATTCCTGAGGAACTCCGCCTAACTCAAACAGCACACGGCCCCTTTTAATTACACA
>JAPLLZ010000010.1 GCA_026387265.1 Candidatus Omnitrophota bacterium
GCCCAGCAGGAATCGAACCTGCAACAACCAGCTCCGTAGGCTGATGCTCTATCCAATTGAGCTATGGGCGCAATAATTATATACTTCTTCACCCAATGGTGAGCGTAGTCGAACCATGGGCGCAATCTATGAAACTATGGTTTTGAACAAAAGATTATACCCCGAGATGAAAGCTTTGACAAGGATTTCCCGCCTTAAATTATGGCTGGAGGCTAACGGTGAAACTATCCAAAACCTTCAAATCCGGGCTGTAAACATCTACTTTCAGCTGATTTCCCATAACCGAAAGCATGCAAAAGTGGTGCGCCTTGATAAATTTCTGGTTATCTTTATCTCCGACAAATAATTTTCCCGTAAACGGAGCTCCCCCGCCACCCGTAATAATATAATAGACATTATTATGAAAGAACCGCTGGTAATTATGCTCATGCCCGGAAAAAACCGCTTTGACCTTATATTTTTCAAATAGAGAGAGAAGCGAATCCTTCAAACCGTTATTTTCAAGATATCCTTCACCGGCAGAAAAAACCGGATGATGCAGAACTACAATAACCGGTTTTGCCGATAAACGCGCATTCTCCAATTCTGATTCAAGCCAGCGGTACTGAAGAGAACCTTTTTTAAAATTTAAATTTGAATCAAGTAAAATAAAATATATTCCGCTGCGCTGAACAGTATAATAATGCTTATTTTTCAGGTGGGGAAATTGTTTAAAGAATACCTCAGGTTCTGTTTCGCGGTTACCAAATACCGGATAAAATTCCGCCTTTTCTCTCATCAAAGAAGTAGCGGCGTTAAAGTTGTCCCAATCGTGCTGATCCAGGGTATTTGCTACCAAATCTCCGGCATGAAAAACTACCACTGGTTGAAATTTGGCAATCGCGTCGCAAATTTCCTTATGCACCAGGTCATTATCGTGAGAATCGCCATAGATGGCAACGCAGTTTAGGCATTCGCTGGCTTGAACAAAGTAGAATTGTGAAAAAAATATAACGAATACTGTTGTTATTAAAGTAATTTTTTTCATACTACTCCCGCCAGAAATACAGTGCCGCGGTGAGGACAATACCGATAAAATAAAGAAAAAACGTTCCTGAGATGAAATATGGATACGCCATTAAGGCAATCCCGATAAGCATAGGTCGCCATAATGCCTTTTTTTTACCATAAATAAACACAGCAAACCCAATCGCACCAAAAATAGTGCAAGCGAAGATTTTTGCCGCACTAAAATCTTCAGCCTGTGGTAAGCCGATACCTAGCAAAATCCACCTCCATTTTGCTTACTATTTTATCCCAACCAATAACCCCCTATAGTATATTCTATCACAAATTAAAAAATTGTAAGCAAAAAGGGCTGAAACGTTTTAAGTCCAGCCCCCCCGTTGGAGTGAGTATATCTACCCCCCTGTTTCAGATTAAAAATAAAACTGTTTCCAAGTCTTTATTTACTATCTTTATTCAACATCATTACTGTGTCATCACCTAACATTGTAACTGGAAATTTGCCNNTAACATTGTAACTGGAAATTTGCCATCCCACTTTTTAATCCACTCTAAAGAAACAATTTGGGGATTAACAGTTGCTCTTATTAATTCCTGTCTTCTTGATTCTCCTTCAGCTTCTAAAATAACTGCTTCTTTGTTTTGAGCTGCTTGCATTTTTTATATTCGGCTGTTTTAATTCTCTGTTCTTCAATCTGTTTCCCCGTTTTTTTAGCGATAGTGACCTCAAGTATAAGGGTTAATTAACTTTTAGGCAGCGATGCCTAAAAAAGGGTATAATACCCAAAGGAGGCCACAATTGGAACCTATAATGAACTCAAAGAAAGAACGCTTAAAACTTA
>JAPLLZ010000013.1 GCA_026387265.1 Candidatus Omnitrophota bacterium
CATCGGCGACGGATCTTTAAGCGGCGGGCTTTGTTTCGAAGGATTAAACAACACCGGGCATTTGAAAAAAGATATTTTAGTGATTTTAAACACTAATGAATTAAGTATCGCTCCGAATGTGGGGGCAATTAGCAACTATCTGAATAAAATTATTTCTTTGCCGGTGTATAACCGTTTTCATCATAATGTGGAAAATTTTTTAAAAACCCGCATGCCTCGCGGCAGCCGCTTGATAAAATTGATGAATAAGTTTGAAGAGGGGCTCAAAGGTTTATTTGTACCCGGAATGTTGTTTGAAGAGTTGGGTTTTCGTTATTTTGGACCTATTGATGGTCATGACTTAACTGCGCTGACCTCAACGCTAAAAAATATTTTGGAGATTAAGGGCCCGCGTCTCTTACACATTGTAACTAAAAAAGGCAAAGGTTGTTTGTTTGCCGAAAGAGACCCGGTAAGGTTCCATGGAATCGGCCATTTTGATATTAATACCGGCGAGGTGATAATTAAGCGTTCTTCCCCGGATGTAAAAAGCTATACTGAAATATTTCGTGATAAAATAGCGCAGTTGGGACAAATCGATAAACGGATTGTCGCGATTACCGCGGCCATGCCGGAAGGGACAGGTTTAGATAAATTCCGTGATTGTTTTGGCGAAAGATTTTTTGATTGCGGGATTGCTGAGGGGCATGCAGTTTGTTTTGCCGCTGGGCTGGCTCGGCAAGGGTTTAAGCCGGTAGTGGCGATTTATTCTACATTTTTACAGCGGGCGTATGACCAGATTATTGAGGATGTTGCGCTACAGGAGTTGCCGGTGATTTTTGCTATTGACCGGGCCGGGATTGTGGGGGAAGATGGAGTTACGCATCAGGGGATATTTGATATTGCTTATTTAAGGAATATTCCGAATTTGGTAGTGATGGCTCCTGCGGATGGTGGCGAGCTTGAACAGATGTTGGATTTTGCTTTGCAGTTAAATAAGCCTGTTGCCCTAAGATATCCTCGCGCAGAAGCTCCCCGGGTAAAAGATTTTTCCTCTCCCCTGGAATTAGGGCGGGGGCAATTAATTAAAGAAGGTAAAGATTTTGCAATTGTTGCTTTGGGTAGTATGGTTGTGGAGGCTAAGCAAGCCCTGGAATTATTAAACCGGGAAGGGTTATCCGGAAGTTTAATTAATGCCCGGTTTGTTGCTCCGCTAGATTTAGAATTAATTAAAAGAATTTGCGGTCCGATAAAGTTTATTTTTACCGTTGAGGAAGGGATTAGGGATGCAGGATTTGGTAGTGCTGTTGTCCAACAGTTAAGTAAGCCAGTGGAACGCCTTGGGTTGCCGTTTGAATTTATTCCACATGGCTCCCGGAAATTACTTTTAGAAAAATATGGGCTTAATGCTGCGGGGATTGCCGCGCATATTCGCCAGGTGATAAAAAATGGCTAAAATTACAATTAATCAAGATAGGTGTAAAGGGTGTTTATTATGCGTTAATTTTTGCCCCAAAGGCCTAATTAAAAAAAGCACGAAATTAAATAAAAAGGGTTTGAATTTTGTGGAAGCTGATTTAAAAGGTGATTGTATTGGTTGTATGCAATGTGCAATAATTTGTCCGGATTGTTGTATTGAGGTGTATAAATAACGACAAATACTAAACTCGAAACACGAAACTCTAAACAAACTAGAAATTCTAAGCTCGAAACATTGTTTTAAAAGCTTTGAGTTTCGGATTTCGAATTTGTTTAGGATTTAGAGTTTAGGATTTAGGGTTTAAAATTATGGCTAAAACTAAAATATTATTAAGCGGTAACGAAGCAATTGCGCAGGGGGCAATCCAGGCTGGTTGTAGTTTTTATGCCGGGTATCCGATTACTCCCCAAAATGAAATTATTGCTTACATGGCCAAGCATATGTCCGTTCCCTCTGGAATTAAGGGACAGGCTCCCAGAGTGTTTATTCAGGCAGAGTCTGAGTTGGCGGCGATTAATATGGTTTATGGGGCAGCGGCTGCCGGGGCCAGGGCAATGACTTCATCATCAAGCCCGGGTATTAGCTTAAAGCAGGAGGGAATATCTTACATTGCCGGTGCACAACTGCCGGCGGTAATTGTTAACATTATGCGGGGCGGTCCGGGGTTAGGCAATATTGCTCCAGCGCAGTCTGATTATTTTCAAGCTACCCGTGGCGGAGGCCATGGTGACTATCATGTGATTGTCTTAGCTCCTGCCTCTGCGCAAGAAGCTTATGATCTTACGCAAATCGCTTTTGATTTAGCGGATAAATATCGTATTCCGGTGATGATTTTGGGTGATGGCATATTGGGCCAAATGATGGAGCCGGTAAAATTATCTGCCGGTAAAATTAAAGTTAATTCTGTTAAAAACTGGGCACTTGGCGGTTGCCAGGGGAGAAAGCCAAATATTGTTAAATCATTTTTTCTGCGGGAAGGAGACTTAGAGGAATTTAATCTTAGGTTGCAGAAAAATTATCAGGTTATTAAGCAAAAAGAGCAACGTTGCGAGAGTTTATTTTTATCGGATGCTAAAGTTATCCTTGTGGCTTATGGGACAATGGCGCGGATTGCTAAAAGTGCGATGAGCCAGCTAAGAAGCGAGGGTAAAAAAATAGGCCTAATCCGTCCGATTAGCCTGTGGCCGTTTCCGCAGAAGTCTTTCCAAATAAAAAACAGCAAAGTAAAATATTTGGTACTTGAATTGTCTTACGGCCAGATGCTTCAGGATGTTCAGTTAGCCGTAAATGGCCGGCAGCAAGTAGAATTTCTGGGTCGTTCCGGCGGAGGCATTTTGAGCCAAGAGCAGATTATTAATAAGGTTAAAAAATTATTATAATGGAAAAAATATTTAAACGCAGTGAATCTTTGTATGATGTAGCGACCCATTATTGTCCGGGTTGTGGGCATGGGATTGCCCACCGATTGGTCGCGGAAGTAGTAGATAGCTTGGGGATAAGAGAGAAAACGATCGGTGTGGCTCCGGTAGGCTGTGCGGTAGTGGCTTATGATTATTGGAATTTTGATTGTTCAGAGGCAGCGCATGGCCGGGCGCTTGCGGTTGCCACAGGGATAAAAAGAGTGCGCCCGGAAAAAATAGTTTTTACTTACCAGGGAGATGGGGATTTAGCGGCGATTGGCACCAATGAAACTATTCATGCGGCCAACCGCGGTGAAAATATTTCCGTAGTTTTTATTAATAATGCGGTATACGGAATGACTGGAGGGCAATTGGCCCCTACTACGCTTCTGGGCCAGAAAACTGCTACTTCTATCTCCGGCCGGACAAAAAAAGAGCATGGTTATCCGCTAAAGATTTCTGAAATGCTGGCATTGTTGCCTGGGGTTTGTTATATTGAACGGGTTTCTTTAGAAAATCCCCAGGAAGTGTTGAAAGCTAAACGTGCAATTACCCAAGCTTTTGAAAATCAAATAAATAATTTAGGGTTTTCTTTAGTGGAAATCCTTTCTCCTTGTCCGACATATTGGGGCTTGTCTCCGAAAGAAGCTTTAGATTGGATTAAGCTGGTTATGCGCAAAGAATTTCCTTTGGGGAGGATTAAATGATTGAGCGCATAATTATCGCCGGAAGCGGCGGCCAGGGGGTAATGTTACTTGGCAAGGTTATGGCGCAGGCGGCTATGGTTGAGGGTAAGCAGGTTACCTGGTTTCCTGCTTATGGGCCGGAGGTACGCGGAGGAACCAGCCATTGTATGGTGACTATTTCCGATCAAGAAATCGGCTCTCCCTATATAACCGAAGCGGATACATTGATAATTCTGAACCAACCTTCTTTAGAAAAATTTAAAGGTAAGCTTAAAAGAAAAGGAACGTTGATTCTTAATTCTTCATTAGCTAAAATCGATCCGTATACTAAAATGCAGGTTTTTTCATTCCCGTTTACGGATATTGCTATGCAAATAGGTAATATTAAAGTTGCCAATATGGCGGCATTAGGTTGCTTTGCTTCCGCTAAAAAGATCATCAAGGTTAAAAATATCCTAAAAGTATTTAAATCTATTGCTCCTGCAGGTAATCTGGAGATCTTAAGGGTTAACCAGCAAGCTTTAGAAGAAGGGCAAAAATTAAACCATGGTTAGAGTTCGTTTTGCACCTAGTCCTACGGGGAATTTACATATCGGCGGCGGGCGCACCGCATTATTCAACTGGCTTTTTTCTCAATCGCAAAAAGGTAAATTTATCTTACGCATTGAAGATACGGATAAAGAGCGCTCCAAGAAAGAATTCGTAGATGAGATACTTTACAGCCTTAAATGGCTGGGTTTTAATTGGGATGAGCTTTATTACCAGAGCCAGCGTTTTGACCGCTACCGAATGCACGCTGATAAATTGCTAAAAGCCGGGCTGGCTTATGTGGAAAAATCCCCCGAAGGTAAAGAAGCGATAATTTATAAGGTTCTGCCGCAAAAAATTAAGGTCCAAGATTTGATCCGCGGGCAAATTGAATTTGATTCCTCCTTAATTAAAGATCAGGTATTAATTAAATCAGACGGCACTCCGACTTATAACTTTGCCTGCGTGGTGGATGATGCAGAAATGAATATTACGCATATTATCCGCGGTGATGATCATATCTCTAATACTCCGAAACAAATTATGCTTTATGAGGCTTTGGGTTTTGCGCTGCCGAATTTTGCGCATCTTCCGTTGATTATGGGAGTAGATGGAGGCAGGCTTTCTAAGAGAACCGGGGCAACGGCGATTAGTGATTACCGCAAAATGGGGTATTTGTCCGAGGCTTTGTTAAATTACCTGTTGTTGCTTAGTTGGGCCCCGGGCGATAACCGTGAATTAATCAGCGTAAAAGAAGCGGTAAAGTTATTTGATATTAAAAATGTGAATAAGACCTCGGCGACCTTTGATTTAAAGAAACTGGATTGGATAAATAACCAGTATCTTAAAAGTGCTGATCCGGAAAAGCTGGCTGATGAACTGATTCCGCTGCTAGAGGCCAAGCATTATATCAACAGAGATAATTTTGACCGTCCTCAGCTTTTAGTTTTAGTAAAATTATTTCAGGCCCGGCTTCCCCGGCTTAATGATTTTGTGGACTGGGCGGATTTCTTTTTTTTAGAAGAACCCGCTATTGACCCGGCAGCAAAAGAAAAATATTTAAGCCAGGATCTTTCAAAAGAATTCAGTTTATTTGCACAAAAGATAGATAGTCTGGATTGTTTTGATATTACGAACATTGAAACCAGCTTCCGGGGGTTAGTGGCAGAGTTAGGTATTGAAGCTAAGAAATTGATCCATCCTGTACGCGTTGCCCTTACCGGTAAAACTATCGGGCCAGGGTTATTTGAAGTTATTTATTATCTGGGTAAAGAACGCAGCAAAAGGAGGCTACTAAAATGGGTAAAATAAAGAGTTTCTTTTTTTGCTCCATTTTTTATTTTTCTTTCTTAAGCTTGAGCTTTAGCCAGACGATTACGCTTAAGTCCGGCCAGAAGATTGAAGGAAAGATTATCGAGCAAACAGATAAATATGTGAAAGTGGAGTTTGAAGGCGTAGAGTTAATTTTTTACAATGATGAGATATTTTCCATTGATCAAACATCTTCAGCCGGCGCCAATACAATAACTCCAGAGATGGAATTATTGTATAAGGCCTACACCGCATCATTAAATACTACCCAATCAACCAAAACAGAAACCAAAGTAGTATCTGGCGCAGATTTGCTTGAAAAAGCGAAAGTTGATACGGTAGTTTCCTCTAGTCAAAAGGATGTGGACAGCCCGGAGTCAGTAGATTTATTACCG
>JAPLLZ010000014.1 GCA_026387265.1 Candidatus Omnitrophota bacterium
TATTAGCGGTTAAACCGAAAGGGTTGGTGTTATCAACTGGCCCGGAAAATGATTGTGCTTTAGAAACAGTGGCGCAGAACATTAAACCCTTGATTGGAAAACTACCTATTTTGGCAGTGGCTACAGGATGCCAGGTTTTAGCCGTGGCTTTAGGGGCAAAATTAGTTCGTTTAAAACTCGGGCATCGAGGAGTAAATTACCCCATTGCCCGGTCGGGGACTTTTAAGGGCGAAATTACTGTACAAAATCATGGATATGTAATTGATAATGATTCATTGCGAAAAGTTAAAGAAGTCAAGGTTACTGCTTATAATTTAAATGATCATACGATAGAAGAAATGGAAAGCAAAAAATTAAAATTTATCGCAGTAGCATATAATCCAGTAAGTGCGGGTTTTGACCAAGTTAACGCTATATTAGTAAAATTTAATAAGATGCTAAAGGAGTAATCAATGCCCAGACGAAAAGATTTCAAAAAAGTTTTAATCATTGGTTCCGGCCCGATCGTTATTGGCCAGGCCTGCGAATTTGATTATTCCGGTAGCCAGGCCTGTAAAGCTTTACGAGAAGAAGGCTATTTTACTATTCTGGTTAATTCTAATCCGGCAACGATTATGACTGATCCGGGAATGGCTGATGTAACTTATATTGAACCGCTGAACATTGATGTTCTAACTAAAATTATTGCTAAGGAAAGGCCAGATGCGCTTTTGCCTACGCTGGGAGGCCAGACAGGTTTGAACCTGGCATTTTTTCTTATGAAGCAAGGTGTGCTCAAAAAATATGGGGTAGAATCTATCGGCGCATCAGTAGATGCTATTGCCTGTGCTGAAGACCGGGATTTGTTTAAACAGGCCATGCAGGAGATCGGGGTAGATGTACCTAAGAGCGGTATTGCTACATCCGTTAAAGAAGGGATGAAAATAGGGTTGGGCATTGGCTTTCCTTTGATTTTGCGCCCGGCTTATTGTTTAGGCGGAAGCGGCGGCGGGATTGCTTACAATAAAGAAGAGTTAGAGGCATTATTATCTAAGGGGATTGAGACTAGCCCTGTACATCAGGTATTGGTTGAGCAATCTGTATTGGGTTGGAAGGAGATCGAATTTGAAGTAATGCGTGATTGCGCGGATAATGTGATTATGATTACTTCAATGGAAAATATTGATCCGATGGGGGTACATACTGGGGACAGTATTGTGGTCGCTCCTGCGCAGACGCTTACCCCGCAGGAATACACGGATTTTGTTTGCCTTTGTAAAAAAATTATTCGTAAGATTGGTATCACTGGCGGCGGGGCAAATATTCAATTTGGGCAGAATCCGGATAACGGCAAGATTGTGATTATTGAAGTTAATCCCCGGCTTTCACGATCTTCAGCTCTGGCATCTAAAGCTACAGGATTTCCAATTGCCCGGGTGGCCACAAAATTAGCCGTAGGCCTGACTTTGCCGGAAGTAATGAATCAGGTTACCAGCAAAACCACCTCATTTTTTGAACCGACTATAGATTACTGTGTGTTTAAAATCTGCCGGTTTACTTTTGAGAAATTTCCTCACGCTGAAAAAGTACTAAATACTTCTA
Organism: Candidatus Omnitrophota bacterium; assembly: GCA_026387265.1. GTDB lineage: Bacteria > Omnitrophota > Gorgyraeia > Gygaellales > Profunditerraquicolaceae > UBA6249. Next base: position 1,582 of record JAPLLZ010000014.1, read on the forward strand.
TGAAAGCAGTAGGGGAAGCAATGTCGATCGGTAGAAATTTTAAAGAGGCTTTACAAAAAGGAATACGCTCGACAGAGATTAAGCGTTTTGGTTTTGGTGCAGACGGAAGAGATAAAATTACTGACACCGTGCTTAAAAATCCGGATACGCTTTTACTCAAACAGATTAAAGATAAAATCCGTATCCCCAATGATGAACGGTTGTTTTATTTAAGGTATGCATTAAAAGCCGGCTTAAGCCTTGATGAAATTTATACACTTAGCCGGATTGACCGGTGGTTTCTGTCTAACATGAAGCAATTAGTAGAACTGGAAGAGAAAATTAAAGAATATAAAAATGAATCGGCAGAGGAGGAACTGAAGATCCCGGCGGAATTATTAGCACAAGCAAAAGCCGACGGGTTCTCTGATATCCAACTTGCTTTTCTTTTGAATGTTAAGGAGGCAAAAGTGAGACAGTTGCGCAAAAAAAATGGTAATAAGGCCGCATATAAATTAGTAGATACTTGCGCTGGAGAATTTAATGCCAAACAGCCGTATTTTTATTCAACCAGAGAGACGCGCGATGAGGCCCGTCCGAGCAAAAATAAAAAAGTAGTAATTTTAGGCGGTGGGCCTAATAGAATCGGGCAAGGTATTGAGTTTGATTATTGTTGTTGCCATGCTGCTTATGCGCTTAAAGAAGAAGGGGTAGATAGTATTATGGTTAATTGTAATCCTGAGACGGTTTCTACGGATTACGACACCTCCGACCGGCTTTATTTTGAGCCGCTGACCTTTGAAGATATTATGAATATTATTGAAGTAGAAAAACCCATGGGTGTTATTGTTCAGTTCGGAGGGCAGACCCCAATTAACCTAGCGGTAGCTTTGCGCCAGGCAGGAGTAAATATTTTAGGCACCAGTTCTGACAACATTGATATTGCCGAAGACCGCAAACGTTTTAAACAGATGATCGAAAAACTAAACCTTTTGCAACCCAATAGTGGTACAGTTTTTACTTTTGCTGAAGCACAGAAGGTTGCCAGCAATATCGGTTATCCAGTATTAGTCAGGCCATCATATGTATTGGGCGGCCGGGCGATGGAGATTGTGTATGACCAGGAGCTCTTGGAAAGGTTTATCCGGGAGGCAGCGGAAGTGTCGGGTGAGCACCCAATATTAATCGATAAGTTTTTGGAAGATGCGATTGAGGTAGATGTGGATTTAATTGGCGATGGAGAAACTTTTGTGATTGGCGGGATTATGGAGCATATTGAACAAGCCGGCGTGCACTCAGGAGATGCGGCAATGTCTTTGCCTACGTATACATTGAGCCCGGATATTTTGAAAAAATTAAGGGAAGCTACTTATCGGCTAGCTAAAGAATTGAATATTATCGGTTTAATGAATGTGCAGTATGCGGTGAAAGATGCCAAGGTTTATGTGTTAGAGGTTAACCCGCGCGCTTCGCGTACTATACCTTTAGTTTCTAAAGTTATCGGTGTTCCTTTAGCTAAATTGGCAACCAAGGTTATGATGGGCAAGAAATTAAAGGACCTGGGTTTTACGGAAGAGGTTATTCCTCCATATGTAGCAGTGAAAGAGTCAGTTTTTCCTTTTAACCGGTTTCCGGGAGTCGACGTTATGTTAGGTCCAGAGATGAAGTCTACCGGTGAAGTTATGGGTATTGATATGGATTTTTCCAGTGCCTATATTAAAAGCCAGATTGCCGCCGGACAAAAAGTCACCAAAAGCGGCAATGTTTTTATTTCGGTGCACGACCGGGATAAGAGAGACATTGTCTCTATTGCCAAAAAACTAAAAGATCTGGGTTTTAAGATCTTTGCTTCCAGCGGCACCGCCGCTGTTTTAGAACAAAATAATATATCCGCCAAAGTCCTGCCTAAAATCAATGAAGGCCGGCCAAATATCCTGGATTTAATGAAAGACGGCAAGATTCAGATGGTGATTAATACTCCATCCGGAAGAATTCCCCGGCAAGATGAGGTAAAAATTCGCTCACAAGTAATCCTCTATAATATTCCTTACACCACTACCATTTTCGGGGCACAGGCTACAGTCAATGGTATTGAGATGTTGGTGAAGAAGGACTTGGGAGTAAAATCATTGCAAGAATATCATAAAATGAAGTGCAAAAAAGTAAGGTAAGTTAAAATTATGCCGGAGTTGCCTGAAGTTCAGACGATAAAAAATGATTTGGAAAAGGCTGTTTGCGGTGCCAAAATTATCCGCGTGCTGGTTAATAATCCCAAAGTAATCCGCCAACCTGCCCCGGCGGTATTTAAGAGGTCTTTGGAAGGATTGGGGATAAAACGAATTCTGCGCCGGGGTAAATTGTTAATTTTAGAGTTATCTAATGGCAAGTTTCTGACCATACATTTTAAAATGACCGGCCAGCTCGTACTGCGTAAGGCTGCTACTGCAAAGAAAAATCTAGAATCAAGCCAGCCGGTAAATATTAACAGCCGAGTAACCTTTTATCTTAACCGCGGCATGATTTTAGATTTTAATGATCAGCGTTTATTTGCGGAATTGCGTTTAATCAATGATTGGCAAGAATTGGCATTCATTCAGAAGCTCGGCCCGGAACCATTTGATTTGACTTATGCCGATTTTAAAGATATGCTTTTAAAAAGGAAAACCGCGATTAAACCACTGCTGATGGATCAGGCATTTATTGCCGGAATAGGTAATATTTATGCCGCAGAAATTTTATTTCACGCTAAAATAAATCCTGGGAGATCAGCACAGAGTTTGACCCAAGAAGAACAGGATGTTCTTTATAAGCAGATACAGGCAGTTCTAAAAAGCGCCATCAAACATGGCGGTTCTTCCGTAGACGATTATGTACGGGTTTCCGGAAAAAATGGAGACTACGCGCGGTTCCACCAGGTTTATGGCCGGGAAGGTAAGCCTTGTTTTGTGTGTGCGCAACCGGTTAAGAGAATTGCGCAGGCAGGCAGGGGTACCTATTTTTGTCTTAAGTGTCAAGTATAGCTTGTTGAAATATTCAGATTTTTAGAAAGGAAAATTGAATTGAAGAAACGCCTTAAAATTAATGGCATTATTATGGCTTGTGCTGCTTTGGCAATAGCATTTTCACCCAGGTTTTTTTTACGGGTTTATTCCGGCGGCATCGGGGAAGAAATTGTAGAGGCTTTAGGGTTTGGGTTTATTCTATTGGGACAAATCATCCGCGTCTCGGCCCGTGGATATAAAGCAGAGCATTCTCAGGATAGCCAGGCATTAATCCAGGGAGGGCCATATCAGGTGGTACGCAACCCGATGTATTTAGGAATATTTTTAATTGGGTTTGGAGTGGTGTTAGCGATATTTAAGTGGTGGGCAGTAGCCGTTTTTATCGTAGTTTTTATCATTCGCTATATTTTACTTATCTATAAAGAAGAAAAGAAACTGTACATTATGTTTCCGCAAGCCTATCCGGAATACTGCCGCAAGGTGCCCCGGCTCTTTCCTTCATTATTCAATATAATCAATTTAGATATCATTGAATATCTACCGATAAAAATAACCTGGTTTAAAAAAGAAATCGGTTCAATTGTAACACTGCTTTTGCTTACTTTGCTGGTAGAATCTTGGGAGGATATTGTCGAAGAAGGATTCAGGGTTTATCTGCGGCAATCCGTGTGGCTATTTTTAACCTTTGTTTTATTTGGAATTTTAGTTTTTTTACTCAGTAAATATACATATAAAAGAGATGAATATAAGGCAGATAGAAGCTAAAATAATTTCTAACCAAAAGTTAAATGGTAATTATGGCCATTTAGAGTTTGAATCCGGAATAATTGCTAAACAGGCACAGCCGGGCCAGTTTGTAAATATCCGGGTCGTAGACACGCTTGATCCTTTATTGAGAAGGCCAATTAGCATTCATGGAGTCAGCGGCTCAAAAGTTAAAATTATTTATGAGATTATCGGCAAGGGTACACAAATTTTATCGGCAAGGAAACCCGGAGAATTTTTGGATATTCTGGGTCCGCTGGGCAATGGTTTTGATTATTTGCGTTTGGCTAAAACCGCACAGCGTAAAAATATCCTGATCGCCGGAGGTATGGGGGTAGCGCCGCTGGTTTTTTTGGCCGAAAAATTAAAATTAAGTAAGCCAATGATTTTAATTGGGGCTAGAACGAAAAAACAGCTTCTTTGCCTGCAAGAATTCAAGGCTTTGGGGTGTGTGGTTAAAGTAGCTACCGATGATGGCTCAAGCGGATTTAAAGGCAGAGTTACGGATTTATTAAATGTTGTTTTAAGCCAAACTAAAGTTGCGCATTTATTCTCTTGCGGCCCCGGGCCGATGTTAAAGGCTGTTTCCCAAGTTGCTCAGGAAAACAAAATTATTGCTCAGCTTTCTTTGGAAGCGCATATGGCTTGCGGAGTGGGGGCCTGTTTGGGTTGTGAAGTTTTAACCAAGAATGGCTACAAAAGTGTTTGCAAAGATGGCCCGGTTTTTTTTAGTGAGGAATTAACATGGTAAAACGAAAGAAGCCGAATTTAAGCGTAAAAATAGGCAGTTTAGAATTAAAGAATCCGGTAATGGTTGCTTCCGGGACATTCGGCTATGCAGATGAGTTTAAGAGTCTAATTGACCTGAAAAAATTGGGAGCGATTGTTACTAAAACGATCACTGTCCGGCCGCGGCAGGGTAACCTTACTCCGCGCACTTGTGAGACTCCAGCGGGTATGCTTAACTCTATCGGCCTGGAGAATCCCGGCATAAATAAATTTCTTCAGTTTAAATTTTCTTTTCTTAAAGAGTTGGGTATTCCGGTGATTGTGAGTATTGCTGCTGAAGAAACTCCGGATGAGTTTGCTACTTTAATCAAACAACTGGAGCCGGTTAACGAGGTTTCAGCCATTGAGTTAAATATATCTTGTCCTAACCTGCAAAAGACTAAACTGATTTCCCAAGATGCTCAGGCCACCTTTGAAGTCGTGAGTGCGGTACGTAAACTCACTAAAAAATGTTTAATTGTTAAATTATCCCCGAATGTGACTTCAATTGTCGAGATAGCTTTAGCTGCGGAGAATGCCGGAGCGGATGCGCTGGCCTTAATTAATACACTTGGCGGAATGAGTATAGATGTAAAGAAGCGCGTGCCTAAATTAGGTGCTTGGGTGGGCGGGTTAAGCGGGCCAGCAATCAGGCCGGTTGCCGTAAAGATGGTTTGGGAAGCGTATAACAAGATTAAGATTCCTATAATCGGCATGGGTGGTATAATGGATACTAATAGTGCGGTGGAGTTTCTTATTGCCGGGGCTACAGCAGTTAGCGTGGGGACGGCGAATTTTATCGAACCACAAACTAGCCTGCAGATTATTAGCGGCCTGCAACAATATCTTATGGATAATAATATGCAAAATTTAAGTCAGCTTACTGGAAGATTAAAAGCGTGCAAAGATTGAATAAGCCCGAAATCATATTAGCCTTAGATGTAGATACGTTAGAAAAAGCTCGGTATTTTGTGGAGAAGCTTTATCCTCGCATAAAATCATTTAAGATTGGAAGTCAATTATTTACTGCTTATGGCCCGGAAGCAGTAAACATGGTAGTAAAAAAAGGGGGCAGGGTTTTTTTGGATTTAAAATTTCATGATATTCCTAAAACTGTGCATAAAGCGGTTATTTCTGGCAGTAGTATTGGAATCCCGATGGTTGTTTCAGGTTCAGCAGAGATAGGAAAAGAGGCGAAGCAGGCTGTGAGTCTACCCATATTTATGATGACAGTGCACATCAAGGGTGGGCAGGCAATGTTAGAGGAAGCCGCCAGGGGAGCAAAGGAAGCAGCTGAAAAATTAAAAATTACTAAACCGTTTATTGTGGGAGTAACCTGTTTAACCAGCGATGATAGTAAAAAAGATACATTAAAAGAAGTTTTGCAAGCCGCCGAACTTGCTAAAAAATCGGGATTAGATGGCGTGGTTTGTTCGGCACTTGAAGCTGCGCAGGTAAGAAAAGCCTGCGGAGCAGATTTTATTATTGTTACTCCCGGGATCAGATCAAGTAAAGACGCTTTAAATGATCAGAAACGTACAGCTGACGTAAAGAGCGCAGTAAAAGCCGGAAGCAATTTTTTAGTTATCGGCCGCCCAATTTTAGAAGCCAATGATCCAATTGCAAAAACAGAAGAACTGTTAGGAGATTTATAATATGGCACAGGAAATTAAAGATTTAATTGCAAAGATTCAGCAAGAGGGAGTTCAAGCTGCTCAAGCGCAAGCTGCTCAGATTAAAACAGAAGCAGAGCGTGCTGCGTTAAAAATAGTTACAGAAGCAAAGAGCCAGGCCCAAAAAATTATTGAGCAGGCAAATATCCAGGCAAAAAAGGAAAATGATGCTACTCAGGCGGCTTTAAAGCAAGCCAGCCGGGATTTGTTAATTAGCTTAAAACAGGAAATTATTGCTATGCTGGATCGCTTGATTAAGCGCAATCTGCGGCAGGCTTTGACCGCGCAAGAGCTATCGGCAATTATTGCTGCTTTAATTAAGCATGCCCCGCTCACTTTGGGTTCACAGATTATTGTTTCTTTAAAGAAAGAAGATAAAGATAAGCTGGAGGAGGAATTTTTAAAGCAATTGGTCGCAGAAACAAAAAAATCAATTGTTTTAAAATCTGTAGATGGGATGGATAGCGGGTTTATTATTAGTTTTGACGCCGGTAAATCCATTTTTGATTTTAGCGGACAGGCTTTAAGTGATTATATCTCCAACTGTCTTCGTCCGGAGCTGAATAAAATTTTAAAACCTGAATAAATGACTGCCTATTATACTTATTTAATTTCCAGTTTGCCGGTATTAAATCTTTTTGCCAAAGCGCCATTTAGCCTTAAAGATTTTTTTACTAAATGTAAAAACTTAATACCGGATAAAGAATTGGAAATATTGTATGCCGCTGTTGATCAGGATAGCTATTCTTTAGCTGGACACAATAGCGGTAGCGTGGCGCAGTGGGCTAATTTTGAGGTAACCCTGAGAAATGAACTGGTGCGTGCCAGAGCCAGCCGCAAAAAGATCGATCCGTCAAAATTCCTGCGTTTTCCGGATTCACCGCAGGCAGAGATTGTCCATGTGGCGATGACTGCTTATCGTAGCACTTCCATCTTGGAGGCGGAAAAAATCCTAGACCAGGCCAGATGGAATTTTTTGGAAAATTTAAGCTTTGGCCACTATTTTGATTTTGAGTCTTTATTAGTTTACGGGTTAAAACTTAAGATCCTGGAGCGTTGGGATAAAATCCAAAATGCAAATAAGGAACAATTGTTAAATATGGTAGTTTGAAAAACTAATTTACTATGGAAAAAATAAGAATTGGAAAAGTGATCAAAGTTAACGCGAACATGGTGACTGCCCAAATAGACGGGCAAATCATTCAAAATGAAGTCGCCTACATTGTCCATGGGCAAGAACGTTTAAAGGCTGAGGTTATCCGTGTGCGTCAAAACCAAGCGGAGATGCAGGTTTATGAAAGTACCCAAGGCTTGAAGGTTGGAGAAAATGTAGAGTTTAGCAACGAACTCCTTAGTGTAGAGTTAGGGCCTGGATTATTAGGGCAAATTTTTGATGGTTTACAAAATCCTCTCCCGGCGTTAGCCGAAAAATGTGGTTTTTTTCTTAAGCGCGGAGTGTATCTTGAGGCTTTGCCGGATGAAGTGCAGTGGGATTTTACTCCTCTGGTTAAAGAGGGGGATAAGGTTTTAGCGGGCAGCTGGTTGGGTTTTGTACCAGAAAAGATCTTTAAACATTATATTATGGCTCCGTTTATGCTTAACGGCAGCTTAGAGGTAGCTAATATTGCCGCTGCCGGTAAATATAACTTAAAACAAGTAGTTGCTCAGCTTAGAGATGGTAATGGTGGATTGCATGACGTATTTCTGCAACAGATCTGGCCGGTTAAAATACCCATTAGTGCATATGCGGAAAAGTTAAGGCCGACCGAGCCGCTTGTTACTAAAATACGCCTGATTGATTCACTGTTTCCGGTTAATCGGGGAGGAACTTATTGTATTCCTGGGCCATTCGGGGCAGGAAAAACTGTTTTGCAACAATTAACCAGCCGGCATGCAGAAATTGACATTGTGATTATTGCTGCCTGTGGAGAGCGTGCCGGAGAGGTTGTGGAAACTTTAAAAACTTTCCCCGAACTGCTAGACCCGCGTACGCATAAGCCTTTAATGGATCGCACGGTAATTATTTGTAATACCAGTTCTATGCCGGTGGCTGCCCGTGAATCCAGCGTTTATACGGCAGTAACTGTTGCGGAATATTACCGCCAGATGGGTTTAAATGTTTTACTATTGGCAGATTCAACTTCCCGCTGGGCGCAGGCGATGCGCGAAATGAGCGGCCGCCTGGAAGAAATTCCCGGAGAAGAGGCTTTCCCGGCATACTTAGAATCACGCATTGCTTCTTTTTATGAGCGTGCCGGAGTAGTTAAGTTGCGTGCTGGCGTAACCGGTTCAGTAACTATCGGCGGGACGGTGAGCCCTGCCGGAGGAAATTTCGAAGAACCGGTGACTCAGGCCACACTGAAGGTGGTCGGTGCTTTTCATGGGCTTTCGCGTGAACGTTCAGATGCCAGAAAATATCCGGCAATTGATCCATTAATTAGCTGGAGTAAATACGCCGGATTTGTTAACCCTGAATCTAAAGAAAGATGCCATTCTGTTTTAGCCCGCAGTAACGAAATTGCTCAAATGATGAAAGTTATCGGTGAAGAAGGAACATCCTTAAAAGATTATATCGAATATCTTAAGGGAGAATTTTTTGATTTTGTTTATTTACAGCAAAATGCATTTGATGCCGTAGATGAGGCTACTTCTAAAGAGAGGCAAGTTTATTTACTGGGATTTATTTGTGCAATTTTACAGATAGAGTATAGCTTGGTGGA
>JAPLLZ010000034.1 GCA_026387265.1 Candidatus Omnitrophota bacterium
CCAATCAGCGCGGGGTGCCAGACCATAGTTATTAATTATCACTTCAAGCCGAATACGCCTTTAGTACGCTTTTTAATATGCTGATTGCCTTATCGATTTCTTTTTTAGTAACATTTAAAGCCGGCATCAACCTTAAAACATGATCATGCGTGCAATTAATTAATAAACCCCGGTTGGCGGCTTCCTGCACGATCTGCTTGCCTTCGATATTTAATTCCAAACCGAACATTAAACCTACCCCTCTTATTTCCTTAATTACTGGACAGGTATTTTTAAGAAAAGTTAATTTTTCAGAAAGATACTTACCCATATTCTGACAGTTATGCAGAATTTTTTCTTTCTGCATCGCCTTGAGCACTCCTAAAGCCGCCCGGCAAACCACTGGCCCGCCTCCAAAAGTTGAAGCGTGCATTCCCGGAGTCAAGATATCGCTTAATTCTTTTTTGGCGATCATTACACCCATAGGCAGGCCTCCGGCCAAAGCCTTAGCCAAAGTTATCACATCCGGAATAATGCCGTAGTTTTGATAAGCAAACATTTTGCCTGTGCGGCCAAAACCGGTTTGCACCTCATCAACAATTAGGAGTAAATTCTGCTGGTCGCATATTTTTCTCAAACCCAAAACAAAATCTTTTTCCGCAATGTTAATGCCGCCTTCACCCTGAACCAGCTCCAGCATAACAGCTACAGTTTTACCGGTAATTGCCTGTTTGACTGCCGCTAAATCATTAAACTTAACTTGTTTAAAACCTTCCGGTATTGGCTCAAAACCAGCTTGATATTTTTTCTGCCCCGTAGCCGCCAAAGCCGCCATAGTTCTGCCATGAAAAGCGTTTTCAAAAGTAATCACTTCATACCGGCCCTGACTGATGATTCGACCCGGCTCACCATCAGCGCACAGCTTAGCCGAAGCGCCGAACTTTCTAGCCAATTTAATTGCCGCTTCATTAGCTTCTGCTCCGGAATTAGCAAAAAATACTTTGCCCGGAAAACTTAAAGTAATAAGTTCTTTAGCTAACTTCGCCTGAAAAGGATGATAATAATTATTCGGTATAAAGATCAATTTACTAATCTGATCCCGTACTCCCTGCATCACTTTAGGATGACAATGGCCTAATCCGCCTACACCCCAACCCGGGAAAAAATCCAAATAAGCCTTACCTTTAATATCCCAAAGCCAGGAACCTTTACCTTTAACAAAGATAAACGGCACCTTGTTATAGGTGGGCATAATACATTCTTTATACGTCTGAAATATATCTTCTATCTTCATCTTAGATTTAACTCTAAACTCTAAATCCGAAACTCTAAATCCGAAACAAATCCTAAATCCAAAACTCGAATCTTTAAAACTAATGTTTCGAGTTTATAGTTTCGAGTTTGTTTAGAGTTTAGGATTTCGTGTTTAGGATTTACCATTATTTTATTATCTCTGTCCCAATCCCCTGATCCGTAAAAATCTCTAAAAGCAGGCCATGCGGAGTGCGCGCATCAATAATATGCGTCTTCTTTACTCCCCCATTTAAAGCTTCCACGCAAGCCATAACTTTAGGAATCATTCCTTCCTGGATAATCTTGTTATCAATCAGCCCATTAACCTCTTCAACCGTTAAGGTCGAGATAAACGAATGCACATCATCCGCATTACGCATAATACCTTTAACATTGGTTAATAGCACAAATTTCTCTGCCTGCATACTTGCGGCGATACTCGCCGCTACTTCATCAGCATTTACATTATAAGTCTTTTTATCTTTCCCGCGGCCCATCGGCAGGACCACAACCACCTTATCTTTTTTTAATTCATCAGTTAATAGCTGCGTATTGATAGTTTTAATCTGGCCGACTAAACCGATATCCAACCCGCCTTTAATCTTTTTCTTTTCTACCTGAATCAAATCATCATCCTTGCCATTTAGACCAACTGCCTTTGCCCCTAATTCACCAAGCTCCTTTACAATCAATTCATTCAACACTAACAACTCTTCCTCTACCAGCTTCAGAGTTTCCTCATCGGTAACCCGCATACCTTCGATAAACTCAGTCTTCTTGCCGGTTGCCCGCATACGTTCACTGATATTAGGGCCGCCACCATGCACAAGGATAGTACGTATTCCCATAAAATTTAAAAATACAATATCTTCCAAGACACTATTGCGGATTTTTTCATCACCCAGGATACTTCCGCCATATTTAATAATGATTACCTTTTTATGGAATCTTTTAATATAAGGTAATGCTTCAATCAAAACATCTGCTTTTCTAATCGCTTCTTCCATAAGTCCTTTCTTGTGTACTGGCCGCGAGGCCACACCAACGCAACTCCAATTAGCGTTGGGTGGAGCGCCAGGTGCTTTTGTCTAATTATATTCAGCGTTTATTCTTATATATTCCGGCGTAAGGTCACTGGTATAAACCGTACACTTGCTCTTACCCCGGGATAAACTTACCGTAAGTTTTACCTGTTTGCCTTTTAAAGAACCAAGTTTGATTTTTAGCTGTTCTTCCTTTATATTAAAGCCGCTTGCGCCGACTGCCGCCGCTACCCGCCCGAAATTAGGATTTTCTCCAAAAACAGCAGTCTTAAAAAGCATGGAATTGGCAATTCCCAAAGCGATGCTTTTGGCCTCCTGCATATTTTTAGCCTGGCAAACATCAATCTGAATAAACTTAGTTGCCCCCTCAGCATCAGCCACAACCATTTTCGCCAAGCCCAAACAGACAAATTCTAATGCTTTCGCAAAATTCTCAAAATCTGCTCCAGCTGAAATAACTTTATTGCCTGCAGCTGCATTTGCCAAAACTAAAACCGTATCATTAGTGCTCATACATCCATCAACTGAAATACAATTAAATGATTTATCTACTGCACTTGCTAACGCTTTATTCAAAGCAGCTTGGGTAATTACTGCGTCAGTCAGAATAAAGCAAAGCATGGTTGCCATATTCGGAGCGATCATCCCAGCTCCTTTAGCAATTCCGCAAATATTTACTAACTTACCTTCCACTTTTAAACTCAGGCTGATTTCTTTAGCAAAAGTATCCGTGGTCATAATTGCTGTTTCAGCTTTGTGGATACCCGTATCAGATAACCCCGCGACTAACTGCGGGATTGCTTGTTTAATTTTAGCTACATCTAATCGTTTACCGATAATTCCGGTAGAATTGACTAATACGCTATTTTTATTTATTTTTAGTTCGCCGGCAAGGTAGTCCACGCAAGCCTGCGCATCTTTAATTCCTGCTTTTCCGGTAAAACAATTGGCATTGGCGCTATTCACCAGCACCGCCTGAAATTTCTTGGCGGATCTTAGATGCGCTTTACAAACGATTAAAGGAGCAGCAATAATACTACTGGTAGTAAACTTCGCAGAAGCTAATGCCGGAATAAGCGAATAAATTAAAGCTAAATCCGGTTTACCGGATTTTTTTAATCCGCAAGACAGCCCATTTGCCTTAAAACCTTTAGGTAAAATTATTTTTTTATTATTGATCATAATAATCCGGAAGTTTCCGGCAGCTTATACATAATATTCATATTCTGCACTGCTTGAGATGAAGCACCCTTTAGTAAATTATCGATCACTCCAATCACAATAATCGTGTCACCAAAATCCTTTATCCCGATATCGCAAAAGTTAGTTTTAACCACATCTTTAATCCGGGGGAAAACCCCTTCCGGCTTAATCCGGATAAAAGGCTCGGTTTTATAAAAATTCTTATACAGTTCTGTCAAAGTTTTTACCTTAAGCTTATAACCAGAAGCTTTCTTTAGATAAACCGTGGAAAGAATTCCCCGCTCAATAGGTAAAAGGTGTGGCACAAAAGTTACCTGAATTTTCTTGCCAGAAACTTTAGAAAGAACCTGGTTTATTTCCGGAGCGTGCTGATGCACATTAACTTTATACGCCCTAAAATCACCCTGAATCTCAGAAAATAAATATTCATTTTCCAGCTTCTTGCCGGCGCCGCTTACCCCGCTTTTAGCGTCAATAATTATAGAATCTACATCCACTAAATCTAATGCCAATAGTGGGGCAATCGCTAAAATGGCACAAGTAGGATAACAACCCGGATTTGCTAAAAGGGCAGCTGATTTTATTTTTGCCCGGTTAAGTTCAGGCAGCCCATAAACAGCTTCCTTTAAATTCTTTTTATCCTGATGAGCTGTTTTGTAAAAATTTTCATAAACTAAAGTATCTTTGAGCCGGTAATCTGCGCTTAAATCAATAACTTTTTTACCCAGAGCCAAAAGCTTAGGCACAAAACTCATCGAAACAGTATGCGGCAGAGCCAGAAAAACTAAATCACAATCTTTTTTAATTTCTGCCCAATCTGGTTTTTTGCAAATCAAATCCAGGCGATTTTTAAATTTAGGAAACACTTCTGAGATAACTTGACTACCAGGAGAGCTTTTACCGCTATTATAAAGGTGAGCAATTTTAACATTAGGGTGATTAAGCAAGAGCTCAATCAGAACTTCTCCCGTATGCCCGGTTGCCCCAATTATCCCTACATTGATCAACATGCTTATTCTCCTTCTCGATGAAAAGCTTATAATTCAATTATCTTAGAATAACATTAATCTTAATTACCCTAAGATATATTAAATTAATATAGTATAAAATTTGTAACGGGTCAAGGTTTTTTCTCGACGGAAATAAAAAGCCCCGCTTTTACCAGCGGGGCGATAACTTTCGAAATTAATTTGCTAACTTTTATCAAGCTGCTATATCTTTTACCTCTTTGTCCACTGGAAGCGCTTACGTGCGCCTTTTTGTCCGTATTTCTTGCGTTCCTTCATGCGCGAATCACGGGTTAAATAGCCATTCTTGCGGAAAATTTCTTTAAAATTCTCATCCGCGATTAACAGAGCACGCGAAATACCTAAACGCAAAGCGCCGGCCTGACCGGTTAATCCACCGCCACTAAGCCTGGCCGCAATATCAAATTTACCCTTGCTCTCAGTAAGCGTTAAAGGTTGCAAAACAATAATTTGATCGGTTTCACGTAAAAAATATTTTTCAAACGGCCGGCCGTTAACTACAATCTGGCCACTACCAGGCTGCATACGTACCCTGGCGGTTGATTCTTTACGCCTACCTAATGCTATATATTTAGTTAACTCACCCATTTTTACTTTTTAACCTCCAAAACCAGCGGCTTTACCCCAGTCAAATCATGCTTCTGGTCAGCATAAACTCTTAATTTTTTAATTAAATCCCTGCCTAACGGGCCAATCGGAAGCATCCGCTCTACCGCTAAATGTATAACTGTAGTCGGCTTCTTCGCTAAAAGGTCCTCTAATTTTATTTCCTTTAAACCACCCGGATATCCGGAATATCTGCGGTAAACCTTCTGTTTAAGCTTGCGGCCGGTAACTTTAATTTGCCGCGCATTAATAACAATTACTCCATCACCAGTATCTAAATGCGGAGTAAATATCGGTTTATGTTTGCCTCTTAGAATAGTAGCTACCTTAACGGCTAATCTTCCAAGAATCTGGTCCTTAGCGTCGACAATATACCACTTTCTTTTAATGTCTTCTGGTTTTGCTGTATAGGTCTTTTTCATAGAAAGATAAGTATAACAGATTAATTAATAAAGTCAAACAATTTTTTTAAATCTTTTAATACGTGAATCAATGATTCATTTTCTTGTAGAGACGCAAAATTTTGCGTCTCTACATTATGTTAGGTATTGATAACGATACTCTCCATTTTATCAATACCTAACCTTTACCAAACATAAGCCTTTTGCTGGAAGAGTCGGACCGGCTAGCCTGCGATTGCGCCCCTTAAGAATCTTTTTCATACTTCCGGCAGCAAATCTGCCCCTGCCGATCTCTAAGAGCGTACCGGCAATACTTCTGACCATATTATATAAAAAGCTGTCGGCCTGGATATCAATGTACAAAAAATCTTTAATTTTACTAATCTTAATCTGCTTAATCGTACGTACAGGATTGCGTTGTCTAAGCTCTGCGGCCTGGAAAGATGCAAAATTATGCCGGCCTAAAAGCTCCCTAGCTTCCCGGCGCATTAGGCTTACATCTAAAGGATGATGAAAAAAATAAACCCGATTTGCCAGAAGCGCGGAAGAATACTTGCGATTTAAAATTGTATAACGGTACAGCTTGGATTTTGCGCAAAAGCGGCTATTAAAACCTAAAGGTACCGTTTTAATCCGCGTTACCTTGATATCCTCAGGTAACAGACAATTCAAAGCCCAACGTAATTTTTCAAAAGGCATACGCGTAGAACTTTTAAAATTGGCAACCTGGGAAAGAGCGTGTACTCCTGAATCTGTGCGTCCGGCAACAGTTAACTTAACATCTTCCTGAAGGACTTTTTTCAGGACTTTCTCTAAAACATATTGGATAGTTTTACGAGTATAAGAACCGAATCTGGCTGCTTTATCATTCTGCACCTGCCAACCATGATATTGCGTACCATCATACTCTATTTCGAGTTTGAGATTACGACCTGTTGGCTTTATTTTGCTTACGCAATAAGATCCCGCCTTACTACTACTCTTTCTGGGCGGGACATTTATGCTCATTTTATTAAAACTTCAGCAATTTGCACGGCATTAGTCGCAGCGCCCTTACGCAGATTATCCGCAACAACCCAAAGCCACAACCCTTTTTTATTAAAAGCGTCCTGGCGGATGCGGCCGACAAAAGTCTCATCGCGGCCTTCGGCATCTTTAGGCATAGGATACAAATTATTCTTAACGTCATCAATCAGAACTACTCCTGGGGCTTTAGACAAAATCTTTTTAGCTTGTTCAGGCGTGATCGGTTTAACAGTTTCAATATAGACTGACTCTGAATGCCCGGTTCTAACCGGAATACGCACGGTGGTTGCAGAAATTTTTATTTTTGGAGCGTGCATAATTTTATGCGTTTCATTAACCAACTTCCACTCTTCATTCGTATAATCGCCGTCTACAAAACTTCCGATATGCGGAAAACAATTGTAGGCTAATTGCTGCGGCATAGCTTTAGTCTGAGCACTAACATGCACATTATCAAACCCGCCCTGAGCAATCAAATTAACTTCTTCTTTTAATTGTTCAACCGCAGCTTTTCCCGCTCCGCTGGAAGCCTGCAAAGTTGTAACTACGATTTTTTTAATGCCTACTTTTTTATGAATGGGATTTAAAGCCACAACCATCTGAATGGTCGAGCAATTAGGGTTAGCAATAATTCCTTTATGTTTTTTTACATCCTGGCCATTAACTTCCGGAACAACCAAAGGTACGTTTTTATCCATACGGAAATCGTTGCCATTATCAATAACCACTGCTCCTCTTTTTACTGCCTCTGCTGCATAGGTGACTGCAGCACCCTTTTCTCCTTCAGTTCCAGCAAATAAAGCAATATCGATCCCATTAAAACCATCTGGCGTAATCGGTTCAACTGAATAAATCTGTCCATCAACATTAATATCACGCGCAGAACGGGCGAAAACTTTTAAAGTATTTATAGGAAACTGGCGCTGCTTTAAAACCCGCAACATCTCTACGCCTACCACCCCTACTCCGATTACCGCAACATTATATTTTGATTTTTTCATTTCTGTCTACCTCCTTAAACTCTAAATCCTAAACTCTAAATCCTAAACTCTAAATCCTAAACAAATCCTAAACCTGAAACTCAAAATCCAAAACTAATATTTTTTAGTTTTGAGTTTAAAATTTTGAGTTTGTTTAGAATTTAGGGTTTCGTGTTTAGAGTTTAAAGCTTAAAATATTAATACT
Organism: Candidatus Omnitrophota bacterium; assembly: GCA_026387265.1. Lineage (GTDB taxonomy): Bacteria > Omnitrophota > Gorgyraeia > Gygaellales > Profunditerraquicolaceae > UBA6249. The sequence goes on from JAPLLZ010000034.1 coordinate 7,765, forward strand.
TACAAACTATGCTAAATTTTTCACTACTAAATCTCCAACTTCAGTAGTCGAATACCCCATTTTGCCTGCCGCCAGCGATTTTATGTCTTTATTCACCAATCCGATAACCGTTTTCTCAATTGCTTTGGCCGCTTCTGCCTCACCCAAATTCTCAAGCATCATCCCTACGGCACAAATCGCCGCCAAAGGATTAATTACATTTTTACCGGTATATTTCGGAGCGCTTCCGCCGATCGGCTCAAACATCGAAACTCCCTGCGGGTTAATATTCCCACCCGCAGCAATACCCATACCACCTTGAATCATTGCCCCTAAATCCGTAATAATATCTCCGAATAAATTATCCGTAACAATCACGTCAAACCTTTCCGGGTTCTTCACAAACCACATCGTTGTTGCATCTACATGTGCATAATCAGTAGCTATATCCGGATACTCCGCAGCCACCTCATTAAATGTGCGTTGCCAAAGATCCCAGGCATAGGTCAATACGTTAGTCTTACCGCAGAGAGTCAGCTTTTTCTTTTTATTACGCTTGCGGGCGCATTCAAAGGCATAGCGAATACAACGTTCTACCCCCTTGCGTGTATTATAAGAAATTTGAATTGCTACTTCTTCTTTGGTTCCTTTATCCTTAAACTCTCCCATACCTTTATACAGGCCTTCAGAATTCTCACGCACAACTACAAAATCGATATCTTCTGGTTTTTTGTCTTTTAACGGACAATACGCAGAGTTATAAAGCTTTACCGGACGCAAATTAATATACTGATCAAGAGCAAATCTTAATTTTAGCAATACTCCGGTTTCAATAATCCCGGGTTTTACATCAGGATCTCCAACTGCACCCAGGTATATTGCGTTATATTTTTTTAACTCGGCAATATCGCTATCATCAACAAGTTTACCGGTTTTTAAATAGCGCTTACCGCTAAAATCAAAAAATTTGGTTTCATATTTAAAACTGAATTTCTTACTGGCAGCCGCTAAAACTTTCAACCCCTCATTAACTACTTCGGGGCCAGTTCCATCACCAGGAATTACTGCGATTTTGTACATTTCGAGCACCTTTCAGTTTTTATCTAGCGAGATCCCGCGGAGTGCGCCAAATTTCATTAAGGCTTGGCGTGATTACGCAGCGGGATTTTCCTACTATTTACTTTTCTGCTTCTTTACCCAATTAATTAGGCCGCCGCTTTCTACTATCTGCTGCAGAAAATCCGGAAAAGCCTGTGTTTTATAATTCTTATCCTGAGTTATATTCTTAATTATACCGCTAGTTAAATCTATTTCAATAATATCACCATGACTAATCTTATCCACATCCTCGGACTCTAAAAACGGTAACCCAATATTGATTGCGTTCCTAAAAAAAATAGCGGCAAAACTTTTAGCAATTACCGCCGAAACTCCGCAGCCTTTAATCGCCAAAGGCGCATGCTCACGGCTGGAGCCGCAACCAAAATTCCTGCCGGCAACAATAATATCTCCGGGGCTAACTGCCTGAGAAAACGCAGGATTAATCGTTTCCATGCAATGCTTACCTAATTCCTGGGCATCAGTAGAAACTAAATATTTAGCCGCAATAATATCATCGGTATTAATATCATCGCTGAATTTATGGACTTTACCTTTAATAATCATTTTATCTTCCCTGGATGAGTTATCTTGCCGGTGATTGCGCTAGCTGCGGCAACTGCCGGATTAGACAAATAAACAAAAGATTTTGGGCTGCCCATCCTACCTAAAAAGTTCCGGTTAGTAGTAGCAATCGCTACTTCCCCTTCCCCTAAAATCCCCATATGTCCACCTAAACAAGGCCCGCAAGTCGGTGTAGAAAAAACTCCTCCGGCTTTCACAAAAATCTCAGCCAACCCCTCTTTTACTGCCTGCAGATAAATTTTCTGGGTGGCCGGAAAAACAATCAGTTTAACGCCGGCAGCTGCTTTTTTACCCTTAAGCAATGCCGCCGCAATCCGTAAATCTGAAATCCTGCCGTTAGTGCAAGAGCCAATCACTACCTGATCCACCTTTATATCTTTTAAGCTGCTGACCGGCTTAACATTACTAGGTAAATGCGGGCAAGCAACTAAAGGCTCAAGAGCCGTAACATCCCACTCATATGTTTTTTCATATACCGCATCAAAATCTGAATAATAAAATTTGGGTTTACGTTTAAATTGAGCGGCAAATTTTTTAGTAATTTTATCCGGCTCAATCAACCCAGCTCTTGCCCCGGCTTCAATCGCCATATTGCACATCGAAAAGCGATCATCCATACTTAACTTTTTAATTACCGGGCCGCAGAATTCCATTACCTTATATAATGCCCCATCTACGCCAATCTGGCCAATGGTATAAAGAATCAGGTCTTTGCCGCCAACCCACTTATTTAATTTACCTTTAAAAATAAACTTCAAAGAAGCAGGAACTTTTAACCAGCATTTACCATCAATATAAGCGCGCGCTAAATCTGTCGAGCCCATTCCAGTGGCATATGCGCCTAAAGCGCCATAAGTACAAGTATGAGAATCTGCGCCGATAATCAGATCTCCCGGCATCACAATTCCAGCCTCCGGCAGAAGCGCATGTTCAATGCCCATTTGCCCAACTTCAAAATAATTTTTTATTTTCTGCTCTTTAGCAAAATTTGCCAGAATCTTACATTGATTGGCGCTTTTTAAATCTTTAGCCGGGGCAAAATGATCCGGGACTAAAACAATTTTATTTTTATTAAAGACCTGGGTGAAGCCGGATTTCTTAAACTCGGCAATCGCCAAAGGCGCAGTAATATCATTGGCCAGGGCAACATCAACATCCGCCTGGATAAATTCTCCGGGCGCAATGCTCTTTTGTCCGGAATGCTTTAATAAGATTTTTTCTGCTATCGTATAACCCATTTTTATTTAAACTCTAAATCCTAAACTCTAAATCCTAAACAAATCCTAAATCCAAAACTCGAATTCTAAAGCTAATGTCGCTTAATTTTGAATTTATAGTTTTGAGTTTATTTAGAGTTTAGTGTTTCGTGTTTAGAGTTTTATCCCCTAAACTTCTTTACAATAAGAGAGGCGTTGTGCCCACCGAAACCGAGAGAATTGGACATACAGGCATTAACTTCAACCTTACGCGCCATATTCGGCACATAATCCAAATCACAATCCGGATCAGGATGTTCATAATTGATGGTAGGAGGAACAACTCCGTCTTTAATCGCCAAACAACAGGCCGCAAATTCTACGCCGCCGGCTGCACCTAAAAGATGCCCGGTTACCGACTTAGTAGAAGAAACCATGACTTTCTTGCTATGTTGGCCAAATGCTTTTTTCATGGATAAAGTTTCAATTTTATCATTAAGTTTAGTGGAAGTACCATGCGCATTAATATAGGTAATCTCTTCAGGATTCATCTGCGCATCTTTTAAAGCCATGGTCATTGATGCAGCTGCGCCCTCTCCACCAGGATCCGGAGCAGTAATGTGATATGCATCACAGGTCATACCAAAACCGACAATCTCAGCAATAATGTTGGCATTTCTTTTCTGCGCATGCTCTAAAGTCTCTAAAACTACCAGGCCGCAGCCTTCTGCCATAATAAAACCATCCCGCTCGCGGTCAAACGGACGGCTGGCTTTTTCCGGAGCATCGTTTCTGGTCGAAAGCGCCCTCAAAGCGCAAAAACCGCCGACAGCAGTAGGAACAATACAACCTTCTGTGCCTCCGGTAACCATCACATCCGCATCCCCGTAAAGAATAGTCCGATAAGCTTCCCCAATTGCATGCGAACCTGAAGCACAAGCCGTAGCAATACAAGTATTTGGCCCCTTTAACCCATGAGCAATTGCCACCAAACCCGCGGCTTCATTCACAATCAACATTGGAATCAAAAATGGAGAAAGCCGGGAAGGGCCTCTGTTTAATAAAATTTTATGCTCTTCTTCAATTGTATGCAAGCTACCAATACCTGAACCAATCATAACGCCAATCCGATGCAGGTCTTCTTTGGCTAAATCCAACCCTGAAGACTCTACTGCCTGTTTGGCAGCTGCTACGGCATATTGCACAAACTTAGCGGTACGTTTAACTTCTTTAAGAGAAATCCCGTATTTAGTAGGATCAAAGTTCTTTACTTCTGCGGCAATCTTAGAATCAAAACCCGTGGTATCAAAGCTGGTATTTTTCCCTACCCCACTTTTACCTTCTTTTAAAGACTGCCAAAAAGTGGCAACATCATTACCTACCGGACTAATTACCCCTAAACCTGTAATTACGACTCTCTTTTTCATAGTTTGACTAATATAAATTTACCCCGCGAAGGCTAAAATAGCGGGGTAAATTGATTATTTTTAATAAATTATAGTTTATTTGGTGCTTTTTTCATCAATATACTTGATGGCATCGCCAACAGTAGCGATCTTCTCCGCGTCCTCATCAGGAATCTCAATACCAAACTCTTCCTCTAAGGCCATAACTAACTCTACGGTATCTAAGGAATCCGCCCCTAAATCATCAACGAATGACGCCTCAGGAGTTACCTCTTCCGGTTTTACACCTAACTGTTCAGCTATTATTGACTTTACTTTCTCTTGTGATGCCATTCTTTTTTCCTCCTTAAATGAGGCCACAACTTAGTGAGCAACAGCAAAACTAAGTTGTCCGGCCGAATTTAATCCTTTGCCCACAGGGCAAAGGATCTTTTCCACATAAAAATTATGCCATGACCATCCCGCCGTCAACCGTAATTACTTGCCCGGTTATATAGCGTGATTCTTCTGATGCTAAAAACAAGCAGACATTGGCGACATCCTCAGGCGTACCTAATGTGCCCAAGGGGATAGCCTCCTGCATTTTTTTCTTGATCTCCTCCGGAAGTTTAGCCGTCATTTCGGTCTGAATGAATCCCGGAGCTACCGCATTAGCATTAACATTGCGGCTGGCTAATTCTTTAGCTACTGTTTTTGTAAGAGCAATTATCCCAGCTTTAGAAGCAGCATAATTTGCCTGGCCTGGGTTACCCATTAAACCGATAATCGATGCGATACTGATTATCCGGCCGCTTCTTTGCTTAATCATCGGCCTTGAGACGGCTTTAATGCAGTTAAATGTACCTTTTAAATTAACATTGATCACTGCATCCCAGTCGGCTAGGGACATTCTAAGTATAAGATTGTCTTTAGTAATCCCAGCGTTGTTAACTAATATATCAACCTTTCCCATTTTGTCAAGAATTTTGTTTATACCTTCTTCCACTGCCTCATAATTAGTCACATCCATCGCTAAAGCCATGGCACGCCTGCCTAAACCTTCGATATCTAAGGCGGTTTTTTGGGCAATTTCCAGGTTAACATCGGCCACCACGATGTCTGCGCCTTCTTTGGCAAAGGTCAGCGCGATCGCCCGGCCGATACCTCTTGCCCCACCAGTAACCAAAGCAACTTTATCTTTTAAACGCATATATTCCTCCTTGAACGATAAACCCGAAACCCTAAACTCGAAATCCTAAGCAAATCCTAAATCCAAAACTCAAATCTCTAAAACTAATGTTTTAAGTTTGGAGTTTATGGTTTCGAATTTGTTTAGAGTTTCGTGTTTCGGATTTAGAGTTTAAGCTAAATCTACTTCTTTTTCTATATTCACTACCTGCGCATTACTATCGATACGCCGCATTAATCCTTTTAATACTTTACCCGGGCCAAATTCGATAAAATTAGTTGCTCCTTTTGATAAAATCAGCTTCATCGAATCTTCCCAAAGCACACTAGCAGAAACCTGTTTGATTAAATTTTGTTTTATTTCCTCAGCTGTAATAACAGGCTTACCCGTAACATTACAAATTACCGGAAATTTAGGAGCCTGAATTTTGATTTTTTCTAATTCCCGGGCTAATTTTTGCGAAGCTCCCTGCATAAAAGAAGAATGAAATGCTCCGCTAACCTCTAATATCACTGCCAGCTTTGCCCCTTTTTCTTTAGCTAAAGCCTGCGCCTGAGTAATTGCTTCAGCAGATCCGGAAATAACTACTTGGCCGGGACAATTAATATTGGCTACTTCTGCTTTAACCTGCGCACAAATCTCTTTTACTTTAGCTAAGTCCAGGCCGATTACCGAAAGCATCTTTCCCGGATATGCTACTGCCTCTTCCTCCATAAACTGACCGCGCTGGCGGACCAGATAAACCGCATCTGCAAAACTTAAAGCTCCACTAGCCACTAAAGCCGAATATTCACCCAGGCTTAAACCTGCCATATAACCGTCGATTTGCGGATTTTTACTAAGATATGCCTGCCAGCAGGCAATAGACATGGTCACAATCGCCGGCTGACAATTATTCGTTTTGGTTAATTCTTCAAGTGGACCGTTGAAACAAAGATTGCTGATGGAAAAACCTAAAATTTTATCTGCTTGATCAAAAATCGCTTTGGCCTGCGGAAAAGAATCATATAAATCTTTTCCCATGCCCACATACTGGCTGCCTTGCCCGGCAAAAAGATAACCTACCATTCAATAATGCAGGCGCCCCAAACTAAACCTGCTCCGAACACATCCAAAAGAATCGTATCCCCTTTTTTAACTTTGCCTTCCTGCACTGCTTCACACAACGCAGTAACCATCGAAGCACTGGACATATTCCCGCAGCGCTCGATATTTAAATAAACTCTCTCTTCAGGAATACCTAACTTTTTGGCTACAGCCATAATAATCCGGGCATTAGCCTGGTGCGGGATAATCAAATCAATATCTGCAAAAGTCATGCCTGCCTGTGCCAAAACGGTTTCGGCGGCTTTAGTCATCGTATTAACGGCAATCTTAAATAATTCATTGCCTTGCATTTTTAAGAAATGCTGGTGATTTTCCACAGTTGCTTGCGAAGCTGGCTGGCGTGAACCGCCGGCAGGGATATTTAAAATATCAACTTTTGAACCATCGCAACCTAAATATGTTGAAATAATTCCACCCTTGGCGACCTCAGTTAAAACTGCGGCTCCGGCACCATCACCAAATAATACACAAGTATTACGATCCTGCCAATCGGTAACCGATGATAAAACTTCAACACCAATTACTAACGCATTTTTATAAGTACCACAGGCGATAAACTGTTGCGCCACAGAAATCCCGTACACAAAACCTGCGCAGGCTGCCGAAAGATCAAAACAAACTGCCTTTTTCGCACCTAATTTATTCTGAATAACCGCTGCGGTGGAAGGAGTAGGCATATCTCCGGTAATCGTGGCCACAATAATTAAATCCAGGTCTTCGGCTTTTATTTTAGCATTTACCAAAGCCTGCTGAGCGGCTTTAACCCCTAAATCTGAAGCAGCCTGGCCTTCTGCTGCCAGATGCCTTTCTTTAATACCTGTGCGTGTAGTAATCCATTCATCAGAGGTATCCACCATCTTTTCCAGATGGGCATTGGTAAGAATTCTTTCCGGCAGGTATTCGCCTACCCCGATAATCCCTACTTTCTTCAAAGCTACCTTCCTATTTTATTTAATTGCCTCAAGAATCTTAGCATTAACCTGCCGCTCAACTTCTTCTTTAGCTACCCGAATGGCATTCTTAATTGCTTTAATGCTGGAACGGCCATGGCCGATAATTACTACACCATTAACTCCAAGCAAAAGCGCTCCGCCATATTCCGCATAATCAATCTCTTTTTTAAAACGCTTAAGGCTAGGGATCATAAAAATTAAACCGATCTTGCCCCAAATATTGCTTAAAAGATGGCGTTTTAAAAAGGTCTGCATCGCCTCAGCAGCGCTCTCAGAAACTTTTAAAGCAACATTGCCAACAAAACCATCACAAATAATAATATCGCATTTACCGCTAAACAAATCTTTGCCTTCAACGTTACCGGTAAAATTTATCTTACTTTTTTCCAATAACTCATAAGCTTCCCGGATAAACTCCGTGCCTTTCTTCTCTTCCTCTCCTATATTAAGGAGGCCGACAGTAGGATTGGGTTTATTCAGAATATTTTTACAATAGGCATCCGCCATAATCCCGTATTGCAATAACTGCGTAGGCTTAGGATCAATATTGGCGCCGACATCAATAATTAGTGAGTTACCTTTTAAGGTAGGCGTAACAATACCAATACCTGCCCGCTCAATTCCCGGCAGGAGCCTTAACTCTAAAGTCGCCGCGCAAACTACCGCTCCGGTATTGCCAGCGCTAAAAAAAGCATCTGCCTTGCCTTCATTTACCAGCTTCAGGCCGACCACAATCGAAGAATCCCTTTTGCGCCGTACGCTATTTGCCGCCGGCTCACACATTTCAATCGCTTCAGCAGTATGTTGAATACTAATCCGGTTACCGGTGTATTTGGCCTTCTTCAAAAGAGCTTGAATTTTTGGCTCATCCCCCACCAAAATAATTTCTACATCAAACTCTTTTAACGCCGCCAAACTACCGCTGACTACTACATCAGGAGCGTGATCTCCGCCCATAGCATCAACGACTATTTTCATTATTTACTCTCCACTATTAAAACGTGTTTTTTATTATTTAGGGACAGTCCCCTGCGGGGACAGTCCCTTTTAAGCAATCTACTAAAAATTCTTACCGACTATTTCTTTTTTTCTCCTCCTGCGCTAGCGCTCCGGAGGATTTCGCTAAATAAAATCTTTAGGTGCTCAATTTTCTTAGCGATTATTTCTTTTTTTTCTTTTCTTTTACTTTAATTTCGATAACCTGACGTCCGTCATAAAAACCACAGACCAAACAGACCTTGTGCGGAAGCTTTAATTGCTTACATTGCGGACAAGGAGTTAGAGTAGTTTTTTTAATCTTCCAATGTGTACGGCGCTTACGGCCGCGTGCTGCTGAATGCCTTCGTTTAGGTAGAGCCACAGTTACATCCTCCTTCGTTTTTGTTTTTACCGCATTTTAAACATAGCCCTTTGCAGTTTATTTTACACAAAGGCTTAATGGGGTAATCTAATATTATTTCTTCTCTAATCTGGGGATTTAAATCAATAAAAACATCACTGCTTTCCAAAGGATAAGTCAGTTTTACGTCCTTATTAAATACCCACTCAAATTCACTCAAACAACGGGAACAGTCGGCAAAAGCCGTCCCATTAATATTCAAATCTACGGTCAGCGCATTAGTAATCCGATCGACCTGCGCCGCCAGCTTCACCGGAGAACGGAACTTAATCAGATCAGTATCCAGATCCAATTCTTTCGGGTCGATTGCTTCTTTTAAATACAGCCCCTCTTGCGGGACCTGATTAATCGTTATCTTCATCCCGCACTTTCTATTAATGAATTCATCAATTCAGCGGTTTTAATATTTATATCCGAAAGTGCGGGATTAGCCCGGGCCCTATATTAAATCCTTACCCAACACCGCACTTAAAACTATTAACTCATGTTCAAATGAACCGTGCTCACTTCTTACGTAATTTTCTTTGTAAAGCTTGCTCAACAAAATCCGGCACAAAACTGGAAACATCTGCCCCCAGCGCCGCTGCCTCTTTAATTAATTTCGCAGAAAGATAGCTATAGGATTCATGCGGCATAAGAAAAATCGTCTCGATGTCGCTAGAAAGCTTACGGTTAGTCAGTGCCATCTGAAACTCATACTCAAAATCTGAAAGCATACGTAACCCGCGAATCAACACTTTAGCTTTCATTTTATGCGCATAATCTACCACTAAGCCGTCAAAATGCGTGACGGTTACCCCATCCATGCCGCTGACTGCTTTTTTGAGCATGGCCATTCTCTCTTTAAAACTAAACAGCGGTTTTTTCTGCGGATTATGCGCTACCGCGACAATGACATCCGAAAAAATCTCATGCGCCCGGCTAATCAGGTCAATATGGCCGTTAGTTACCGGGTCAAATGTTCCTGGATATATGGCAATCTGGCACATCTTATTCTTTCTTCCTAAAAATCGAAAGCCAAGTATCACCGTACTTAGCTTCTTTGATTAAATCGAATTTTAAACTATCTTTGGACAGCTCTTCCAGCCTGGAATGCTGCACAATGATTAATCCGCAAGGCGCCAATATATCATAACCCTCCAGGGTTTGCAAGATTTTTTTTCCCATATCCTTATTATATGGCGGATCAATAAACACAATATCAAAGCTTTTTTTATCTAAACTTAACAGCTTAATCACTTTCTCCGCTTCCAAATGGTAAATAATACATTCTGTAGCATTAAGCAGGGCAATATTCCGCTTAATCGCAAGAATAGAATCGCGGTTAGCTTCAACCAACGTCAGCGCAGCTGCTCCGCGGGAAAGCGCCTCAAACCCCACTGCCCCCGAACCGGCAAAAAGCTCTAAAAAAGTTAATCCGCTGATATCCCCTAAAATATCAAAAACCGCCTTACGCACCTTATCCTGAGTAGGACGGATACCCTGAGGCATATGCAGCTTACGGTTTCGGTATTTTCCTGTAGTTATACGCATAATTGTTAAACTCGAAACACTAAACTCTAAATCCTAAACAAACTCAAAATCATAAATTCCAAACTCAAAACTGCCTTTTTTGGAAATTTGAGTTTTGGATTTTGGGTTTGTTTAGAGTTTCGGGTTTAGAGTTTAGGATTTATTCCCTTATCCTCAACTAACCCACCAACATCAACTTCTCATACTCCGGAAATCTCTGAAGCAACTTAGCTTTTAATAATTGATGCGGCCGCTCTATCAGGCGGGCATCCTGATTAAGTAAATTAATCGCCTCTTCCCGGGCAGCTTTTAAAAGCTGCATCTGAACCAGGGGATTGGCGATTCTCAACTCTGCCAATCCATGCTGGCGGTTACCAAAAAATTCACCTGGCCCTCTGATTTTTAAATCCTCTTCGGCAATGAAAAACCCATCTCCGGAAGCAACCATCGCGCTCATGCGCGCTTTGGCATCTTCTGTAGGACAATCAGAAACCAGCATACAGAACGACTGCAATTTACCCCTGCCAATTCTTCCGCGCAACTGATGCAGCTGGCTTAGGCCGAAACGCTCAGCCGAAGCAATAATCATACAGGTAGCATTCGGAATGTCAATACCAACTTCCAGTATAGTCGTGGAAATTAAAAGATCCAATTGTTTATTCTTAAATTTAAGCATCACTTCACTTTGTTCCTGAGTTTTTAGCTTGCCATGAATTAACCCTAACCGGAAATCCTTAAATTCACCGGCTTTTAATTCAGCAAACATCTTTTTGGCTCCGGCAATATCCAAAGCGTATGACTCTTCAATTACCGGATAAATAATATACGCCTGGCGCCCCAATTTCAGCTCTTGCTTAACCAAAGCATAAGCTTTATGGCTATCGGCATGATTAAACTGTAAAGTTTTTATGGGAATACGGCCCAGCGGCAACTGATTAATCACCGAAATATCTAAATCCCCGTAAAGAGTAATCGCTAAAGTGCGCGGGATAGGCGTCGCCGTCATAATTAATACATCCGGGTTATTGCCTTTTTTCGGTAAAAGCGCTCTCTGTCCGACTCCAAATTTATGCTGTTCATCAATCACAATAAAACTCAAATTTTTAAAGCTTAACTCTTCCTGCAGCAAAGCATGTGTACCGATTACTAAATCCACCTTGCCCTCTTTTATCTCCTGAAATATTTTTTGCTTTTCTTTATCCTGGCCGACTAATAAAGCCAGGCGCAATTTACGCCCTTTAAAAGTTAAACCATCCAGCTGAGAAGATATTTTATCGTAATGCTGCCGGGCTAATATTTCCGTAGGCGCCATAAACGCTGCCTGATGCCCGCTGTGAATCGCAATCAAGCAAGCGATCGTGGCCACTACGGTCTTGCCTGAGCCGACATCACCCTGCAGAAGCCGCTGCATCGCCTGAGTAGAAGCCATATCCGCTTTTATTTCCGTTAAAACTTTTTGTTGCGCGCCAGTAAGCTCAAAAGACAACCTGGAAATAAAATCATCCAGTAATTTACCTTCAACCATATGCTGCGTCCCGGCTCTTTCTTTGCGGTTTAGTTTTCTTAAAACCAGCGGCAATTGAAAAAGCAAAAACTCCTCAAAACTTATCCGGGTGTGTGCCTGCTTCTGTAAAATTAAATCCTGCGGGAAATGTATATTTAATAAACTCTGCGCCAGATTAAGCAGGTTATGGCGGGCGCGTAAATCAAACGGCAGCGGGTCACCAACTTTAGGTAAAAATTCATCCAGGGCATTTTTGATTAAACCGCGCAGGCTGCGCTGGCTAAAACCCTGCGGCAGAGTATAAATCGGCACAATCCTGCCGACATTCAAAGAATCCTCGTCCTGGCTATCTAAGAATTCATACTCCGGATTGCTCATTTGCAGCTTACCGTTATAGCGCTCAACTTTACCGTAGAGAATAACCGATGCGCCGATTTTTAAATAATCCCCAAGATAAGGTTGATTAAACCAGATACAGGAAAGCTTGCCGGTATTATCCCCTACTTTTGCTTCGGTAATACTAAACCGGCGCCTGCGCCAGGAATTACGCTGCGCCCCCAGTAAAACCTGAACTTTTATGGTATAAATCTGCCCTTCTTCCAGCTGAGCAACTTTGGCAAAATTTGTGCGGTCTTCATAGCGGCGCGGAAAATAATAAAGCAGCTCCTCAATGGTGTTAACCCCGCGCAAGGTAAAACTTTTAGCCCGTTTTGGCCCAATGCCCTTAAGGTATTGAATCGAAGTAGTTTGCATGATGCATTATTATACTATAAAAAACCAGGGGACGGTTCTCCTTTTTAATTTTTCCATCAAGAGAACCGTCCC
>JAPLLZ010000023.1 GCA_026387265.1 Candidatus Omnitrophota bacterium
GTTTATTATGAAGTAATTATTAAAGAGGATATCTTTACTTATAGCATGTCTAAGAAAGTTATTCCTGTTTCGCCGAATACTTTTTATGCTTATTTGCAGGTAATTTGTTTGGGTTTACGCGGCCTTAAAGTTGAAGAGAATGCTAAGGCGATTTTAAAGAGCTTAGGAGCTTTGGGGGTTGAAACGGAGAGGTTCAAAGAAGATTTCAAGCTTTTAGGCGGCCATATTTTGGGCGCTAACACCAAATATGCGGATGCGCAAAAGCGTTTTGAAAAAGTCTCCGAACGTCTAATTGATATTCAGGATACTAAATAAAGGGGACGGTTCTCTTGAATCAATTTTAACCGAAGAGAACCGTCCCCTAATTTGACCGATGATTTTTAATGTACGCGTAACTGCCCGAGCCAGCCGAAATCGCATTGAGCAAAATGGTAACAACTTAAAAGTTTATCTGACTAAGCCGGCAGCTGATGGTTTGGCTAATGCCCAGCTTATTGATTTATTAAGCAGGCATTTTAAAATCAAGAAATATCAGGTAAATATCAAAAGCGGTGAGAGAGCGCGTAATAAGCTGGTAGAGATCGATGCAATCATTTAATCCGTTGGAAAAATTCAAAATAAACTCGGTGGCTTCAGCTTTTAGCCGCCGCTTAGACGGTAATATGTCCTTATCTTTCGGGAACATAGGTAGTTCTTTAGAAAACCGAAAAAAGTTTCTTGACCAGCTAGGTATTGATTGCTGTGATTTAATTACGGCTAAACAGGTTCATGGTAAAAATGTTGAGTATGTATCAGAAAAGAATAAGGGTAGCGGGGCTTTAGATTATGATAGTTCTATAGCAGATACGGATGGGTTTATCACTGACCAGCCGCTTCTTCCGATAGCGATATTAACTGCGGATTGTCTTTCAATTTTTATTTATGATCCTCATCGGCCAGCGATTGCTGTTTTGCATGCCGGTTGGCGCAGTACCCAGCAGAATATTGCGCAGGAGGGAATCAGGGTGATGCAAAATAAGTTTGGCAGCCAGCCGCAAGATTTACTGGTTGGGTTTGGTCCTTCAATCCGTTCCTGTTGTTTTGAGGTGGAAAAGGATTTTAAAAGCAATTTTGCTTTTGGCCTGATTAAGCGGAATGGGCGGGTTTTTATGGATATTGCTTTAATTAATCAGCGGCAGTTGATGGAGTGCGGGGTTGGCGCAGAAAATATTTTTGATCCAAAGTTTTGTACCTATTCCGATAGCGATCTTTTTTCATTTCGCAAAGAAGCCAAAGATGCCGGTAGAATAATTTCTGTGATGATGCTTAAGTGAGCACCTTAAAGTTATTATCTAGCGAAATCCTACCGAGTTTGTTTGGTAAAGCGAACACTGCAAATTTTATTTAGTGAAACTCTTGGGGCTTATGAGGTAGGAATATGATTACGAAATTCGCATTGGAATTTATTTTACATGCTAAGGATAGTTCGCCTAAAAGTATTAAAAATGCTTTAGCGGAGTTTGGCAGTGATTTAATTGTTTCAGAATGCCAAAAGCCTACGGAGAGCTGTAATTATAAAGTGGAGATGGTTACTGAAGATCCCACTTTGGTTTTTGATCTTTGTTCTCAATTGGGCAGGATTAGATCGGTTAAGGTGCATGAAAGTGGTAAGTTGTAAGTGATAAACCGCAGGTTATCAACACAAAAGACCGCTTCCTGTAAAGGAAACGGTTTTTTGTGTTGTTATGTCAAGCACAACGTAGAGACGCAAAATTTTGCGTCTCTACAGATATAGAAAGCCCTTTCTTTTTACCCAGATTTACCCTTGCTTTTCCTTACCTATATAGCATACTTATTATAGTGATACCGGTAGGCAATTTATGAAAAACTCTAAAATATTAAAAGTTATTGCTATTTTTCTATCCTGTGCGCTTATTTTTCAACAGACAGGCTTTGCCCAGGTTGCTTCTGTTGAATTAGATATTACCGGCCGTCTTGCGTCTTTCCATAATGCTTTATCTTTCGATAAATTCCGCCCACTGCATTTAAGATCTATTTCCTACGATGGGTTAAACAATAACTTCAAACTGCTTTTAGATAAAGGTGATACTGGTAATCTGAAAACCCAAGATTTAGAATTAACCACTAAGGATTTATTAAATTATTTCTTTGTGGGCATTGCTTTACCTAACAGCGCCTTCAAGGTAAACTTACGCCCTGATTCACCCAATGATATTATTGATCCGCTTTTAGCCCAGACTGATGTCGGTAAAATTCTCCTGGAAGCAGACCTGCAGCTTAAAAAAGATACGGCTAATGCCACTAATCCTCAGACTCCCGAAGGCAGAGAGTATTGGAATCTGCTTTATCAAAAAGCAGCCGAAATTTATGGAAATCAAAATGTGACTATTCCTACTTTAACCCGCCCTTGGATTGTCCCGGATGAAATTATTATCCGTGAATCGACAGATTCAGCTTATGTTTATAAAGCCACTTTAAAAGTAATGCTAGAGCAGGATTATTTAAAAGATAATGCTATGTATTCTTTTAAAGATGAAAGAGAAAAGCAGCTTAATGAATATTCTGCCCAGATTATCAGAGAAAATATCATTCCTAAACTCACTAAAGAAATCAACAATTCCAAACGCTATGCTGCGTTAAGACAGGTTTATTACTCTTTGATTCTTGCCCAGTGGTTTAAAGCCAGAAATCAAAATAAAAACACCAAATATTCCGGAAAAATAGACAGAAAAGATTTAACTAATCTTCAAGCCAAGATTCCTTATTCTGTAGGCACCTATTTTAATGCTTACAAAGAGAATTTTGCCAAAGGAGAATATAACATTAAAGAACCTGTCTCTACTCCATATGGCCAGGTAATCAGGAGTTATTTTTCGGGTGGTATGATTTTAGCCCCGGATAATACATTGTTGGCGCAGGAGCTAGCTAAACCATTGGGAATAGCAGGCAATAAAGCTGTGTTGTCAGGCGCGCAGGCAGAAATAAAGAGTAAGCATGATGTAAGTGTTGAGGTTGATGGCGACGTAGCCCATGTTATGGCTAAAGGTGTGGCTGAGGCAGGGGCACGGGGAGAGGATAATGAATCTGCTTTAGTCCAAGCAACCAAAAAAGAGGTTTTGCAAGAAAAAAGGGAAGCTATATTACGTTCTATTAATCAACATGGTATTCAATCTCAGGAATTACTTGAGAATAAGGGTGTGGCGATAGAAGTGTTAGGCACAAGCCAAGCTAAGGCACATGAACAAAATGTTTTTGTTAAAATCGCCTCAGGCAAGATTCAAGATGAGTTTGGCTTTGTACAGCAGCCAGATGGTACAAGTATCTTTAGCATGCTATTAGAGAGAAGCGAGAGTCCCGTGGCAGGGGTGAGTCCGATAGATGTAATTAAGTACGGGTTAAGTAAAGATCAGATTGAAGAGCGTCTAAAATCAGGAGTTGTAATTATGATGGATCCTGCTTCAGTCGACAAAAGGCATGGGTTTAAATTTGGTGGTTTTTCTGCTCAGCGTGAAAGGATGCAGGAAATGATCTCCGGGGGGATAGAAGCAGGGGCTATAACGCATGTTTTAGCACCTAAAGAATTAGTAGTCCTGGTTCGTCAGGTATTTGATAATAGGATTGAAGTTATATCTGTTGAGGAGAAAGATTTTGTGCTGCCTGGGTTTATTATCGGTAATCCGGTCATACGGGCTCCTGATTTTGCGCAAGCAATAAATAAGGTCTTGCAGAATCAAACAAAATCTATGCTTATTCACACGGTTCATTTGCCTACTCTATCGGAGATTGCAGATATCTCTTTTGTTAATAAAGAGGAAGTTAGGGGAGATGAAGCGGAAAAACAAGTTGAGGTTGATGGAGATTTAGTTCATGTTATGGCTAAGGGCGTGCAGGAGAGTATTCCTCCAAGAGATCAGATAAAACAAAATGAAATTTCTCAAGAATATTTGAAGCGATTAGAAATAAAGTATGATGTAAAAATAATTGTGGCTAACAGTCAAGCTGAGCTTAATAATTTGGCATCTCAAAGTGGCCTAGTAGGTGTAATCGGTAATGGTTTTGGATATTTTGATCGGGCAAGTAATCAGGCTTACGTTTATATTCTCGCCGGCCATGAGACTGACTCAAAACTTCTCATGCATGAAATCACTGAGGCTTTAGCCAGGCAAAGCGAAGGCGTGGCCGTAGCAGGTGCGCAGACAGTGGAAAACGGGCAGGAAGTTTCTTCCTCAGAAATTCTTAATAAAATTATGGTCGAGGAAGTAGAAGCTGCGGCCAAGCAGAGTCATTTAGGATGGTACGCTTTAAAGAATAAGACATTATTAGATGTTAATAATCCTTTTTTAATAATCCTTTTGTTGGAAAAGGGCCGGCTCGTGTGCGGGTGCGGGATGTGTTAGATAAAAGCGGGCAATTAGTGATGACGCCTGAAGAATTGAGTCAGCGAGTTGGTGCCAAGGTCAGCCAGGAAAAATACCAAGCCATACAGAATGCCGTTAAAGAAGGTAAAACAGGACAGGATATAACGCATAATTGGTTTACAGAAGATTACGAAGCTGTATTAGCGAGTGAGCCAGATGGTGGAATCGATTTAGCCAGCCGTAACGCTTTGCCGAATTTAGTATTGGCGATGTATCTGACTGATTATCGCGGATCTGAGATTAAGACAAGAGAAGGGTTGCTTAGAGTGTTAAAAGGTTTGATTGATGGTTCAGATGTGAAGGGAATTGATGCTGTATCGCGGTTAAATCATGTAGCGTTCCAATCGCTCGTATTAGGGCAAGGTGAACGCGGTTATGAGGCGGAAGTCAGGGCACGTATAGGCGCGGCAGTAAAGAAAGCGGCCAGGACAGATTTTGCGCCATATGAGGAGCTATATAAGGAAGTCAAGGAGTTGGATACATATACTTTATTGCCGGCGGCGCAGTGGTTGCGGGAACGGGTGGAAAACGGGCAGGAAGTTCGGGTGGAAAACGGGCAGGAAGTTGATGTTGATATAGTACAACAGGGCGTGGAGTCTACTATTAACGGTAACTCAGCGGTTGATTATTTTGATCCGGATCAGAATAGAGCGATGGATTTTTTAAATAATGACCCCCAGGCCTGGGTTAGTTTTACGGATATGCTTAAATTAAGCTTTAGGAATGATGCCTACGGAAGAAAAATTGGGGACATTCTTATTGAAGATGCGATACGTATAGCAAAGAAAGTTTTGCATGAAAATAGAGGGATAGGTTTTCGTTTAGGGGATAGATCTGATGAATTTGCTATAGTTTTACCAGGTTCATTGAAGCCGGAAAAGGCAAAAAATATACTGCTAAAGATTCAGAAAGAGATTAAGGACGAATATTTAAAATATTCCATAGCTAGATTGCCTGATGGATTGGCTGAAAAAGTGAAAAACATTTCTGGTGTAAAGGATGTTTCCCGGGTGGTTAGATTTAATCAGAATTCTACTACGGTGCTTTTTGTTAAAGATAGCGGTGATATAAGTGGAAGGTTGACTTTAGACAGAATACTTAGAGAAATCGGTCAGGAGTCAGGTGAAGTTAATGAGGTATCTGTGCCATATCTTCCTGCCGGTGCCGTAAGGTTTCGGGGAGAAGGTAGTCTCCAAGATAAACTGGAAGCTTCTTTAAAGGAAGCTGAAATAATTCAGCGAGTAGCTAAGCAGGCTGGTGAGTTGGTGGGAATAGAAGGATTAATTGAGAAACCGCCAATAAAAGAAGGGGCAACTCTTAATGGTGTTGATTCCTCAAAACTGGAAACATATATAGAGAAAGCTAAAGAATATCTTCCAGGGCTCAGGGAATTTGTGAAAAGGCACCCTGACCATGGCAGGGAGAAAGCCAAGTTGGTAAAACTTGATACTGGTTTGGCTGCTTTTATGCGCCCTAACTTGATTGAAATTTTAGAATATGTAATGGAGTTGGCGAAATCTGCAGACAGTTTTACATTTTTAGTGCGCGGGCCGCCAGATAGTTTTTATTTTGTTACCTGCGCTAAAGGAAAGTGGCAGGTTATCTTTGTAAGGCAGAACATATTAACTGTAGAAGGATCCAATTTGCAGGAAAATTTCCTGTCGCTTAGGAAGGCATCAGGAAGACAGGGCGTACCAGGTAAACATACCTTTAAAGTTATTAATGATTTTGATGAATTAGGCCATAATTTCGGTAATCAAATTATCAAATTAGAAAACGTTAGTTTGCTGGATGCTTTTAATAATCAATTGGAGGGTGCTAAAGAAAAAGGCGGAATTTTAGATGAACAGTCAATTAATGCTGCCCTTAGCAACGCAAGTAGTAGCATGAATGAATTGATTAATAAGAATGGTATTGATTTTTCAGTAAGTTTTGAGGCTATTTCTATTATTAGCGATGATTATGCTGAGCGGAAAAATAAGACTGATACTGATATAGCTGAAGAAATTCCTGGTTTAATTGAAGTGCTTAATAAAAACCATAAGATTGTAAAAATTTCTGATGATACCGTAAAATTCTTTAGTGAATATAAAGACCAATGGCCAAATATATTAGCTGAGAAGGAGTCTAGTGAAGCAGCTAGGTCTTCTGAAGCCGACGCGGAATTAGCCAAGGCGGATTTATTCTATTCGGATAGTATTAAATCACTCGATAATGAAAGTGAGAAGGATTTAGCGATAAACCAAGCTGAAGCGGCAGTCGGAAATTCTGGATTGCCCGCTAAAGATTTTAATCTTAAGATTTTTTCTAAATTAGGTGAAGAGGTTTATGGTTGGGAGATTATAGTTTCACAGTTGATGCGCTTGGATCCAGCTGTATTGGTAAAACACCGCAACTATCTAAAATCTAAAGTTAAGAATCCAGTAGTTTATTATATTGGCATAGGCGGGCCAAATAACAGTAAGGGTAATTTGGGTGCAGGGCCAGAGATACACATAGGTATTGATGTTGCTATTCCCCTTATAGAAAGTGATTTTAGTGTATTAGTTGGAGCGGATCTTGAAAGCTTTAACTTCCAGGAATTTCAAAATGGTATCAGAATAAATTTAGGCAGAGTATTTGATAAAACAACAGGTAGGTGTGTGACCGAAACTTTACGATTTAACAAATTGTTAGATAATAAATTCGAAGCAACATTTACTTATGATGGAGTTGAAAGAAAGATTATCATGTATGCTGGCCGTGACCTCATGGTAGCTGATTTTATCCCTGAAGAAATAGAAGGAGGGTTTAATGTATTAACGCTTAATGGTGCGGGGTTTTTTACAACGCCGAAAACAGCACGAAGAACGCTGGAATTGCTTACTCTAGGCAAAGGGGTTATTTTTATCGGTTCAGATGATCAGGAATTATATGATGCGCGCCAAACTACTTCTGAATTCAGCCAATCTATCTCTGGAAGAAATATATGGAAATACCTTAAGGAAAACGGCTATTTTTCTATGCAATTTATAGGAGTTTACGAAGATTACGGGGGGAAGAGGGGGATTTGGTGTGTTAATAAAAATAGTGTCCTAGCAGATTCCGTTGGCCAAGATAATCTACCGATTTTGCCACTAGCTCAGCCTCAAGGTAATCCGGGTGGTATCGACTTTCGTTTTCTACCTATTGTTACCCAGTCTTTGGATAATTTGAAGGCAGACATAAGGTTTATGCCTCAAAGTAGCCTGCAGCGTATAAATTTAACCAAAGAGTGGTCGGATATAGAACGCTTGGTTAATTCGGGGATTACTCCATCTGCAGAACGCTTAAGAGAATATTTTGCTGCCAGTTATGTTGATGGCAGCTTAGATAGTGATATGAATAAAATAATTTCTTGTATCTCAGATATCCTGAGAATGGAAGAGCAGGATTGTAGCTTAACTGATCCGGTTTTAAAAGATATTCTTGTAGTGTTGTGGTCAGGAAGAAGTGCAAAAGAATTAAAATTAGCCTTTGCGAATTAAAAGGGGCGCTACCTTTTAGCCTACCGGCATAAGGTCCCATCTTAAAAAAGTGCCCCTTTTTTATTATTCAAGCGCACAGTAGAGACGCAAAATTTTGCGTCTCTACACCATTATTAGATGGTGCGTAAGATACCCCAACAATCTCCTTGAAATTAAAGCCAATCCTTATATAATGAGTTTATAAAATTAGACAAGATATTACTAATAAAGAGGTTAGCTCAAGCGATGTATTTGGTTATTTTAGTTACTGCTAAAGATAAAAAAGAAGCACAGAAAATTTCTGCCGGATTAATTAAGGCTAAATTAGCCGCTTGCGTTAATATAATTAACAAGGTTGATTCAATATTTTTTTGGGCAGGTAAAATTGATCGGGCCCAAGAATCTCTATTAGTGATTAAATCCAAAAAAGAAAAATTATCGAAAGTGATTAAGTTGGTCAAATCTTTACATAGTTATAAGGTTCCGGAAATTATCGCTATCCCGATTATTGCTGGAGATAAACCATATTTAAGGTGGATTGATGCTGCTCTCCGGTAGCCCCTTTGATTTTGTTTTTGCTTTTTTGGGAGGTTTACTCGCCAGTTTTACTCCTTGTGTATATCCGCTTATTCCGATTAGTACCGGATACATAATCGGTAATGCGCAAAATTCTAAAATTAAAGGGTTTATATTAAGTTTATTTTATGTTACCGGTATTGCCATTACTTATTCTTCTTTAGGAGTTCTGGCAGTATTAACTGGTAGGATATTCGGTGAATTTAGCGTAAATCCTATAGTTAATCTTGTGTCCGGGGTCCTGATATTAATTTTTGGGATTTCCATGTTTGATTTATTCCATTTCCACTTTACTTTGGATTTAAAGCCACCTACTCACAGAAAAAGAAGCTATTTTTTGGCTTTAATGTTGGGGCTGGTTTCGGGATTAATGATTTCACCATGTCTTACGCCAATTTTGGGGGCAATTTTGACGTATTTATCGACGACGAGAAATATATTTTATGGCGGATTTTTATTACTCAGTTTTTCTTATGGTATGGGTTTGATTTTTATTTTAATTGGTACTTTTGGCGTTAGTTTGACCGGGTTGCCTAAGCCCGGCAAGTGGATGGTTGCTATCAAGCAAGTTTGCGCGGCAATTATTGTTTTAACCGGCCTATATTTTATTATCGCAGCCTTAAGGAGATTCTAATGGGTAATCAAAAAATTAAAGTGTTGTTATTATTGGTAGCAGTCTCCTTAATGTTGGGTTTTGGCAAAACCGCCATGGCCAGCGAGATTGTTTTAAATGACTTAAACGGCCAGGTAGTAAAACTTTCTAATTTTAAAGGTAAACCGGTAATCCTTTTTTTCTGGACAACCTGGTGCCCTTATTGTCGCCAGGAGATAAAAAAGCTGAATCAGCAGTATGCTGTAATGTCCAAAGAAGGGATTGTTGTTTTTGGAGTGAATGTGAGTGAACCCGGCGCTAAAGTGGAAAGATTTTTTAAAGACTATCAGCTTAATTTAAAAATCCTGTTAGATAAAGACGGGGCGCTGGCTGATAAGTATGAATTGATGGGCGTGCCTACATATATCTTTTTGGATAAAACCGGTGAGATGATTTTACAGACGCATAATTTACCGGATAATTATAAAGAGTTGTTGTTTAAGCGGGCGGCTGGAAAATGAGTGAATTTTACGATTTAGTGGGAAAAATCTGTGCTCAGGATAAACGGTATAAACCGGATGCTTACGAATTTATACTGCAAGGCCTGACTTTTACACAAAAAAAGCTAAAGAAAGCCACGCATGTCAGCGGCGGGGAACTGGCCTGCGGCCTGCGAGATTATGCTATTGATCAGTATGGCGCCCTGGCTAACCGGGTATTATCGCACTGGGGAATTAATCAAACGCAAGATTTTGGTAATATTGTTTTTAATATGATCGAGAAAAAGTTATTATCTAAAACCGCAGAGGATTCTTTATTTGATTTTAAAGATGTCTATGATTTTAAGGCGGCTTTTGCTAATGTTTTAATGGATAGTGTGCTGGAAGGTTTCAAAGAGAAGAAATGATTAATAAGACCGTAAAAACACTTATTGAATCCAGGGAATTTATCAGCGTGGCTTCTTGTGACTTAGAGGGCAGGCCTAATGCGGCTCCAAAATTTCTGCTCAAAGTAGAATCGGATTATATTTACCTGGTAGATTATATTATCGGCAGGACTTTTCGTAATTTGACGGTTAATCCGCGCGTTTCGATTTCTTTTTTTGATAATAACGACCTAACCGGGTATCAGATTAACGGAACCGTAGAAATTGTGGATAACGGTGATGAATATTCTGCTGTGCTTAAAGATTTGCATCGTAAAGAGATTGATTTGTCCATCGCCCGGATTATTGACGGAGTGGTTAAGGGGCAGGCGCATAAGGCTTATGAAGTAGCTGCTTCTAAGCAATTTGTTATTTTAAAAGTAAAGGTTGAGGAGATCGTCCAGATGCAGCCTGGCGGCACTTTAAGTCGGGAAAAAGTATGATTAATTTAAAAGGGTTAGCAACGGGTATTGGTAGTCTTCCTTTGGCAGATGCTCAGGCTGCGGTGGATTTAATTTTACACTATGTCCCCGCGTTACCTTTCTGGCCGCAGTTGCCAAAATCTGATGTTCGTGAGGGGATGCTGGCGCAGTTTAGCGAAAACCTTCCGGGCCTTAAACTTCAAGACGGTAATTTAAATTTTTCCACTCAAGATAAAGAAAAGGACCTGGAATTATTTTATGACAGGTTTATCGCTGGCGACCTGGAATATTTTAAAATAAGCCCGGATTTTTCCCGGGGACTAACTGCTTTTTATCAACGCCTTAATAAAATCGATTTATCAGGGATAGAATTTATCAAATGCCAGGTTACCGGCCCGTTTACTTTTTGTTCCGGAGTAACCGATAGCGATGGTAAAGCTATTTTGCATGATGAAGTATTGATGCAAGCAATGGTTAAAGGCTTAAGTATGAAAGCACTCTGGCAGCTGGAACATTTTAAAAAATTTGGTAAAAAGATGATTATGTTTTTCGATGAACCGTACTTGACCGGAGTAGGCTCCGCTTACACGCCGGTTAACCGCAATGATGTGATTGATGTCTATACTGAGCTTACAGATGCTTTAAAAAGCCAAGGCAGCTTAATTGGAATACACTGTTGCGGTAATACAGATTGGTCTATGCTTACCGATACTGCCGGTATTGATATTATTAACTTTGATGCTTTTAATTTTCAGGAAAGGTTTGTGCTTTATGCGGATAACCTTAACCGTTTCCTTAAAAAAGGAGGGGTAATCTGCTGGGGGATAGTGCCTACCCAGGAGTTTAATACTACGCAAAGCCCTGAGTTGCTGGCGCAAAAAATAAAGTCCGGTTTAGATATATTGGTGAAAAAAGGGATTGATCGCCAGCTTCTGCTGGAGAGGCTCTTGATTAGCCCGGCTTGCGGTTTAGGCACGCTGGATATCCAGAAAGCCGAAGGAATTCTGAGCTTACTTAGTCAAACCTCCGTATTTATCCGAAAAACCCTCTAAAAGAATTTATTTGACAAATTCAATTTAAGTTATATAATCAAGAAAATTGCCTTGCGATTTTTAGAGTAGTACAGGAAGTCATTTGACCCACCAGTACTATAAAAACTAATCAGCAGTGTTTTAGGAGTATTATGAAAGAAATCCGAATCCATGCCCGAGCAGGTCAAGGCGCGATTACAACCGCGACTTTATTAGGGTATAGCTATTTTAACGAGGGTAAATTCCCTTATGCTTTTCCTAACTTCGGAGCAGCCCGGATGGGTGCACCGATGAATGCTTTTGTGCGGGTAGACAGTAACCCGGTGCGTTTGCGCAGCCAGATTTATGAGCCGGATTATGTAATTATCGCGGATCCTACGCTTATGCGCGGGTTTAACTGCTTTTCCGGCTTAAAAGAAGACGGAGTAGCGATTATTAATGGTAAAGATGACCTGGAGTTGCCGAAATTAAAAGCTAAGCAGAAAGTTTTTGTGGTTCCGGCTAATGAAATCGCCTTAAGAAATATCGGCCGTCCGTTAGGTAACACAGCTTTGATTGGTGCATTTGCCGCAGCTACTGGAGAGCTGAAATTAGAAAACCTTATTGCGGTAGTCAAAAACCGTTTTAGCGGTAAAGCCCAGGAAGGTAACGTTCAGTCCGTTAAAGAAGGTTTCGAATTCGTCAAAAATAAGCTAAAAGGATAATATGTTTGGTCCATTGACTGTAAAACCATCAGAGAGTAAAGGCGACAAAACCGGCAGTTGGAGAACTTTGGTTCGCCCGCATTATCTGCATAAAAATTGTATCGCTTGCCGGATGTGTTTAATGATCTGTCCGGAAGGTTGCGTAAAAGGAAAAGAGAAGAACGCTTTTTCGGTAGATTTCACTTTTTGCAAGGGATGCGGAGTATGTGCGGATATATGCCCGAAGAAAGACATTGAAATGGTTCCGGAAGAATCCAAAGAAGGGGATCAATAAACCCAGCCCTTCCAGGGCGGGGGATTTAATTAATTTGAAAGGAAGAGCTGGGTGAAAGAATTTGTTGAAGGTTCACATGCTATTGCCGAGATTATCAAGGCTTGCCAGCCGGGAGTAATTTCTGCCTATCCGATTACGCCACAGACACATATTGTTGAAGATTTGGCGCAAATGGTTTCTAATGGTGAGCTTAAGTCTCAGTTTGTTAATGTAGAAAGCGAGCATTCCGCCGCCTCAGTAGTTTTGGGTGGTTCGGCTACCGGTGTACGGGTTTATACAGCCACTAGTTCTCAGGGATTGTTCTATATGCAGGAGGTGGTTTTCAATATCGCTGGTATGCGTCTGCCGGTAGTCATGACCTGCGCTAACCGTGCGATTAGTGCACCAATCAATATTTGGAATGACCAGCAGGATTCTATATCATTGCGTGATGCTGGATGGATTCAGATTTACGCTGAAGATAACCAGGAAGCAGTGGATTTTCACTTGATTGCCTATCGTTTAGGCGAAGACAAACGGGTAATGTTACCAGTGATGGTCTGTATGGATGGTTTTATATTAACTCATGGCATGGAAACTGTGGATATGCCGCAACAGGATAAAGTAGACAAATTTCTACCTAAGTATAATCCTTTATATAAATTAGATACCGCTGAGCCGATTTCTATGGGGCTTTTAGCTGATCCGGATTATTATATGGAAGCACGGTTTGCCATACAGGAGACCATGAAAGCATCTATAGGTTATTTATCCGAAATCAGTAGTGAATTTAATGCGGTTTTTGGCCGGGATTATAAAGATTTACTGGTGGAAGAATATCAGACCAAGGATGCGGATAAAGTGATTGTTGCGATGGGTTCAGTTTGCGGTACAATTAAGGAAGTGATCGATGAACAGCGCGCCAAGGGTAAGAAAGTTGGGCTTCTGCGGATTATCAGCTACCGCCCTTTTCCTTATGCCAGAATATATGAAGCGTTAAAAGATGTGCCTCGAGTTGCGGTTTTAGATAAAGCTGTTTCTTTAGGCGCCTACGCGCCGATTGCCGTAGAAATAAAAGCGGCTTTCTATGGTAAAAAGAAAGGGCCCAAAGTAATCAGTAGTTTTGTCGCCGGCTTAGGTGGAAGAGATATTACTTTAGAATCTGTACGGGAAGTATTAAGAAGGTTAACGGCTAAGGAAGTCAATTCCGATTTTATCGATTTAAAACCGGAGTTGCTTAAGGAAGAATATGGAAAATAATCCTTTATTTAAATCCGGTCATACTGCTTGCGCTGGCTGCGGCCAGGCGATTGCTGCGCGTTTAGTGATTGAAGCCGCCGGAGCTAATACGATTGTTGCCAATAACACCGGCTGCTTAGAAGTTTTTTCTACCAAGTATCCGGAAACGGCTTGGGGCGTACCTTGGATTCATTCTTTGTTTGAAAATTCCGCGTCGGTTGCTTCGGGTATTGAAGCGGCATTGATTTATTTGGGTAAAAAAGATGTGACTAATGTTATTGCCCAAGGTGGAGACGGCTCCACTGGAGATATTGGTTTACAGGCTTTAAGCGGCATGCTTGAGCGCGGCCATGATATTTTATATGTTTGTTATGATAA
>JAPLLZ010000066.1 GCA_026387265.1 Candidatus Omnitrophota bacterium
GATACGATAAAGTTTGCAAAACAATCAGGCGTAGACTTTGCCACATTTTTCCTGCTTTCTCCGCATATTACTTCCGATGTCTACGGTTATTTTGAAAAAGACGGCCTGTTAGATTTTAGGCATGTTTTTACGGAGAATAAGCTGGATGAAGCACAGCACGAATCCATGTATAAAATCCTTAATGAAGGAGGGCTTGCCACAAAATATTTCACCAGGGAACAGTTACGCAAGATACAGGTCCAGGCCTATAGAAGTTTTATTATCCGGCGCCTCATATCATACCTGACCCTGATGCCGCTTTTGCGTAAGGTTCATTCATTAGAAGACGCCGCGTATGTTTTAAGATTATTATTTAACGGGTTGAAGATTGTGCTAAAAAGTTTTGGAATGAAATCGACCAAAAATCTATTATACAATTAGAAAATGAATAACCCACTGGTATTTTGTAGTGGTAGAAAAGAATGGCTTGCTCAATGCGTAAATATTATTTTTTAGTGGCCGCATTATTTATTTGCTTGATTATCTTGGAGACATTTCCCCTGGTTTTTAATCTTAACCGGTATATACCCGGATTTTTTTCCACCGATGAGTCCTTTGCTCCATTATGGGAAAGTTGGCGTCTGGGTTATTCCTTTCACCACCAGCTTTCTTTAAGATCCACGAATTTAGTTGCCTATCCTTTCGGCGTAAACCTTTACCCTTCAGGGTATATTTCTTACCTCTGGTTTGGGCTAAATTTTCTGCTAGGGCTGCTGGTTCAACCGGCCCTTGCCTACAATATCCAGGTCTTGGCAAATATTTTCTTGAGCGGTATTTTTTCTTATTTTTTGGTTTATTATATTACTAGTATCCGGTTAAGCGCAATTTTTAGCGGGATAATTTTTGCTTTCTGTCCCTATCAGTCTGTGAGGAGCTGGCAGCATTTAGGTTTGACCTTTAATCAATGGATACCTTTGGTTATATTTCTGGCTATACGCTTAAAAAATAATGATTCTAAAAAAAATCAGTTGTTTTTCTTATTGAGCTTATTTTTACTTTTTTCTTTTGACTGGTCAGTAATTTTTTTGACCATGGCGGCGCTGTTTTCCTTTTTAATCTATTATATGGTTCTATACAATTGGAGAGCGAAGTTTTTCCGTAATCGCCAAGGCCTAGCAAAGTTGGATTTTGCCTATTTAAGAAAAGTTTTTTTCATCGGTTTAGCGGCTTTCCTGATTTTCTTGCCACAATTTTTACCAGCGATAAAAGGGAGGCTTTCGCTTTCGAAAAGTACCCCGGCTTCCGTCTTTAGTCTTGTTCGCAGGCCGTTTGAAGATCTGTTTTCCCAGTCTGCAAGGCCCTTAAGTTATTTTTTACCTGCTTCTGTGCATCCTGTTTTCGGAAAATTTACGGAAAATTTTATCGGTACATCCTTATACGGAGAAAGTCTTACAGAGCATACTCTTTATTTAGGTTGGGTGCCGCTTATTTTGGCGTTCGTAGCTTTTGGGATATGGAGAAAGAAACGTAAGCTATCAGCTATCCGCTATCAGCTATCAGCTGAAAACTTCTATATCGATTTCTTTATTTTTTTGGCGCTGGGGGCCTGGTTTTTTTCTCAGCCGCCGTGGTGGCAGATTGGTACGTTTAAGATTTATATGCCGTCATTTTTTATTTATAAGATCATACCGATGTTTAGGGCGTATTGCCGTTTCGGGATTGTAGTGATGCTGGCGGTTGCGGTTTTAGCAGGCTTCGGGCTTAAGATTATTTTAGAAGGATTTAAAACAAGAAAAACCAGAATTGCCATAACCGTATTATTCTGTAGCTTAGCGCTTTTTGAATTCTGGAATTGGCCGCCTTATAAAGTTATTGATGTTTCAAGAGCACCAGGGGTTTACTATTGGTTAAAAAGACAGCCCGCGGATACGGTGATTGCGGAGTATCCTTTGGATCTTAACGGTAGTAATGAACTGCATTAGTATTTTCAGACTGTCCATGAAAAAAGAATCATCAATGGAACAATCCCCGGTAGTTACGCAAATAAAGTCAGCAGAGAGATCATTAAGTTATCTAATCTGGACACTCCTAGAACCTTGAAGTGGTTAGGAGTTAATTATGTTCTGGTGCACAGGGATGAATATTTGAATTCCGGATTAGTCGGGGATCTAAGCGAATTAGAAAGAATTCCAAAAAACAGCAACCTTAAACTTATAAGAACATTTCCTGAGCAAGTATGCCTGGAAGAAAATATTATGTGTGTACAGAATAGCGGAGCGGTTGATGTATATGAGATAACCGCAAGTGTGCCGCTTGAGCCTAAAGCCAAAAGAGATAATGAAACTGTCCGTTAAGAAATCAGAGGTAATGGGTAAATGAAAATATTAGGAATATCATGTTTTTACCATGACAGCGCAGCTTGTCTTGTAATAGACGGCGATATCTTTGCGGCTGCTCAGGAAGAACGTTTCACGCGCAAAAAACACGATTTTAATTTCCCTATTAATTCTGTAAATTGGTGCCTTAAAGCAGCCGGGATCAGCGTAAATGATCTGGATTTTGTGGTTTTTTATGATAAGCCGCTGATCAAGTTTGAAAGGATACTTGAAACTTCGCTTACCTTTGCCCCTACCGGAGTAAGACAGTTTATCCAGGCGATGCCTTTATGGCTAAAGCAAAAACTCTGGATCCCGGAATTGATCAGGAAAGAGCTGGATTATCAGGGAAAAATCCTTTTTACCGAGCACCACGAAGCCCACGCTGCCAGCGCATTTTATCCCTCGCCTTTTAAGGAGGCAGCTTTTCTGACTATGGACGGAGTAGGTGAATGGGAGACCGCAAGTTTCGGTGCGGGTAAAGAGAATGATATTGAGATAAAGCAGGTTTTAAGGTTTCCGCATTCCTTAGGCCTATTGTATTCGGCTTTTACCTATTACACCGGATTTAGGGTAAATTCCGGTGAATATAAATTAATGGGGCTTGCTCCTTACGGTAAGCCAAAATATGCAGACTTAATTTTAGAAAAATTGATTGACTTAAAAGATGACGGCTCTTTTAAGATGAATATGAAGTATTTTGGATATTGTAACGGCCTAAGAATGACTAATTGGGCTTTTGAGCGTTTATTCGGCGGACCGGCAAGGAAAGCGGAGTCAAAAATCACGCAAAAAGATATGGATATCGCTGCTTCCATCCAGCTCGTTACAGAGGAGATAATGCTTAAAATGTCTTGGCATGTATACCGGGTAACAGGGATGGATAAACTCTGTCTTGCCGGAGGAGTAGCTCTGAATTGCGTAGGTAATGGTAGAATATTGCGGGAAGGGCCTTTTAAGGAGATTTGGATCCAGCCGGCTTCCGGGGATGCCGGTGGAGCTTTAGGGGCTGCGCTTTTAGTCTGGAACAAATATCTTGGTAATCAGCGCGTTGCCGATGGTAAAACCGATAAACAAAAGGCTTCTTTATTAGGTCCGTCATATACAGGCGACGCTATAGAGGAGTTCTTAAAACATGAAAATATTGTTTATCAGAAGCTCGATTTTTCTGAGTTGCCAAAAAGAGTAGCTGATTTGATTATAGACGGAAATGTTATCGGGTGGTTCCAGGGGCGCATGGAATTCGGGCCGCGGGCATTGGGTTCAAGAAGCATAATCGGAGATGCGCGTAATCAGGAAATGCAGTCAAAAATGAATTTAAAGATCAAGTACCGTGAGTCTTTCCGGCCGTTTGCTCCTACTGTATTAAATGATAAAACTTCAGAATGGTTCGATTTAAATATTGAAAGCCCGTACATGCTCTTAGTCGCTCCGGTAAAAGCGGGAAAAAGAGTGCCGGTAGAGGAATCTTTTGAAGCTTTGCAGGGGTTTGATAAGTTAAAAGCCAGGCTTTCGCAAATTCCGGCGGTTACCCATGTAGATTATTCCGCAAGGATTCAAACCGTAAAAAGGGAAGATAACCCGTTGTATTATGGCCTGATCAATGCCTTTTTTGAATTGACCGGATGCCCGGTAATTATCAATACATCTTTTAATGTCAGGGGGGAGCCGCTGGTTTGCACTCCGGAAGATGCTTTTAAATGTTTTATGCGCACAGAGATAGATTATTTAGTGATGGGAAGTTTTTTATTGAATAAAAAAGAGCAGGCGCCGCTTAAAAAAGATATCCAGTGGCAAAAAGTATTTGAGTTGGACTAAGATGGAAAAATTAAATTTAAGCAAACAAAGTTTGAAGAAGTTTGGGATAACGATGGCAGTGTGTTTTTTATTGATCGCGCTGCTTATTTTTCTTAAGCAGAGAAATTTTTCGCTACCGGTTTTTAGTATTGCGCTAGCTTTTCTTCTGGCGGCATTTATAATTCCGGGCGCCTTAAAGCCGGTTTATATAATTTGGATGAGGTTGGCCGGAATTCTCGGATGGATAAATACCCGCATTCTTTTGCTGGCTGTTTTTTATCTGGTTTTTACGCCTTTTTCCATAGTGCTTAGATTAATGCGCAAAGACCTGTTAGACATGAAAATCAGCAAAGATAAATTGACTTATTGGATCAATAAAGAGAAAAAAGAGTTTAGTCAGTCAGGATACGATAGGTTGTTTTAATTTAGCGGGAAGTCCCCGCCTGTAAAGGCAAAGGATGTGAGCAGTTTCTCTGTAGCCCCACTTAAGTGGGGCTACAGAGAAAC
>JAPLLZ010000029.1 GCA_026387265.1 Candidatus Omnitrophota bacterium
GCGCGTGGCCTGCGTAGTATCTTAAGGCATGACCCGGATGTAATCATGGTCGGAGAGGTTAGGGATTTTGAGACAGCCGAGACAGCGATCCGGGTGGCTTTAACGGGACATTTGGTATTTTCTTCTTTGCATACTAATGATGCTGCCAGTGGTATTGCCCGCTTGCAGGATATCGGGGTAGAGCCATATTTAATTGCTTCCAGCGTTGAGGCATTTATTGCTCAGCGTTTAATCCGGGTAATCTGTCCGGAATGCAGGTATGAAGATAAGCAGGCTCCTTTAGAACTAAGAGAACTAATTGCTAATGATTTGGGGATAAAATTAGAAGATGTCAAAATCTTCCGCGGTAAAGGTTGTGCCAGCTGTAACTCTACGGGTTTTTTTGGCAGAACAGCGATATATGAGATTTTGATTGTTGATGAGTTGACCAAGGAGATGATTTTAAAGAAAGCCTCTTCGGATCAAATTAAGAGATTAGCTTTGTCTAAAGGAATGCGTACGCTACGGCAGGATGGCTGGAGAAAAACAATTGCCGGGATTACTACTTTTGAAGAGGTTGTCCGGGTAACTTCAGCAGAAGAAGATATTAGTGTAAATAAAAATACTTCTGCTGAGAATGTTAATTATCCTAGCCAGGAGGCTATTTTGGAACCGGAAGGATCAAATAAGCGGGTTTACCGGCGGCTGGATGATAAAATTAAAGTTCATTATAAAGTTTTTGAAGTAGAAAATGAATTAATTAAACGTAAGGATGCTGCTGAAGAACTGGCAACCACCAAGAATATCTCGGCAGGAGGACTGCTTTTTGTGGCGCATGATAAACTGGTAATTGGTTCGATATTGGATTTAAAAATTGAGCTACCAAATAGCCAGGGGCTGATTGAATGTTTAGCCCGAGTAGTAAGGGTAGAAGAGTTGATCCCGCAGGAAGAATATGATATCGCTATTTGTTTCTTGGATTTAACCAGTGCAGATAGGATAAAATTAGATAAATTTGTAGGCAGAGAAACAGGAGGGCAAGTTAAGATAAATGGCAAATTATAATTATCGTGCTAAAAAAGAGTTGGGGGGGATAGTCAGTGGTTCAATTGAAGCTGCGTCGGAAAAAGAGGCGATTGAGAAGATTAGCGCGTTAGGGTATCTTCCTATGCATTTGGAGGAAGATAAGGGTGTTGTTGCGCGGGCACCGGTTGCGGCGGTAGTGAATAAGGCTAGCGGAAGGATTAAAGGGGGCCAGATTACTATTTTTAGCCGTCAGCTTTCCAGCCTTTTAAAATCCGGGGTACCGATTTTAACGGCAATTAATATTATCAGCGAACAATCAGAAAATGCCCACTTAAAAGTTGTTTTGCGCGATATCTATAATATGATTAAAAACGGCGGAACTTTTTCTGCCGCATTAGAAACCTACCCGAAATATTTTTCCGTTTTATATATTGCTATGGTGCGTACCGGTGAGAATAGCGGAGCTTTAGCCGGTTCACTTTTAAGGATTGCCGATTACCGCGCTAAGCAAGAAGAGCTGCTTTCCCGTTTCCGCATGGCCATGGCCTATCCAATTTTAATGGCTTTGGTAGGGGTAGCTACAGTGGTATTTATGCTTACTTTTGTTTTACCCAGATTAATGGGGATATTTTCTAATATGGGCCAGAATTTGCCGTTGCCTACCCGGATTTTATTAGCGGTAAGCCAGGGGTTACGCCAATGGTGGCCTTGGATAATTTTAATTATCGTGGCCGCAGTTTTCCTGATTAAACAGCAGCTTAAAACTAAGGTGGGCAAACTTACCTGGAGTGCTTTAAAATTACATATACCCATATTTGGAAAATTTGCTCTAAAAGCGGATTTGGCTTGTTTTAGCCGGACCCTGGAGTTGTTAATTAAGAGTGGGTTACCGATCTTAAGAGCCCTGCAGATATCTGTGCAGGTATTAAGTAATGAAGTGATTAAAGAGAAGTTAATTAAGAGCTACCGTGATTTAGAGCAAGGCGGGTCTTTTGGCCGGAGCCTGAAAGATTCTAAATTACTTCCTTTATTTATGGTTAATTTAATCAGCGTCGGGGAAGAGTCTGGAAATCTGGCTTCTGCGTTGGGTGAAGTTGCCGATTCGTATGAGCGCGATACTGATGAAATGATTAGGATTATGAGCAGCCTGCTTGAGCCTTTAATGATTTTGGTGATGGGTTTAATTGTGGGATTTATTGTAATTGCGATGCTTTTGCCGGTTTTTGAAATCAATATGATGGCTAAATAATTATGAAAAGTAATAAACAAAAGTTATGTTTATTAATTTTTTTAAGTTTATTTTGTTTGGCTGCGGGCTATCCCGGTGATTGGCTGGAGAAAAAAAGCGAACATTTTGTAGTGAATTTTACTCAGGATGAAAAGTTTGCTCAGGATGTATTGGATGCTGCAGAAAAAGATTACCGCAGGATAGCCTATGATTTAGGTTATGTGCGTTATTCGGAATTCTGGACCTGGGATAAACGAGTTAAAATTTATATCTTTCCTGACCGCGCAGGATTCTTAAAAGCAACCGGCCAGCCTGATTGGTCAGAAGGCATGGCTGATTATAGGAATAAACAGATCGTAAGTTATGTGTGGGGAAAGGGTTTTGTTGAATCCCTTCTGCCGCATGAAATAGCGCATCTGGTATTTAGGGATTTTGTGGGTTTTGTAGGTGAAATACCTCTTTGGCTGGACGAAGGAGTGGCGCAGTGGGAGGAGGAGGCCAAAAGAAAAGATATGAAGGCCCTGATTCAGCGTTATTATCAGCAGGATAATTTATTATTGCTGAGCGATGTAATGAAGTTGAATATTGAAAATCTAAAAGGTAAACAAGGAGTACTGATTAGGGCAACGCGGACAAAAGACGGCCAGGACGGAGTTCTTTTCCTCAGTGCGAATAATTTAGTAGAAATTTATTATCTTCAATCCGTTGCTTTAATTGGGTATCTTATTGAAAAGTATGGTTCTAATTCTTTTTCCGGGTTTTGCCGTGAATTGCGCGACGGCAAAAATGTGGAAGAGGCCTTAAAGACAGCTTATCCTTTACATATACGTAATCTACGGGAGTTTGAGGATGGATGGAGGGAATATTTAAAGACAGGTGGTTAATCTGATTATATGGAGGTTAGCGATGAATAAGCGGCAGAAAAAAGAAAATAAGGCCAGAAGTTTAAAAGGATTTACTCTTATTGAGTTAATGCTGGTAGTAGTAATTATCGGGGCATTAGTAGCGATGGTCATGCCTAGGCTTACCGGTAGAGGAGAGCAGGCGCGCGTAGCTGCTGCTAGCGCGGATATCAATGCCAATATTGCCACAGGCTTAAAGCTCTATGAATTAGATAATGGCAGTTTTCCTAGTACGACAGAGGGATTGGCTGCTTTATTGGTTAAACCTGCTTCAGCTAGAAATTGGAATGGGCCGTATTTGGAAAGAAAACCCTTAGACCCCTGGGGCAAAGAATATGAATATAAATCTCCCGGTGAACATCGTAAAACTGATTATGACCTGTATTCTTTAGGCAAGGATGGAACAGAAAGTGCCGATGATGTTACAAATTGGGAATAAGCAGACATGTTTTTTAGAAGCAATCGCCGGTAAGAAATCCGGGAGAGATCCGCAAAAAGGCTTTACTCTTTTGGAGGTAATGATTACTGCCGCAGTTTTAGCATTAGGGGCAACATTGATTTATCAATCTTTTTTCATTGCGATTGACTCTTTTAATTATTATTCCACTTCTTTAAAGATTACTCCCTGGATGGATGAGAAAATTTGGCAGGCGCAGAATGAGCTTAAACATTCAGGATCTCTCGGTGTGATGACTACAAGCGGCCAGGCGGAAATTAATAATAAAAGCGTGGATTGGAGTTTAGGTTATAATTCCGTCGGATCGTCAGATAACCTCTTTAAAGTCGATTTAATGCTTTCTTGGTCACAGGGGCTGCGGCAGATAAAATTATCAAGATCAACATATGCGATTTATTCGGTTAAATAGGATAGGGTTTAGCCTGGTCGAGTTACTGGTAGTTACGGCTATGCTGGGGATAATCTCCCTAGCCATATTTTCAACCTTTAACAATGGTTTTAAGGTTTGGCAAAAGATAAATAAGCCTTTGGCAGAGGAGGATTTGGGCATTTTTTTTGACAAACTTGCCCAAGATTTGAGTAATTGCGTGAAGTCCAGCAGTATTCTTTTTACCGGGGATGCGAGTAGTTTCGGCGTACCGACCCTGGTGAACAGTTCAAGGCTAAAGGTAAACTCATTGGGTTTGGTGGTTTATTCATACGATCAGCAATCCGGGTTGCTATATAGAGAGCAAAAAGATTTTAGCCAGCTTTATAATCATCAGGATGCTAGCCCAGTTGTCCTGCTTAAGAATATCAGTTTTTTAAAATTTGAATATTATTATTTTGATAAGCAAGAACAGAAATATGTATGGAAAGAAGAATGGTCAGGTGCGGGTTTGCCTCTGGCAGTAAGGGTAGGTTTAAATTTAAATGATTCCTCGGAAACCGATAAGATTATCCGGACGATTAACATCCCTATCAGCGGCTAAATATAGGGGGAGCATTCTGATTGTTGCCTTATGGTCGCTTTGTTTGTTGTCGGCATTCGCAGTTATTCTGAATAGTCAGATAAGGCAGGAATTAGTTTTAGCCAACCGGCTGGACCAAAAGGATAAAATGCGCCTGATTGCCGAAGCCGGAGTGGCCAAGGCAATTTTAGAAGTAAAAAATGATCCGGAGATGGCTTATGATTATTTAGGTGATACCTGGAGCGACAACCCGGGCGCATTCCAAAATATTCAAGTGGGAGACGGCGAGTTTAGTTTAGCTTACACCTATCCGGATATAAAATCCGGGCTTTTGATAACAGGTTACGGTTGTATAGCTTAAAATTTTAGAGCGCCTTTTTAAAATTGTTTTGCCTTGTGATGAAACGCAAGCTCAGGAATTAGCGGCTTGCATTCTGGATTGGAGAGATTCCGATAGCGAACTTTCCATTCCTGCCGGCAGCGCGGAATATTTGCATTATAGCAGCCTGCCGTTTTCTTACGCCGCCAAAAATTCTGAATTTGAAATACTTGAGGAGTTACTTTTAGTGAAAGGGTTTAGTGAGAATATTTTTGAAAAAATAAAAGACTATGTTACTATCTATGGAGAAGGCAGGGTCAATATTAATACTACCAATGCAGCTGTTCTTTTTGCTTTAGGTTTGGATGAGGATACCGCCAATAAGGTTATTTTATACCGGGCGGGTAAAGACGGCCTGAGGGGTACGCTGGATGATAATGTTTTTGTTTCTGGTGCTGAGATTGTCCCGAAGCTGTCCCAGGCGTATGCGTTTAGCCCTTCTCAGATTGAACAACTCAATCAGGTGGCCGTTTCGTTTTTGGCGGTTAGTTCCAATAATTTTTTAATTAGGTCAACCGCCAGGCTGAATGCCAGATATTCGTTAACGGTATCCAGTGTAGTTAGGCGGGATGGCAGGATTATTTACTGGCGGGAAGATTAATTAAAATGTTTAAATTAAATATTAATAAATTAAAATTTTTGTCCGCGCTAGCTAATCAAGAATTTGTTGGGATTAATTTTAGCGGGAATAATTTAAAAATTTCTCACGTTAAAGTCTCTCCAAGCAAGAAGGAAATAGTCAATCTCTTAAATTTAGATGTTACTGGGCTTAGTGATCTTGATATTACTAAGAATATTCAGGTTGCTATTGGTGCGCTTAAAGGAAAAAAGATTGAAGTCATTGATATCGTTCCGACGCAACTGGTGATTACAAAAAATATTGAAATTCCTTCTATTGAAAAGAAGGAGATTAAAGA
The DNA here is from genome assembly GCA_026387265.1 of Candidatus Omnitrophota bacterium. Classification (GTDB taxonomy): domain Bacteria; phylum Omnitrophota; class Gorgyraeia; order Gygaellales; family Profunditerraquicolaceae; genus UBA6249. The sequence goes on from JAPLLZ010000029.1 coordinate 5,839, forward strand.
GATCCTTAATTTGCAGGCAGGTAGGCATACTCCTTATTCACGGGAAGAAATAATTGTTGATTATGTTGAAATAGGCACTTATAAACATAGTTATACTAAGGTACTTTTAGTGATTGTTGCCCGCAGCGTCTTAAAGCGGCATTATGAAATATTAGACCGTGCAGGTTTTAGATTAAAGAGAGCGCTCTTAGCTTCTGAAGGGCTGGCCTTATCTGTTTCTAAAACCTTAAGGCTGGAGATGGATAATGTCCCGGTTAATATATTGCATGTCGATGAAAACTTTACAGATTTTAGTATTATTCTTAAAAATAAGGTAATTTTTATCCGTTCTATCCCCATTGGTACCTTTCAGTTAAAGAATGAAAAAGAAGTTTATCAGCTAAAATTTGTAGATGAGCTTAAACGGTCTTTGGAGGCTTACTTGGGAGGGGATATTGAGATAAGTCCGAATATGTTAATTCTAACCGGGGCAGGTGAGGATCTTAAAGAAATTGAAAGCTTGTTGAATAAAACAATGCACCTGCCGGTAAAGATTTTGTCTTATGCCAGTATTTTTAACATTTCAGAGTTGGCTAAAGGAACGATATCTAAAGCTAAGCAGGTATCTTTTTTTGATGTTATTGCGCCGATTCTTAATTGCCAGGAGATGAAAATAGACCTTATCCCGGAAGAAGCCAGGGTACGCCGGTCTATCGAAGAGAGAGGTAAAGATCTGATTAAAACAGGTATTTTCATTTTAACCATTTTTATCGCTACCTTTTTTATACTGGCTAGTAAGATTTATTTTAAAGGTGCGCAGTTAAGTAAGCTCGATAGTAAGTATGCGGTAATTAACCAAGAAGCACAAAAACTAGAGAAAGATCTCTTGAAGGTCGGCTTAGTCAAGAATTATCTGGTTAATCGAGGCTATACTTTAGAGATTTTAACGGAGTTGCATGGTTTGGTTTCTGAGGATATAGAGCTTAGCGAGATTCGTTATGACGCAGATAAATTTTCTGTAAAGGGAAGCGCGGATGCAATGAGTTCAGTTTTTTCTTTTGTTGACCGCATGGAAAAATCAAAATATTTTAAAGAGGTTAAAACCAGATATACCGCTAAGCGTAAAGATGGTTTAAGGGATTATACAGATTTTGAAGTCATTGCATTAATGGAAAGGCCGCAGGATTGATGAAATTGCTTAATGTGCAGATGCTCCAAGTATTCTTGGGGCGTTTATCAAAAAAAGATAGAACAATTTTCTATGTTATTGTTGCTATTGTTTCGTTATTAATACTGGACCGGGCGATTATTTCTCCCGTATTTTCAAAAATCTGCTCGTTAAATAAAGAAATTCAGGATAAACAGGCGACGATTAAAAAGAACCTGCGGATACTGACACAGAAGGACAAAATCCTGGCGCAGAGTTCTAAGTATAGTTCTTTTTTAGGTGATTCCCAAATGACTGAGGATGAGCAGGTAACTGCGGTTTTAAAAGAGCTGGAAAGCTTAGCAAGTAAAAGTTCAGTATATCTGATTGATATGAAGCCGGCCGGGGCTAAAGGATCAGGTTCTTCAAAAAAGATTTACGTAAACTTAAATTGCGAAGCTCAGATGGAACAATTGGTTGATTTTATGTATAATATGGAGAATTCCAGCAACCTGATTTCTATTGAAAAATATCAACTTACTCCTAAAGCAAAAGAATCAAGCGTGGCAAAATGCAGTATATCGGTGTATAAAGTAGTTGCGCTATAAATTTTAGAAAATAAAGGCAGGTAAAAAGAAAAACGGAGGGGTGGATGAAAAAGATAATTTTTTTTGTTTTAAGCTTAGTGTTGGCTTGGAGTTTGACTGCTCAGGCACTGGAAACAAATTTGGTGGATACGCGTAATGAAATCTTGAAAACTGCTCAGGAGGTGAAAACATATTTTACTTCCTCCAGGGATCCGGTTTTGATAAACAGCATGTGGGATTCTGCGGTTTTGTCTGTCTCGCAACTGGATGCCTATTTTTCTATGCTTGGGATATTTAATACTATAAAAAAGGAGAACCTAGATAATGCCCCATTTAGCTATTTGATTACCTGGTTGACTCAGTTAAAGAAAACAACTGAATTAAACATAAAGAGCCTGGAGGAAATAAAAACAACCACTGATGCCCGCAGTAAGGTTCTGGTATTAAAATTAAAGGATATTTTTAGCAATCTGAAAATGCGTATTGATAAAGAGTTGCAGACCGTTGGGCAGTTTCAGGAAGCTACTAAGAAACAATAATTTCGGATAGTTAATTACCTGGTTGAGCAAGAAATAAGTATTTTAAGAAAATAGGGCCATTTTTTATGTTTTATCTATTGGATGATTAGTTGATTTTGAGGTATAATAATTTTGTTAAGTGGAGGATCCTTGCTCGCTGCGCTCGCAAGGATTTTTCTGGATAAAGTATTAAGGAGGAGTTATGCGTAAATTTATCTTGTTATTTCAATGCCATGACCGCAAAGGGATTGTCGCTAGAATTTCAGATTTTATCCTTAAAATAGGCGGCAATATTATTACTGCTGATCAATATAGTACAGATCCTGCAGGCGGTTATTTTTTTATGCGCGTCGAGTTTATTCTGGATGACGGGCAACAAAACAGGCAGAGTTTGGTTTTAGCTTTTGGGCCTATAGCGCAAGAATTTGGCGCTAGCTGGAATCTTTATGACCAGGCAGAAACTTTACGTATGGGGATCCTGGTGTCGGAACCGGATCATTGTTTAGTAGATTTGTTGTATTTATGGAATGCCGGTGAACTAAAAGTACAAATTCCATTTGTTTTGAGCAATTGTGAGAAACATCGCAAACTGGTAACCGGGTATAACCTGCCATTTTATTATGTACCAGCCAGTAAAGATAACCGGCAGGAATCCCAGATACTTTCTCATTCTTTAGCGTCAACCGATTTTTTGGTGTTGGCGCGTTATATGCTGGTGCTCTCTTCAGATTTTCTGCATAAATATAACAAAGATATAATCAATATTCACCATGGTTTTTTGCCTTCTTTTAAAGGCGTGGATCCTTACGGCCAGGCATTAAATAAAGGGGTTAAGGTTATCGGTTCAACTGTGCATTTCGTAGATAATCAACTGGATGAAGGGCCGATCATTGCCCAGGAAGTTGAGTATGTTTCGCATAAAGATAGCCGGCAGGATTTAATAAGAAAAGGCAGGCATGCGGAAAAGAAGGCGCTGGCGCAGGCATTGTCCAGTTATATTGATTACCGGATTATTAAGCACGAAAATAAAACTATAGTTTTTTAATCAAAAACACATTTTCCCAGGCAAAAAGGCACGAAGTGCGTAAAGGAACTGTGTTTTTGATTATCCGCTAACGTTTCAGTGGCGGATAATTCAGCAGTAAAAGAGTATTAAGCAGAACAAATAGCTTTAATTCTGGCAATAATTTCTTTAATGCTTGTTTCCGGAGTGGATGCGCCCGCGGTAATACCCACATTTTTGACGTTTTTTAGCCAACCTGATTTTATTTCTTTAGCGGAATTAACCCAATAGCTATGCGGATTCAAGGATTTCGATATTTCGTAAATTCTTTTGGTGTTGGCGCTGGTTTTTGAGCCGATAATAATCATGATGGTATTTTTAAGCGGCATAGTTTTTACTTCATTTTGTTTTGTTTTGGTGGGGTTACAAATCGTGTTATGGAAGGAAATTTTTGGGATATATTTACGCAGCAATTCCAGGATTACCAGTACATGATCTAGATTTTGGGTTGATTGTACGACAATCCCGGCTTTTTTAATCCTTTTGATTTTAGTTAAAGGTATATCCTGGAGACTGTCAATTACTATAGCTTTTGATTTAAGCTGTCCGATGATACCTGAAACTTCATCGTGTTTTTTGTCTCCGATAATAATTATCCGGTAACCTTGGTTTTCTAACTGCCGGGCAATTTGATGGATTTCTTTTACCATGGGGCAGGTTGCATCGATAACCCGGTAGCCTAGATTTTTAGCCCGCCGTAAAGTATATTTGGACAAACCATGCGCCCGGATCAATAATGTTTTACCTTTACCTGTAGAGAGCCGGTTAATTTTTTTAATTCCGGCATCCCGGATTTGTTTAACCACCTCTTCATTATGCACAATATCGCCAAGCATAAATACAGACTTTTGTGTTTTTGCGGTTTCCAGGGCTTGAGCGATAGCTTTTCTAACTCCAAAACAGAATCCCGCTGATTTAGCTAGATTAATTTTCATCAGTACTTTTTTTATAATAATATTTAAGAATGAGCAGTATTTTCTTTGTTAGCCAAGAAGATTTAAATACCAAGGATTTTTTTGGAAAAATTATCCAGTGCTTGCTTATATTTTTGGTTCATCTGCAAACCTTGAATTTGTTTGCTTGCTTGGCCATATAGAATTTTTATTTGGTTTAGCGCATAAGCCAGTGCGCCGGTATCGGTAATGATCGAGCGCATTTTAATCAACTCCGCGTCTTGGGTAACCTTACTTTCCATAATCCTTTTTATAATTAACCTGTCTTTTTTACCAGCGTGGTTGAAGGCATACCAGGCCAGTAAAGTTCTTTTGGCTTCTTTAATATCGGTGAGGTTAGATTTGCCGATATCCTTAACCGTTCCGAAAGTTCCGATAATGTCATCTTTAATCTGAAAGGCCCTTCCTAAAAGCATACCGTAGGAATATAACTTTTTAATTTGTAAGGGTTTTGCCCCGGCTAATTCGGCTCCCATGGCTAGAGGAGAGGCAAAGGTATAATTTGCAGTTTTGTAGTCATAGATTTTGTAGATATCTTTTTGGGTAACTTTTTCTATCGGTTTAATTCCCAGCAGCAGTTCAATAAATTCTCCGCTACCTGTATATAGGGCTGCCAGAAATAATTTTTTTAGCGCCTTTTCTTTACGCAGCATGTTTTCTTTTACAGATAGGAAAGCATCCAGAGCCATGGCGTACATCACATCGCCGACTACAATCGCCAGGTCTTCCCCTTTAAATTTAATTTTCTTATTTTGTTTTAGAGAGCTTCTAAGCAAAGTATGCATGGCAGGCTTGCCGCGGCGTTGGTCGCTTTTATCGATGATATCGTCGTGGACAAGCATGAAATCATGTAATAGTTCTAAAGATAAGGCGCTGCGATAAAGCCCGGAAGGGATTTTTTTAGAAAAGCCCAGATAACCGATACAGAATAATATCGGCCTGACTCTTTTGCCATCGCGGCAGATAAATTCTTTGATGTTCTTAAAAAGGACAGGGGAGAGCTTATTTAAGGCGTATAATTTATTAATTGAGCCGATATAAGCACTTAATTCTTTTTCGATTTTGTTTTTTATTCCCAAAAACATAATTTATGTTAACATATAAAGAGTAATTAAGCAATTATTTTGCCTTCTTGGAAAACGAAAAAATATAATTATTGGCGATGGTTTTGGGGGATTGAGCGCTGGTTGATAGAGGAATTAATCCGGAATTCCTGTGTAATGATATTGCAACCTTCTGCCGTAAATTCAGGATTAAGTTTATTCAGGAAGAGTATTTTGTGTTTACTCGGCTGGAAAATTTGTAACCTTTTACAGAGAGGTGGCAGATGTCAAACTGGGGTATTTTGATCCTGAGGTTGGGGATAGGAGTGATGTTTGCGGCGCATGGGCTGCAAAAAGTTTTTGGTTTTTTCGCCGGTCCGGGGATTAAAGGATTTTCTCAGATGTTATCAAGCCTGGGTTTTGCTCCGGCAATTCCGTGGGCTTATTTGGCCGGATATACTGAATTGTTAGGAGGTGTATTTTTAATTATTGGGGTGTTTACCCGGCCTTGCGCTACCTTGCTTTTTATTCTTATTACAACTGCTGCGATTAAAGTGCATTTAGGAAAAGGGTTTTTTCTCTCCGGTGGAGGTTTCGAATATGATTTTGTGATTGCTTGCGTTTGCCTTGCGCTTGTCTTGCTGGGTGAAGGCAAGTATACTATTTTTAGCCTGATGTAAGTTTATCGAGGGAAAATTTCTGTTGATTGCTAAAGCAAATGTGCTATATTTGATTTGAAGTTTTAAATCTTGAGCAGATATTTTCCAGTTAAAATAATCACGCGAAATAACATTAAGGTGGCATGATGAATAAAATATTTAATTATTTTATCACGATTTTGTTTTTAGCTTTATTTTTGCCGATAGGATTTCTGTTTGCTGATGAATCAGGCTCAAGTCCGGCTAAGCTTATCTTTTTTCATTCTCCCGGTTGTCATCGATGTATTCAAGTAAAGCAGGAGGTAATGCCGGCTATAGAAAAAGAGTTTAAGGATAAGGTTATTTTCGAATACCGGGATATTACTGATTTGGATAATTACAAGATGCTTCTGGGGTTATTGCAAGCTAACCCGGAGAGCCAGAAACTCCAGGTTCCGCTTTTCTATATGGGGGGTAAATTTTTAAATGGCCAAGATCCCTTGCCTGATAGGTTGCGGAGTTTTATTTATTTTGGAATAAAAAGTAATTTAAGCTTAAAGTTAAATCCAGTAGATTTAGTGGCTTATTTTAAAAGCTTTGTTCCGGCGGCAGTTATGGTTGCTGGCCTTGGCGATGGTATAAACCCTTGTGCTTTTACGGTAATTGTTTTTTTTATTTCTTTCCTTGCTTTGCAAGGATATCGCAAAGCAGAGCTTATTTTGATTGGTTTATTATTCATTATTGCGGTTTTTTTGACCTATCTAGGCATCGGTTTAGGTATTTTTAATTTCTTTTACCGTTTTGCAGGGTTCTGGGTAGTTGCGTATTTATTAAATATAATTATTGGAATTTTAAGTATTATTTTTGGATTTCTTGCCGTTTATGATTTCGTAACATTTAAAAAAACAGGTTCTACTGAAGGGTTAGTTTTGCAGCTGCCCAAACCGATTAAGGAGAATATCCACAAAGTAGTAGGATTTTTCTATCGTAAGAGCCAGCAGGAAAAACAGGAAAAAACAAAACCGGCACTAGGCAAGCTTGCCTTGAGTGCTCTAATGACCGGATTTTTAGTTTCACTTTTAGAGGCAGTTTGCACCGGCCAGGTGTATTTACCGACGATTTCCTTTGTTTTAAAATCTTCAACATTTAAGCTTCAGGCGCTAGGATATCTCTTGTTGTATAATATTATGTTTATCGTGCCGCTGATTGTCGTTTTCGTATTGGCGCTTTTGGGTACTACCAGCCAGCAATTTTCCGGTTTTTTGAAAAAACATTTAGGATTAATTAAAATTTTATTGGCAATTTTGTTTTTTAGTTTAGGTATATTTTTACTTTGGAGGGTTTAATGCGTAAGTGGATAATTTTCTTGAGTTTTTTTATTTTACAATTTTCTTGTGTAACAGTGTTTACGAAGTCGGACTCCTTTGCCCAGGAAGAGAAGGTGGATACGAATGAATGGGATTTTGGTGTGGTTAAGCAAGGGGATGTGTTAAAGCATGATTTTATACTAAAAAACGAAACAAATGATATTCTGGAAATTAATAGTATTCATACTTCTTGCGGATGTACTGTTTCGCAGTCAGATAAAAAATCCTTAATGCCGCAGGAAAGTACAGTGATTAAAGTAAGTTTTAATTCGCGTGGATATTTGGGTGAGGTTAAGCAATTTGTCTATGTTAATACTGATAATACGGATTTGGCAATAATTAAATTTACAATTAAAGCCCAAGTTGTAAAGGATTAAATTATAAAGGAACTTTCCGCCTCAGAAGCTATTTCAAAATTCTCTAGAATTTTGAAATATTCGGCGGAATAATCCTTACTCTTTTCATTCGTAAGGATTTCGCTAAACAAGAGCTAAGGGAGCTCAAATTCGCGGACACTCCAACAAGCTGGAGCTACAACTTACGTCGGCTGCGGCTTCCGTAAGTTGTCCGCTCATTTAAGGAGGATTAATTCGATGTGGTCATTACAGTTAAGAATGTGGTTGCTGGTAACTTTGCTCTTTGGAATTATTTATGCTTTATTAGTTGTAGTGGGCAGTAGTTTTTTGCACGTAAGCAGTTTTAGTTTCTACCTGATTATCTCTTTAGTCATGATGATTATTCAGTATATGGTAGGGCCTAAAATTGTAGAGTGGAGTATGCGCGTTAAGTATATTAAGAGAGAAGAGAACCCGCGCCTGTTTCAGATAGTAGAAAGTTTAAGTGTGCGCGCTAACATTCCCATGCCTAGAATTGGTATTGCTCAAATTGATATACCCAATGCTTTTGCTTTTGGCCGTTCTCTTAAGGACGGTAGAGTTTGTGTAACTAGCGGGATATTGAATTTACTTGATGAGGAAGAGTTAAAAGCTGTTCTTGGGCATGAATTAAGCCATTTAAAGAATCACGATGTGCTTACAATTACTTTGCTTTCAGTTATTCCAATGATTATGTACCGGATTGCCTGGCAGTTTTTATTTTATGGCCGCAGGCGTGATGAGCGGGGCGGCAATACCGTGTTAATCGGGCTGGCAGCCTTTTTGTTTTATTTTATAACCAATCTTTTAGTGCTTTATGCTTCGCGTATCCGGGAATATTTTGCTGACTGCGGTTCTGTGCTTTTGGGTAATCATCCGAAAGCTTTAGCCTCTAGCCTCTATAAGCTGGCTTATGGATCAGCTAAGTTAAACAAAGAAGAATTGAAGCAGACTGAAGGTTTAAAAGCATTTTTTATTAATGATCCGTCACAGGGGCGCAAGGAAGTGCTGGAGATATCACAATTAGATTTAGATAAAAGCGGTACGATTGATGCTTCTGAGCTGGAGTTGTTAAGAAGGTCGAATATACGTTTAAATTTGGGGGATAGGATGTTGGAGCTTTTAAGTACACATCCAAATATGCTTAAACGTATTAAAAGACTTTCAGAATATAAAGCTTAAAAGAGCTTGAAAAATAACAAAACGGGGCCGTTTCAGCGATATTGATACGGCCCCGTTTTCTTTTGACATAACCCTAAATATACTATATAATTACTAAACTATGGACATTAATGAGATTGTGCAGCAAAGAATTGCAAAATTAGAAGCATTGGGAAGCAAAAACGTGGTTTTGTATCCGGCCAGCGTTCCTGCTCATATTACCATTGGGCAGGCTTTGAGCAGCTTTGAAGAAGGCAAGCAAGTTACTCTCTGTGGTAGGATTATGGCTAATCGAGCGCACGGAAAGGTCAACTTTATGGACCTGCGGGATACTACTGGTAAGATCCAGCTTTATATTAAGCGGGATGTTGTAGGGCAAGAGAAAGCGGAGCTGCTTGAGCAATTGGATATTGCTGACATTTTAAGCGTCAGCGGTGAGCTTTTTAAGACGCACACCGGTGAATTTACGGTGAAGGTTCTGGATTTTACGATATTATCTAAGGCTTTACGGCCTTTACCTGAAAAATGGCATGGTTTGAAAGATGTGGAGTTGCGTTATCGGCAGCGTTATTTAGACCTGCTTTCTAATGAAGATGTAAAAAAAGTATTTTTGTTGCGTGCTAAGATTATTCAGGCGATTCGCAGTTTTTTAGATTCCCGGGGATTTTTAGAAGTAGAAACTCCAATGATGCATGATATCGCCGGAGGTGCAGCTGGCCGGCCTTTTAAGACCTTTCATAATGAATATAGCATGGATTTATATTTAAGGATTGCCCCGGAGTTATATTTAAAACGCCTTATCGTCGGCGGCCTGGACCGGGTTTATGAAATTAATCGTTCTTTTCGTAATGAAGGAGTCTCTACCCGGCATAACCCTGAGTTTACCATGTTAGAAGTTTATCAGGCTTATACAGATTATGAAGGCATGATTAGTTTAACGCAGGATTTAATTTGTCATATCACTAAAGAGGTTTTAGGCAAGGAAGAGTTGCTTTATCAGGGTAAGACAATTGATCTTAAGACTCCTTGGAAGAGGCAATCCTTTGCTCAGCTGGTCAAGGATAAATTTGGGATCCAACCGCAGGATGAACCGGCGGTAATGCTGAATAAGTTGCAGGCTAAAGGGCTGGCTAAGGACCAGAACCGCCTGAGTCGTTCGCAGATCAATAAGATTGTGGAGGATGCGCTAGAGCAGGAACTTCTGGTTAATCCGACATTTATTACTGATTATTTTACCAGTCTTTGCCCTTTAGCCAAGACTAAGCAAGATAATCCTTTGATTTCAGAGAGATTTGAGCTTTATTTGGCCGGGATGGAGATTGCTAATGCTTATTCTGAGTTAAATAATCCTTTAGAACAGCGTCGGCGTTTTGAAGAGGAGATTAAGGATCTTAATACCGATGAAAAGAAGAATGTTGATGAAGAGTATCTGTTGGCCCTGGAGCATGGTATGCCGCCGGCCGGAGGATTAGGTATTGGAATCGATCGACTGGTAATGTTGCTTACAGATCAACCGTCTATTAGGGATGTGATTTTATTTCCTCTCTTACGTACACAGCAAGAGCAAGGAGAGGATAAGGTTTAATATGTTTTCAGAATTATGGCTTAGCCAAAGATACCTAAGGGCAGGCAAGAAGGAAAAAATTATCTCGATTACCGCGTTAATTTCCATAATCGGGATTGCCATTGGGGTAATGGTTTTAATCGTGGTGATTTCAGTAATGAGCGGGTTTGACCGGTTTCTTGAAGATAAGATGGTGGGGACTAATTCTCACTTGTCGCTGGAGTTTTATAATGGCGCCAGGAATTCAGACAGAGTAATTGACAAGCTAAAAACTTTTTCTTACGTAGAAGGGGCGTCTCCTTTTATTGACGGACAGGCCCTGGTGAAGACCGGTAAGTCGATTTTCGGGGTTCAGGTGCGTGGTATTGATCCAAAGCTGCAGATGGAAACATCTAAGCTTGATGAATATTTAAAATCCGGCAGCTATGATTTGACGGGTAATGAAGTGGCATTAGGCGGTGAATTGGCTTTACGCTTAGGCTTGGAGGTAGGCGGGATTTTAAGCTTGGTTTCTCCAGTTTCTTTAGCGAAAACTGATTTTTATGTTAAGGGAATTTTTAATAGCGGAATGTATCTTTATGATTCCAGCTTAGTTTTGACTAGTATCCAGGGAGCGCAGGATTTCTATAAAATGCCGGATACAGTCAGTGGCGTTGCCGTGCGCGTCCGGGATATTTATAAAGTTGAAAATATCAAAGAGAAATTGTACCGGGACTTAACCGGGATTGGCCCATATCTGGTGCGTACCTGGATAGACGCCAATAAGAATTTTTTGGAAGCGTTGAAGCTTGAAAAAATTGTGATGTTTATTGTAGTCACCATGACTACGGTAGTAGCGGCATTTGGTATTGTGAGCACTTTGATTATGTCGGTAATGAGCAGGATTAAGGATATTGGTATTTTACGTTCTGTCGGAGCCAGGACTAAAAGTATTCTGCAGATTTTTATTTTTCAGGGTATGGCGATTGGTATAACCGGAATATTTTTAGGGTTGAGTGCAGGGGTGAGCCTGGCGCTTTCGTTAGATAAGGTAGTAGATATTATATCTAAAATTATCGGTAGAAGCCTGATTCCCAAGGATATTTATTATTTTGACCGGATTCCGGTGAATATTAATGTCGGCGACGTAACGGTTATTGTAATTTCTGCTTTGTTGATAACTTTGGCGGCCAGTATCTATCCGGCATATTATGCCAGCCGTATAATCCCCAGCGAGGCAGTCCGGCATGAGTGAAGAAATAATTAAAGTCAACTCGATTTGTAAGAGTTATCAGGATAACTTAACTAACCTGGAAGTATTAAAAAATATTAATTTTTCTGTTTTGGCGGGTGAATTCTTGGTAATTCAGGGGCCAAGCGGCGCAGGAAAGTCGACGCTTTTACATATTTTAGGCGGTTTGGATAATCCGACCCAAGGGAAAGTTTATTTTCAAGGAGCGGATATTTATGCCATAGATGAGAATAAGCGTTCTGCTTTGCGCAATGAGAAAATAGGTTTTGTTTTTCAGTTTTTTCATCTTTTGCCGGAGTTAAATGCTTTAGAGAATGTTTTGTTACCGGGAATTTTAAAATCCTGGTGGGATAGGAAAAAAAGCTTAGGCAAGGCGCTTGAACTTTTAGAAAGATTAGGATTATCCTCCAGGTTAAAACATCGGCCGGGTGCTTTAAGCGGCGGAGAACAACAGAGAGTGGCGATTGCCCGGGCGTTAGTCAATTGTCCGCAGCTTTTACTTTGTGATGAGCCTACGGGTAATTTAGATTCAGAGAATGGTAAAAATATCCTGCAGCTTTTAATTGAGCTTAACCGGGCTCAAAAGATTACCATTGTGATGGTTACTCATGATAAAGATATTGCCTGTGGAGCCGGAAGAATTATTCATTTGAAGGATGGGGTTATTCTAGGAAATAATAATGATAAACACTAAACCCGAAAAACGAAACTCTAAACAAACTCAAAATTCTAAACTCGAAACTCAAAACATTGGTTTAAAAATTTGAGTTTTGGATTTAGGATTTGTTTAGGATTTAGAGTTTAGTGTTTAGAGTTTATTAAAGGAGGTAAGCATGCAGATTTACATTAACGGGAAATTTTATGATAAAGAGAACGCTAAGGTATCTGTATTTGATCATGGGTTGCTTTATGGGGATGGTGTTTTTGAGGGGATCCGTTCTTATAATCGCCGTGTGTTTAAATTAAGCGAGCATATTGATCGGCTGCTGGAATCTGCCCAGAGTATTATGTTAAAGGTCCCGTTGACTAAAGAACAGTTAATTAAAGCGGTAACCCAAACATTAAAAGCTAATAAGCTAGATAATGCTTATATCCGTCTGGTGGTTACCCGTGGGGTAGGTGATTTAGGGCTTGATCCGCGTAAATGTAATCAAGGCTCGACAATTATTGTTATCGCCGATAAAATCGCTTTGTATCCAGAGAAACTTTATCGTGAGGGCTTAACGATTGTGACTGTGCCTACCGTGCGTAATTTGCCGGAAGCACTTAACCCCCAGATTAAGTCTTTGAATTACTTAAATAATATTCTGGCTAAGATGGAAGCGGCTAATGCTGGATGCGATGAAGCAATTATGTTAGATTCACTAGGGTATGTGGCAGAGTGTACTGGAGACAATATTTTTGTGGTTAAGCATGGCCAGCTTTACACTCCTCCGCAGTGTATGGGGACTTTGCGCGGAATCACCCGTGATTCCATACTGGAGATTGCCCGCAGGGATAAAATTCCGGCACACGAACATGTAATTACGCGGCATGAAGTTTATATTTCAGATGAGTGTTTCTTAAGCGGTACGGCAGCAGAGCTCATCCCGGTAGTTAAGGTGGATGGCCGGATTATTGGCCAGGGTAAGCCGGGTAAGCTTACTTTGAGCCTGATGAAAAAATTCAAAGAGTTAACCGTTAAAGATGGAGTAAAGTATTAATGCTTTGTGATATTTGCGGTAAAAATCCGGCGACCGTGCATTTGACTGAGATTATTGATGAACAGATGAACGAGTTGCATTTATGTGAAGATTGCGCCAGGCATAAGAGTGCGGCTATGGAACAGCAATTTGGTTTGAGTGATTTGCTGGCGGGCATGGCGGATTTTGAAAAACCTTCTGATAAAGAAGAAGAGTCGGTGACCATTAAATGCCCTGCTTGCGGTTTGGCTTATGCGGATTTTAAGAAGATCGGACGGTTAGGTTGCGGAGAATGTTTTAATGCTTTTCGTAAATACCTGGCTCCTTTATTGAAACGTATACATGGTTCAAATCAGCATGTTGGAAAAAATCCAACTAAGGCAAAAACTCAGGTTAAGTCTTCTAAAAAGAAATCCGGTTTGCAAGAACTAAAAGATCAATTGCAAAGAGCTATTCAGCAGGAGGCGTTTGAAGAAGCAGCGCGCCTGCGCGATCAAATCAAAAAAATATCGTTAGAGCAGGGTAGCCTTTAGATATTTTGCCGCGGAATTAAAAAGGAATAATATGCAGATTAATGATTTAATTAATCATACTAGTGAATGGCTTAAAGGGACGGGGCCGCATTCGGATGTAGTTATTTCCAGCAGGATCCGCCTGGCTAGGAATTTAAATAAATTTCCTTTTCCACACTGGGCATCTAAGGCACAGCTAAATGAGGTTTTGGAAAAAACCAGTCAGGCGATGGGAAAAGTAGAATTGTTGAGTAAGGCTGCGCTTTTTATTCTGGCAAATTTAGATAGTATTGATAAGCAATTTTTAGTGGAAAGACATCTGATGTCGATTGAACATACTCAAAAAACAGAGCAGAAAGCGGTTCTGGTGAATGATGAAGAAAATATCTCAGTAATGATTAACGAAGAAGATCATTTGCGCATTCAGCTTATGCAGTCGGGCTTTAATCTTTTTGAAGCATGGGAGATTATTAATGGTATTGATGATGAGCTAGCTAAGCTGTTGGATTATGCGTTTCTGGAGGATTTTGGTTATCTTACCGCTTGTCCGACGAATACCGGTACAGGTATGCGTGGTTCAGTAATGCTGCATTTACCCGCATTGGTAATGAGCCGGCAAATTGAGCGGGTGCTGGCGGCGATTGCTAAATTGAGCTTTACTACGCGCGGGCTTTACGGAGAAGGTACACAGGCCAGCGGTAATTTTTTTCAGATTTCCAACCAGGTTTCTTTAGGACATAGCGAAATGGAAATTATTGAAAATATTAATGGCCTCATCCGGCAGATTATTGAACAGGAAACGCAAGCCCGGGATATTATGTTGACTAAGAGCAGGGCGATTTTAGAAGACAGAATTAACCGTTCGTTAGGAATTTTAAAAAGTGCCCGGATAATTACCAGCCAGGAGACGATTGAATTGTTGTCTATGGTAAGATTGGGTAGTGATTTGGGAATGATTAAAGATATTGACCGGCGTACGATTAATGAACTTTTCATTATTACTCAGCCGGCGCATTTACAGAAGCTGGAGAATGTTAAGCTTTCATCGGACCAGAGGGATTTAAAGAGAGCGGAGTTGATTCGGAAAAAATTGAATTTATTATAAGGTCCTTTCTTATTTTGTGTTTGAATTATGTAGAGACGCAAAATTTTGTGTCTCTACAATACACAAAGGAAGGTTTACCCCTTTGGGGTAATGATTAGGAGAATAACCATGTTTAATCGTTTTACGGAGAGAGCAAGAAAAGTAATTATTTTAGCTAAGGAAGAAGCCAGGCGTTTCAATCATGATTATATTGGCACCGAGCATATACTTTTAGGCCTGATTCGGGAAGGTGAAGGAGTAGCCGCTGCAGTTTTGCAGAAGCTGGATGTTTCACTGGAGAATATCAGGCTGGAGATCGAAAAGCTGGTTCAGCCCGGACCGGCCACTCAAATTATCGGGGATATTCCTTTTACTCCCCGGGCCAAAAAAGCATTAGAGCTGGCTGCTGAGGAAGCGCGTTCTTTGGGGCATAATTATATCGGAACAGAGCATCTTTTGCTTGGGCTGATCCGCGAAGGCGAAGGCATTGCTTCCCAAGTATTATTAAATTTAGGTATGGATTTGAATTCTGTACGCAATGAGGTAATGAGCCTTTTAGGTTCAGCTTTACCGGGGATGAATCAGCAAGGGGGGCCGCAGGCAACAAAATCCAAGACTCCAGCCCTGGATGCTTTTGGTCGGGACTTAACCGCGTTGGCGCGTGAAAATAAATTGGATCCGGTAATTGACCGTACGCAGGAGATTGAGCGGGTAGTGCAAATCTTAAGCCGGCGTACGAAAAATAACCCGGTGCTTTTAGGAGAGGCTGGAGTAGGTAAGACCGCGATTGTGGAAGGCTTAGCTCAGTTAATTATTGCCGGAAACATTCCTGAGGTTTTAAGGGGTAAGCGGATTGTGGTTTTAGATTTGGCATTAATGGTTGCCGGGACCAAATACCGTGGACAGTTTGAAGAAAGAATCAAGGCGATTATGGAAGAAATTAAGCGTTCCCAGGATGTAATTATTTTTATTGATGAGCTGCATACTTTAGTGGGAGCAGGCGCGGCAGAAGGTGCGATTGATGCCTCGAATATTATGAAACCGTCTCTTTCCCGTGGTGAGATGCAGTGTATTGGGGCGACCACGATTAATGAATACCGTAAATATATCGAGAAAGATGCAGCTTTAGAGCGTCGTTTCCAGACGATTATGGTGGAACCGCCTACAGTTGAGCAGACGGTTAAAATTTTAAAAGGCCTGCGGGATAAATATGAAGCACATCACCGGGTTACTTTTAAAGATGAGGCGCTGGAGGCAGCAGCTGTATTAAGTGACCGCTATATTACCGGAAGGTTTATGCCGGATAAAGCGATTGATTTAATTGATGAAGCTGGTTCTCGTGCGCGTTTAAATGTTCTGATTGTTCCGGAAAATATTAAAAGCATTGAGGCAAATGTTGAATCGTTAAGAAAAGAAAAAGAGGCTTATATTAAGAGCCAGGATTTTGAAAAAGCCGCTTCGCTGCGGGATCAGGAGCGTACTGCCCGTCAGGAGCTGGAGCGATTAAATAAAGAATGGAGTCAGGCTAAAGATAAGATGCGTCCGGAGGTAACCGGTGAGGATATTGCCAAGATTCTGGCGCAGTGGACAGGTATTCCTATTTTTAGATTAGAGGAAAAGGAAAGCGAGAAACTGCTTAAGATTGAAGAGGAGTTGCATAAACGCGTAGTCGGGCAAAATGAAGCAATTGAAGCAATTGCCCATGCGGTAAGACGTTCACGTGCCGGGATTAAAGATCCTAAGCGGCCGATTGGTTCATTTGTATTTTTAGGCCCTACCGGTGTAGGAAAAACTTTATTGGCCCGGGCATTGGCGGAGTTTATGTTTGGCGATGAAGATGCATTACTTCAGATCGATATGTCTGAATATATGGAAAAATTTAATGTTTCTCGCTTAATTGGTGCTCCTCCGGGATATGTGGGGTATGAGGAGGGTGGCCAGCTTACTGAACGCGTCCGGCGCCGGCCGTATGCGGTAATCCTTTTGGATGAAATTGAAAAAGCCCATCCGGATGTTTTTAGTTTATTGTTGCAGGTTTTTGAAGAAGGCCGGCTTACCGATAGTTTCGGCCGTAAGGTAAACTTTAAGAATACGATTATTATTATGACCTCAAACGTCGGAGCAGAATTGATTCGTAAAACCGGATCATTAGGTTTTAAAGCACAAAAAGACGATGGCAATTATCAAGATATGAAAGAAAAACTGCTGGAGGCTGTTAAGCATGCTTTTAAACCGGAGTTCCTGAATCGTATTGATGATATTATTGTTTTTAAACAATTAGCCAGAGAGGATTTAACTAAAATTATTGATATCGAAATCGGCTATGTAATTGAACGTTTAAAAGAACAGAAGATTATTTTAGAAGTAAGCCAGGAAGCTAAGGATCTATTGATTGAAAAAGGGTTTGATCCGGTATTTGGCGCCCGTCCTTTAAAAAGAACTATTCAAAGATATTTGGAAGATTCTTTAGCCAATGAGATTATTTCTAAGAAATATAAGGAGGGCTCTTCTATTAAAGTAACGCGTAAAAACGAAGAGCTTATTTTCGAATAATGCTTATGCTATTTTTTTTGTTTTTTTGCCGTAAGATACTTTCTTTTATGTATTTTTTAGGCGGTTTGGCCAGTTTAACTGGACAGACTGTTTACCAGACATTTAAGCCTCCCTATAAATACGATCATATTGTTGAGCAGTCGAAAAAAGCCGGTTATGACAGCTTGCCGATTGTTTCAGTGGTAGCTTTGTTTATCGGTTTTATCTTTGCTTTACAATTCGGTTATTTTATGCAGCGTATCGGTTCAGAGATGTATATCGCCAGTTTAGTGGCTTTAGCGATCGTGCGCGAATTAGGGCCGGTGATTACTGCTTTAATTGTTGCCGGAAGGGTAGGGGCAGCTAATACTGCTGAGATAGGTTCAATGCAGGTTACCGAGCAGATTGATGCTTTGGAAACTTTAGCGACTAATCCGGTCAAGTATTTAGTTGTGCCGCGTTTTGTCGCCCTGGGCGTTATGCTTCCTTTACTTACATTGTATGCTGACATTGTCGGTATAATGGGAAGTTATCTTATTTGCGTAGTAAAACTGGGAATTACCAGCAGCATGTATATGCACATGACTTTTTCCGCTTTGCTTTATAAAGATTTATGTACCGGGTTATTTAAGGCTTGGATTTTTGGTATGGTCATTGCTTTGGTAAGTTGCTATGAGGGTTTTAATGTCGAAGGCGGGGCAGTAGGGGTGGGCAAGGCTACTACGCGTTCAGTGGTGATTAGTTTTTTAATGATTCTGGCTGCGGACTGTTTGATTACCGCGCTATTCTATTTTATTTTTCCTTAAAAAACAATGATTGAGATACAGTCTTTGAGTAAAACATTTAATAACAACTTAGTTCTGAATGAACTGAGCCTGAATGTGCAGACTGGAGAAACCTGCGTAATTATCGGCCGCAGCGGTTGCGGAAAATCAGTTTTACTTAAACATATTGTCGGGTTATTAAAGCCCGATAGCGGGCGGGTTTTGGTCGAGTCTAGAGAAGTAGCTACTTTGAAAGAACTAGAGCTGGTGGCATTGCGTGCAAAAATCAGTATGGTTTTTCAGGGAGGAGCGCTTTTTGATTCGATGAATGTGAGTGAAAACGTAGGTTTTAGCCTGCTGGAGCATACCTCTTTGAGCCAAAAAGAAATTATGGAAAGGGCGGAAGAGTCTTTGTTTTTAGTCGGCCTGGGCGGTATTGGAAATCTTATGCCTTCAGAGTTAAGCGGCGGGATGAAGAAACGCGTAGCTTTAGCGCGGGCAATTTGTATAAAGCCTGAAATTATTCTTTATGATGAACCAACTACGGGAGTAGACCCGATTACTGCTGATTGTATTAATGAATTAATTCGTTCATTGCATGATAAATTAAAAGTTACCTCTTTAGTGGTTACTCATGATATGAAAAGTGCTTATCATATCGCCGATAAAATTGCCATGATGTATAAAGGAAGAATAATTATGGAGGGTACTGCGGAGCAGATTCAAAATGCGCAGGATCCGGTAGTGCACCAGTTTATTAACGGGCTTTCCAAGGGGCCGATAACTGAAGTAGAGTAATATTTTAAAAAAATCACGCCGTGTTTGGCTTGAAGTGCCCAGTGCAGATTGCACCTGGCGCCGATAAGTATTGCGCCAGTGCGCGCTAGGAGAGCGTGGGGTGTGTTTTTGTAGACAAGGAGGCTTAAATGATTTTCGGTAAAACTAAACTAGAGATGAAGGTTGGCATTTTTGTTTTTATCGGATTAGTTGTTCTAGTTGTTTTTATATTATCCATTGGCGGTTTTAAAACCTGGAGTTCAGGTTATCGGATCAACCTTATTTTTAATTTCGTTAACGGAGTAAAAATCGGAGCGCCTGTGCGTTTTGCCGGGGTAGACGTGGGAGAAGTAAAGAAGATTGATCTGCAGTTTAAATCTGCTGAAAGTCATACAAATGTCTGCTTGGATGTTTGGATTAGAGATATAGTACATGTGCCGGCGGATTCAACGGTATGGGTGAATACCTTGGGTTTATTGGGTGAAAAATATGTAGAGATAATGCCGGGTAAAGATTATTCTCATCCGCTTAAAGAGAATGATTCTTTGGTTGGAGTAGATCCGGTGCCTACGCATGAGTTGTTCAGTAAAGCCGAAAGCATAATGGGTAATGTAGACAATGGGATTGCTAAGATTGTGAATAAAGAAGGTACATTGGGTAGGCTACTTTATGATGACAAAATTTATAATGAATTGGAAGCTTTAGTTACCGATGTGCGTAAGAATCCCTGGAAGTTGTTGATTAAAACTAAAGAAAAAAAGTAATTCACCCCCCACACCAATTGAAGCATAATTCAAAACTATGTATATAATTGGTGTGGGAGTAAAGGTGTATAATGAAAACCAAAACAGTTTTTAGTTGTTCAAGTTGTGGTTACCAATCACCTAAATGGGTAGGCCGGTGCCCGGATTGTAACAGCTGGAATTCTTTTATTGAAGAAAATTATACTCCGATTGCTCCCGGTAGCAAAGAAAGAGTCAGTTTATATAAAGACGGCCCGGTGCTTTTAAAAGATGTAGTCGCCAAAGATGAGGATCGGTTAAAAACTAATATTGTTGAGCTGGATCGGGTTTTAGGCGGCGGGATTGTTAAGGGATCGGTAATTCTTATCGGTGGCGATCCGGGTGTAGGTAAGTCTACGATTTCTCTGCAAGTTTCAAATCATTTGACTAAGCAGGGAATCAGGGTGCTTTATGTCAGCGGAGAAGAATCCGTGGCTCAGACTAAGTTGCGCGCCAAGCGTTTAGGCGAGTCAGGAAGCGATGATCTGTATATCGTTAACCAGACAGATTTATCTTTAATTGTTGAATATATAAAAAAATTAAAGCCACAGGTAGTGATCATTGATTCTATTCAGGTAGTTTTTGATCCGGGAATTAGTTCTTCTGCCGGGAGCGTCAGCCAGGTCAGGGAGTGTGCCGGAGTACTTACCCAATTAGCTAAAACTACGGAAACTTCGATTTTTATTATCGGACATGTGACTAAGGAAGGTACTTTAGCCGGCCCACGAGTTTTAGAGCATATTGTAGATACCGTATTATATTTTGAAGGCGACCGTTTTGCCATCTATAGAATATTAAGAGCGGTGAAGAATAGGTTTGGCTCGACCAATGAAATCGGTGTATTTGAGATGGTATCTACGGGATTGGCGGAAGTAAAAAATCCTTCTGAAATTTTTCTGTCTGAACGGCCCAGCAATGTTTCCGGCACCATTGTTACTTCGGTTCTGGAAGGAACGCGGCCTCTTTTGGTCGAGATTCAGTCTTTAGTTTCCAGAAGTAGTTTTGGTTATGCCCGGCGCAGAGGTCAGGGGTTTGATTTTAACCGGCTTTCTTTACTGGTGGCAGTTTTAGAAAAACGCATGGGTTTGGCTCTTGAGGCCGAAGACATATTTATTAATGTTGTCGGTGGGATGAAAGTAGAAGACCCAGCAGCGGATTTAGCGGTATGTGCGGTAATTGCCTCGAGTTTCAGGGAGCAAGAGGTGTTGCCTAAATCGCTAGTTTTAGGAGAGGTTGGTTTAAGCGGTGAAATCAGGAGCATTACGCAGGTGCTTACGCGGATAAACGAGGCAGAAAAGCTGGGTTTTAAGCACTGCATTTTACCAAAAAACAGTATTAAGAATCTTAAGCTTAAAAAATCAGATATGGAAATTATCCCTGTTTCTACTTTAAAAGAAGCTTTGGATATTATACTTTGCCGCCAAAAACAGCAGGCTTAGTATGGCCGCAAAGTATTTTACTGTTAAAGGATTTAAGGAGTTCAATTTTGGGAGTAGCAATTAATAGCAATTAATCCGCCACTGAAGCGTTGGCGGATTCAATTCCGGCAAAAGAATTGTCGTTCCGCCATAAAACATGGCGGATCCGCCACGGATTGTGGCGGGCATTGAAGGAGGTAAGAAAATGAATTTATTGTTAGCACGGATTTTATTTATTTTGGGAAGTGCGGTAATCGGTTATCAGGCAACCGGGTTTGGTGGAAATGGTTTAATTGGTATGGCTATTGGTGCTCTGGCCGCATTAATCATGATTTTAATAGAAGTAGGATTGCGTAAAGTTTCGGTAAGCGGTTTGTCCAGCGCGGTATTCGGATTAATTTTAGGTTTAATTATGGCCAAATTAGTAGGGGATGCTTTTAGCCTTGCCCCTGTAGATGCTGGCATGCTTTCAAGAATCAGGGTGGGGTTAACCTTAATCTTTTGTTATCTTGGTATGGTGATGGCTTTACGCGGAAAGGATGAATTTAATATTATTATTCCTTATGTGCGCCTGCGCCGGCAAGATCAGTCTCAGGATGTAATTCTTTTAGATACCAGCGTGATCATCGACGGCCGGATTGTGGATATTTGTAAAACGCGTTTTTTAGGCGGAAAAGTGATTATCCCTAAATTTGTACTTAGGGAATTGCAGCAGATTGCTGATTCTACTGATCCGATTAAGCGTCAGAGAGGCCGGAGGGGATTAGAGATACTTAATACTATTCAAAATGAGCCGGGTATGGATATTGCCATACATGAACAGGATTTCTCAGAGACCTCGGAAGTGGATGCGAAGTTAGTTTTGTTAGCTAAATTGTTGGAAGCAAAAATTCTTACGGTTGATTTTAATCTAAACCGCGTAGCCAGCATT
Organism: Candidatus Omnitrophota bacterium; assembly: GCA_026387265.1. GTDB lineage: Bacteria > Omnitrophota > Gorgyraeia > Gygaellales > Profunditerraquicolaceae > UBA6249. The sequence goes on from JAPLLZ010000029.1 coordinate 27,946, forward strand.
CAAGGAATTAAGGTGCTGAATATTAATGAATTAGCCAATGCGCTTAAGCCGGTAGTTTTCCCCGGTGAAGAGATGCAGATTAAGTTGATTAAGGAAGGTAAAGAGCATAACCAGGCGGTAGGTTATTTGGATGATGGCACGATGGTCGTGGTTGAAGATGCCCGGCGTTTAATTGGCCAGGATGTTAAGGTGGCGGTGACCTCAGTTTTACAGACTCAGGCCGGCAGAATGATCTTTACTAAAATTGAAAAATAATGCTTAGTGCAATTATTTTGGCAGCTGGGCAGGGCAGGCGATTAAAAACTGTCGTGCCTAAACCGTTAATAAAAATAGGGAAATTACCGGTAATCGTTTATTCTTTAGGTACTCTAGATAAGCATCCGGGGATTGATGAGATTATTGTGGTGGTAAATTCCCGGAATCAGCGGGCAATAAAACAGCTGATAAATAGATACTCATTTAAGAAGATTAAGGGGTTAGTTTTAGGTGGTAGACGCCGGCAGGATTCGGTGTATAACGGCCTTAAAATAGTTAACGGTAATAGCCGGTGGGTATTGATTCATGATTCTGCGCGGCCGTTTATTGATAGGGAATCGATAACTAACGTTATTGCGGCGGCTAGAAAAATCGGTTGTGCTATCGTGGCGGTGAAGCCAAAAGCAACCATAAAATTATCTTGCCGGAATAATACGGTAGCCGAAACTTTAAATAGAGATAATCTTTGGGAGGCACAAACCCCCCAGGTTTTTAAAAAAGAATTGATTCTAGAGGCGTATAAAAAGTATTCTACCGGCAATGTTACTGATGATGCCTCATTGGTTGAAAAATTAGGTAAGCAAGTTTTGCTGGTTCAGGGAAAATATGAAAACATTAAAATTACCACCAAAGAGGATTTGTTGTTTGCCGAATTAATTGCTAAAAGGTGTAAACATGCAATATAGGGTTGGGATAGGCTATGATATTCATCGTTTGATTGAAGGAAGAAAGTTATTTCTGGGGGCGGTAGAAATCCCTTATGTTAAAGGCCTCCTGGGGCATTCTGACGGTGATGCGTTGATTCATGCGCTCTGCGATGCTTTGTTAGGGGCTTTAGCGTTGGGGGATATTGGAGAGCATTTTCCGGACACGGATCCTAAATATCAGGGTATTGCCAGTAGCCAGTTGCTTAAAGTAGTTAAAGAGTTAGTGGATAAAAGCGGATATAAAATCAATAATCTAGATATAATTGTTATTGCCCAGGAGCCCAAGCTGACGCCTTTTAAGAAACAAATTAAAGAAAAGATTTGCGCGCTTCTGGATATTGGGCAAGATATTTTAAACATTAAAGCAAAAACTAATGAAGGGTTAGGCGCTGTGGGCCATAAGGAAGCGATTTCCTGTTTTGCAACAGCTTCTTTAGTGAAGGGGGAATAATATGGTTTATCTGATTAACATTTTAATTATATTGCTGGCGATTGCAGTAATTAAACTGGTGTTAATTTCTATCTTTTTCTATGCTGATATTAGGGCGGCGCAAAAAAGAGATCCTGCGGCGAAAAGTTTCTTAGAGATAATTTTACTTTATCCCGGGCTGCACGCTTTAGTTTATTATCGGATTGCGCATTTATTCTATGGAATAAGGTTATTCTTTTTAGCGCGCCTGTTATCTCAGGCCGGTAGGTTTTTTACCGGTATTGAAATTCATCCGGGAGCTAAAATCGGTAAACGTTTTTTTATTGATCATGGGCTAGGAGTAGTGATTGGAGAGACGGCGGTTGTGGGTGATGATGTCCTGCTTTATCAGGGATCTACCTTGGGTGGAACCGGTATTGTTCAGGGTAAGCGCCATCCTACGGTTGGTAATAATGTGGTTATTGGAGCCGGAGCCAAAGTTTTGGGCAACATTGTTATCGGAGATAATTCTTATATTGGAGCAAACGCAGTAGTGGTGAAAGATGTTCCGCCGAATTCTACAGTAGTGGGTGTTCCCGGTAGGATTACAAAACAGGATGGTAAGAAGATGGATGTCAGCCTGGATCATGCGCGTATACTTGATCCGATTATGCAGACGATTGAAGAACTGCAGGATAGAGTTAAAGAATTAGAAAAGAATAAGTAAACTCTAAACACGAAACCCTAAACTCTAAACAAACTCGAAACACTAAATCCGAATTTAAGAACTTACTTCTGAGTAATATTTGAGTTTCGGATTTAGGATTTGTTTAGGATTTCGAGTTTCGAATTTAGGATTTAATAATTATGTCTATTTTTATATATAATTCTCTCACCAGAAAAAAAGAAGAATTTATTCCCTTAAAACCGAAGGAAATTAAGATGTATGTTTGCGGACCGACGGTTTATGACGAGGCGCATATCGGCCATGCCCGCAGCGCCTATGTATTTGACGTGATTCGGAGGTATTTAACGTATAAGGGGCTCGAGGTTAAATTTGTGAGAAACGTAACCGATGTTGACGATAAGATTATTAATAAGGCGAAAAATGAATTTAAGGGAGAGGATTTAAATACGGCGGTGGGCAAAGTCTCCAATAAGTATTTAGATCTTTACCATGATGATATGAAAAGCCTGGGGATTCTTGAGCCGGATATTGAGCCGAAGGCAACCGAATATGTCGGCAACAATAAGATGCAGGAATTTATCCAGCAGCTGATTGAACAAGATTGTGCCTATGTTGCTGATGGAGATGTGTATTTTGATATTAAAAAAGCCAAGGGTTACGGAAAACTATCTAATCAGGCGATAGAAAAGATGGAATCCGGAGCTAGGATTGCTTTGGGCGAGAAAAAGAAAGACCCATTAGATTTTGCATTATGGAAAGCAGCTAAGCCGGGAGAGCCTGCCTGGGATAGCCCCTGGGGAAAGGGAAGGCCGGGTTGGCATATTGAATGTTCGGTAATGAGCTCGGATATTCTTGGGGACGAATTTGATATTCATGGCGGTGGAATCGACCTTATTTTCCCGCATCATGAAAATGAGATTGCTCAATCTGAAGGCGCAGGTAAGACGTTCGCTCATTATTGGATACATCATGGTTTATTGACAATCAATGCTCAAAAGATGTCCAAGTCATTAGGTAACTTTATTACTATAAAAGACGTGATAAATAAATATTCTTCCGATGTTTTAAAGATATTTTATTTGCAGGCACATTATTCTAGTCCGGTAGATTTCACTTGGGAAAGGCTTGAAGAGGCTCACAAGGCAATTCAAAGATTTGAAATACTTTTCTTTAGAATGGATCAAGCGAGAAAAATCGGTATGACTTCTTCAGTGCAAACAGCTAATTTTATCGAAAAAAATAAAAACAATTTTATTAAAGCTATGGATGATAATTTTAATACACCAGATGCTTTAGCTAGTCTTTTCGATTTAGTTAATGATACTAACAAGTTTATAGATACAGAGAAACAAACTGCTAATTATACAGAAATAGTAAATGAAGCAGAGAGGGTAATTATTGAATTAGGAAATATTTTTGGTCTTGAACTTAAGTCTATTCAAATATCCACTAGAGCATTCAATTTAGAATTATCCGAACCTAGCGGTAGTAGTAGTTCTAGTAGTAGTTCTAGTAGTAGTTCAAGTAGTGAGGAAATTGCAGAAATCAAATCGTTAATTGTTGACCGAAACGAAGCAAGGAAGAGTAGGGATTTTAAAAAATCAGACGAAATTCGAAAAACACTAGAAGATAAAGGTATAATTTTAGAAGACACTAAAGACGGTACAATCTGGCGTAGAAAGCTATGAAAAGCAAGTTTATTACATTTGAAGGCTCCGAAGGCTGTGGCAAGAGTACGCAGTCAGAGATGCTTTTTACTTATCTTAAAAGCAAAGGGCATAATGTTATTTATTTGCGTGAACCGGGTGGAGTAAAATTAAGCGAAGATATCCGTCTAATGTTGCTTGATCCAAAAAACCGGATTTGCGCGCAAGCCGAAACCTTGCTTTATATGACTGCCCGGGCGCAGGTAGTTGAGGAAATAATTAAGCCGGCTCTTGAAGACGGAAAAACGGTAGTTTGTGACCGGTTCCTTGATTCAACCGTCGCTTATCAGGGGTTCGGTTTGGGGGTAGATATAAAATTAATTAAAATTATGGGTGATTTTGCTACTCAAGGGATTCAGCCTGATCTGACTATTTTTTTAGATTTACCGATTGAAAAGGGGTTAGAGTGCCGTAATAATTGTCCGGATCGTATTGAACAGCGCAGTTTAAGCTATCATGAAAAAGTTCGTCAGGGGTATTTGATGTTGGCTAAAGAAGAGCCGTGCAGGATTAAAGTTGTAGAAGTTTTAGCGGATAAGCTTGATACGCAAAATAAAATCCGGGAGATTGTACATGTATTTTAGTGATTGTTTAGGTCATGATCGAGCATTAAGTATGATTAAGGCGCATTTGTCGAATTCTCGTTTTTCCGGAGCATATATTTTTCGCGGACCGGAAGGGATTGGCAAGAGGATGGTAGCTAAAATTATTGCTGCACAGCTTAATTGCACTGGAGAAACACCGCGGCCATGTGGTAATTGTAGTTCATGTGTGAAGACGCACAAAGAAGAGCACCCTGACCTGCATATTATTCAGAAAGGTGAATCGCAAATTAAGATTGAAGATATCCGTGATATCTTAAGACAGGCAAATTTCAGGCCGTATCAAGGGCAGGTTAAGGTTTTTATTATTGATAATGCGCACAAACTTAATTCCGAGGCGGCTAATTCTTTGCTTAAGGTGCTGGAAGAGCCTCCTAAGGATGTCTTGATTATTTTAATTACGCATAAACCTCAGAATATTATTAAAACCGTGCTTTCCCGTTGTAATAAAACTACTGCGCATTTTCTGGCGTATTATGCGGAAGGCCGGATAGGCCTGGCATTAAGATTAAAGGATACGCCGCTGTTACAGGAGAAAAACAAAATATTTGATTCTTTTGTCCTTGCGGCAAAACCCCTGGATCGTAATATCATGGGGCAAAGCAAGGAGCAGCTACAGGTTTGTTTGAGTATTCTGGCTTCCTGGTTCAGGGATATTTATTTATTAAAGTGCGGTTTAAGTGATAAAGAAATAATTCATTCAGATCGGCATAGTGATTTACTCAAAGCCGCACAACGGTATTCTTATAAACAGCTGGATGATATTATCAGCGTTATTTCCGAAAGTGTGGTGTTTTTAGAAAAAAATGTTAACAGTAAATTACTTTTGCATAATTTGGGGGCGCAACTATGGAAGGTTTAGTTTTGATACAGCTTAATAATTCCGGAATCATTCAATTTTATCAAGTGGGAAGCTTGAGTTTAAAAGTAGGCGACTATGTAATTGTCGAGCATGACCGGGGGCTAGACTGTGGCTGTGTGATTCCGGCAGCGCGTGCGCATTGCTGCCATGATGAGCCTCCGAAAGAACCTCCGAAAAAAATTATCCGGTTGGCTAAAGAGAGTGATTTAAAGCAGGTTCAGGATAACGCAATTAAAGCAAAAGAAGCGTTTAATGCCTGCGAGAAAAAGATCTTGGAGCATAAGCTAGATATGAAGCTGGTCAAAGCGGAGTATTCTTTTGACCGGTCTAAAATTTTATTTTACTTTACTTCAGATGGGCGCGTGGATTTTCGTAATTTAGTTAAAGATTTAGCTAAAGTATTTAAGGCGCGTATAGAATTAAGGCAAATCGGAGTCAGGGATGAAGCCCGGCTTTTCGGCGGGTATGGTTCATGCGGCAGGGAGCTGTGTTGTAGAAAGTTTTTAAAGGATTTTGAACCGGTAACAATTAAAATGGCCAAAGAAGAAGGTTTGCCGCTAAATCCTCCTAAGATTTCCGGCTTGTGCGGCCGCCTGATGTGTTGTTTGTCTTATGAATATGAAACCTATAAAATACTTTCTAAGGGGTTGCCGCGGGAAGGGGAACACCTGAACACTCCTGAAGGTAAGGGTAAAGTAATCGGGGTGAATGTATTTAAGCGCTTGGTAAGTGTGCAGCTGGATGAAGGTGGTTATGTTGAGGTCAGCTATAAGGAAAAAGAACATGTTAAATAAGTTTTATATTACTACACCTATTTATTATGTGAATGCTGCTCCGCATATCGGCCATTCGTATACTACTATTGCTGCCGATGTTTTAAGCCGGTTTAAGCGCCGGCAGCTAGGGCCGGAGCATGTGCATTTTCTTACCGGGACTGATGAGCATGGGCAGAAGATTCAGAAAGCCGCAGATTCTGCTAAACTTTCCGCGCAAAGCTTTGTGGATCAGACCAGCCAGAAATTCAGGAACCTTTGGCAGTCTTTAAATGTTTCTTACGATGATTTTATCCGTACGACTGAGTCGCGGCATATTAAGGTTGTCCAGAAGAGTTTAGATATACTTTTTAAAAAAGGTGATATCTATGAAGGTAAATATGAGGGATTATATTGTACACCTTGTGAAACATTCTGGCTTGAGGCGCAGGCGGTGGGAGGGTTATGTCCGGATTGTCAGCGGCCGGTGGAACGTATTGTCGAAACCAACTATTTCTTTAAATTATCAAAATATCAGGATTGGCTTTTGAAATATCTTAATGAGCATCCGGATTTTATTAAACCTGCCAGCCGCTATGAAGAAACGTTAAGGTTTTTAGAGTTGAATAAATTAAATGATTTATGTATTTCGTGTCCTAAAGAAAGGCTTAATTGGGGGATTCCTTTACCTTTTGCCCCGGAACACGTTACTTATGTTTGGTTTGATGCTTTGGTCAATTATATCAGCGCCGTCGGTGAATTTGATGAAAAAGGAGAGTATCATTCTGATTGGTGGCCGGCAGAATTACATCTAATGGCTAAAGACATTTTAAGGCAGCATACAGTGTATTGGCCGATCATGCTGCATGCTTTAAATATTGATCTGCCTAAAGCAGTTTTTGCGCATGGCTGGTGGATGATTAATGAAGATAAAATGTCTAAATCCCGCGGTAACGTTGTTAATCCTCTTGAGATGGTAGAAAAATTCGGCTTGGATGCTTATCGCTATTTTCTTCTGCGCGAAGTTCCTTTTGGCTTAGACGGTAATTTTTCGGAAGAGAGGATAATTAAGCGTTATAACAGCGATTTGGCCAATGACCTGGGCAATTTGGTATATAGGACATTAACCATGGTGGAAAAATATTTTAACGGTGAAATTCCCGACCTCGTATTAAGTGGCAGTTCAAAATCTGTTGAGGATATCTTAGCAAAAATAAAACATTTGCCGGTACGTGTTAATTTAAGTCTGGATGAAATCAATTTTAGCCAGGCGCTTGAGGCTATTTGGGAAGTAATTGGAATGGCCAATAAACATGTTGAAGAGACTAAACCCTGGAATTTAGCTAAAGAAAATAAACAGGAAGAGCTAAAAGAATTCATTCGATTATTAATTGATGTGATTAGAGCAGTGGCAGGGCAGTTAGAAATCTTCATCCCCCAGACTGCTTTGTCGATTCAGGAACAGTTTAAGGGGGATAGGGTTAAAAAAGGCAATCCTTTATTTCCGCGCATTGAAACTAAAAAGAAGTAGTTATGTTGATTGATACGCATTGTCATCTTGATTTTCCCGCCTTTGAGCCGGATCGCGATCAGGTCCTCCAGCGCGCCCAAGAAGCAGGAGTAAAATATTGTATTAATATCGGTGCAACTTTGGAATCTTCAACTGCAGCTTGTCTACTCGCTGGTAAATATCCGGAAGTTTATGCTAGCGTAGGCGTGCATCCGCATGATGCGGATACTTTTGATGAACAGGCATTGCTTAAATTAAAACAATTGGCTGGCGCAAAAAAAGTGGTGGCCATCGGAGAAACCGGCCTGGATTACTATCGTAATTTATCCAGTAAAGAAAATCAAAAACAAGCTTTTCTTAAACAGATTGTTTTAGCCAAAGAATTAAATTTGCCGGTTGTCGTGCATTGCCGCCAGGCTGAAGAAGATACTTTAAAGATTTTAAAAAATGTTTTACCTTTGCCGATTGTCGTGCATTGTTTTTCCGGAGATGAAAATTTTTTAAAAGAGTGCTTAGACTGTGGTTTTTTCATTTCTTATACCTGTAATATTACTTACAAAAAAGCAGCTGCCTTAAGAGAGATGGTTGTTTTGACTCCCTTGGATAGGTTAATGTTGGAAACTGATGCTCCGTATTTATCTCCGGAAGGTTTCCGGGGTAAGCGTAATGAGCCAATGCAGGTAAAGCTATTGGCGAACGAAGTCAGCCGAATTAAGGGGGTAAGTTTACAAGAGCTAGAAGAGCAGACGAGCAGAAACGCAAAAAGTTTTTTTAAATTAACATGAGCGCTCAAATTTCTATAGTTAAGTGTGACAATTATGAGCCAGCTAAGGTCCAGCAAGCCATTCGGGATGCGCTTGGCCTTTTAGGCGGGATAACTAACTTCATTAAGCCGAATTCCAGGGTGTTGGTTAAGCCAAATCTTTTAATGTCTAAAGGCCCGGAATGTGGTATTACTACGCATCCGCAGATAGTTAGGGCAATTATCCAAATACTGAAAGAAATAAATTGTAAAGTTGTTGTTGGTGATGGGCCGAGCGTTTGGGGCGGATATATAGAAAATGTGGATGAGGTTTATGGAGTAACTGGAATTAAAAAAGTCTGTCAGGATGAGGATGTGCGCCTGGTAAATTTTGATAAACGCCGGATGCGCGATAAATTTCCTCTTACCGCACAGCTAGATGAGTGTGATCATTTAATTAATCTGCCTAAATTTAAAACTCACGAACTTACTTTAATTACCGGGGCAATAAAAAATCTTTTTGGATTGGTCTCTGGCACCTATAAAACCGAACTGCATAAGAATTATTTTGCCCCGGCAGAGTTTGCTAAAATCTTGGTGGATATCTATCAGGAGGCAAAACCGGATTTGACGATTATTGACGGAATATTGGCGATGGAAGGCGATGGCCCGGCGACTAGCGGAATACCCCGGGAACTTGGCCTTTTGCTTTGTGGGGCTGATTGTGTGGCGTTAGATACAATTGTCGCCAAAATAATGGGGATTAAACAAGAGGTTTTGACGACTAAAGAAGCTGCTTTACGTAATTTAGGGCAGGCCTGGTTGGATAAAATAAAGATAGAGGGAGAGAATATCGATCGGTTAAATATCCGTCCGTTTATTCTACCGAAAAATTCAGTTAAACTAACTACTTTACCTCCGATTATAACAAAAATATTTAAGTCTCTGGTTAGATATTATCCTTATTCATTGCGTTTAAAATGTACGCGTTGCGGGCATTGTGTTAAGGTTTGTCCAAAGCAGTGCATTAGATTATCCGCCATGTTTTATGGCGGAAAGAAAAGTGGAATACAGATTAACTATCATCAATGTATTGCTTGTTTTTGCTGTCAGGAAGCTTGTCCGGAAGCAGCTATAGGGGTAAGGAAGAGCCTTTTAGCTAAATTAATAGGGTTATAGAGCTATGTATTAGCGGGGTCCTGTCGAGATTTGTTTTCGCCGCATGACGCGGCTCAAATCAAATCTCGCCACCCGCTAATTCCCACAATAAGATGGATATTCGCACAATAGACTGGAAAAATAATAAGATCAGGATTATTGATCAAACTAAATTACCGCTTAAATTATTATATATTAATATTGATCACTTGGAAGATCTCTGGCAAGCAATTAAAATTATGCAGGTGCGTGGTGCTCCGGCTTTAGGGGCAGCTGCCGGATTAGGAATGTATTTAGGGATAAAAGATTATATTTGTTCCGATTGGGGAAAATTTAGCCGGAAATTAAATTCAGTAGCCAAATATCTTGCCAGTAGCCGTCCGACCGCCAGAAATTTATTCTGGGGGATAGAAAGAATATTGGCAGTTGCATCGGCCCATAAAAATCAACCAATTACTAAGATTAAGCAGGCGATATTGGCGGATGCAAAGTTAATTATGCAGGAAGATGCGTTTTCCTGTCGCAAGATTGGTGCTTATGGAGCCAGACTGTTTAAAAATAATAATAAGGTTCTAACTATCTGTAATGCCGGAATATTGGCAACCATTGATTATGGTACTGCTTTGGGGGTTGTTTATACTGCTGTCAGTCAAGGAAAGAAGGTAGAAGTTTTCTGTTGTGAAACACGGCCTTTGCTGCAGGGGGCACGTTTAACCACATGGGAATTGAATAAACAAGGTATAGATGTTACTTTAATTGCTGATAATACTGCTGCTAAATTAATGCAAGAGAATCAGGTGGATATGGTGATTACCGGCGCAGACCGTATTGCTGCCAATGGTGATACTGCTAATAAAATAGGTAGTTTTAATCTGGCTGTCTTAGCTAAATATCATAATATACCTTTTTATGTTGCTGCACCAAAAAGTACCTTTGATTTGGCAATCAGGGATAAGTCTGGTATAAAGATTGAGCTGCGTAAAGATCAGGAAGTATCCAGTATATTATTTAAAAAAGAGATTGCCCCGAAAAATGCCAAAGTACTGAATCCTGCTTTTGATGTTATCCCGCATCAATTAATTAGCGGTATTATTACTGATCAAGGAGTCATTCAGATGCCATATTTGCAGAATATCAGAAAAATATTAGGGAAAAATAAATGCGGATAAGTGATCTTGGCGAATTTGAGTTAATTAAAAGGTTTAAGAAGAAGATCAGAACTAATTCTTCTGTGGTTGAAGGCAGCGGGGATGATTGTGCGGTATTAAAATTTGATAAAAATAGCTACCAATTGTTAACTTGCGACATGATCGTAGAAGGGGTGGATTTTTACAAAACTGATAATCTTCGCTTGGTAGGCGCTAAAGCTTTAGGAATCTCTATCAGCGATATTTCTGCCTGCGGAGGAGTGCCTAAGCACGCGGTAGTGTCATTAGGGTTACCTAAAAATATGTTGGTGAGTCAGGTAGATTTATTGGCAAGAGGGCTATTTGATATGGCCGGTAGGTTTGATATTAATGTTGTTGGAGGAGATATTTCGGCTTCTGGCAAGCTTGTTATTGATGTAAGCCTATTGGGAGAAGTGGAGAAGAATAACCTTTGTTTGCGCCGGGGAGCAAAAACCGGTGATATTATTATGGTAACTGGTGAATTCGGCGGCTCGATCAAAGGCAAACATTTAAAATTTACTCCGCGTTTAAAAGAAGCGCGGTTTTTAGTAAATAATTTTAAGATTAATTCCATGATCGATGTTTCCGACGGTCTGGTGCAGGATTTAGGACATATTTTAAAACAAAGTTTAGTAGGGGCAGTTTTATATGAAAGCCTTATTCCTCTAAGCAAACAGGCAAAAAACAGCCAGGATGCTCTTTGTTCGGGTGAAGAATTTGAGCTTCTTTTTACTGCCACCAGAGAAGAGGCAAGTAAAATTATCAAAAGTACTAAATATCGTTTTAAAGTTATTGGTGAAATTATGCCGGAATCATTCGGCTTAAGGCTGATTAATTATAAAAACAGGTATTCCCGATTTAAATTAAAAGGGTACCAACATTTCTAATGGAAAAAATATCTGCATCGGTTAATCAGACATTAAAATTAGGTAGGGTTATTGCTGGTTGCCTTACTGGCGGAGAGATTATCCTTTTAGATGGACAATTGGGGGCAGGTAAAACCGTCTTAGCTAAAGGAATTGCTCAGGGGTTAGGGATTAATAAAAATGATGTGGTTAGCCCGACCTTTGTTTTGTTGCGCATATATCAGGGAAAACATTTATTGCAACATTTTGATTTTTATCGTATTAATTCACCGGAGGATATTTTTGCTTTAGGTTATCAAGAATATCTGTATTCTGATGCGGTGACGGTTATTGAATGGCCGCAGCGGTTGAAATTCCTCTTGCCAAAGGAATTTTTAAAGATTAAGCTATTTACTAAAGCCAGAAATAAAAGGTGTTTTAAGTTTTTGGCAAAAGGCTCCGGATATAAGAAATTATTAGAAAGGATTAATGAAAATACTCGGGATTGATACTACGACGGCGCGTCTTTGTTTAGGTTTGCATGTAGACGGTAAGTTCTATGAATACAGCCTGGAAACTGGGCGGAATCTTTCGGCGCTGTTGGTTCCAACTATCCAGCGGGTGCTTAGTGCTGTAGGATTAAAAGTATCCGACATTGATTATTTTGCCTGCGGTTTAGGGCCAGGGTCTTTTACTGGAATCCGTATTGGTTTAGCTACGATTAAAGGGTTAAGTGTGATAAAAAATAAGCCGGTTATTGGAATCTCAACATTAGATATTCTGGCTAAGAATGCGCAGCTAGATGATCGTTTAATCATTACTGCGGTAGATGCCAGAAGATCGCTTATTTACTGCAGTTCTTATAGGCACGTACAGGGAAAGTTGCAGCGTAAGAGTGCATATGCGCTACTTAGTTTAGATGAGTTAATTGAAAGATTCCCCGGCAAGTCGGTAATTTTGGGAGATGCTGTAGCTTTGTATGGTGATGCATTATTGGCGCGTATAAAGAATACATCTGTTTTAGATAAAGATTATTGGACTCCGCAGGCACACAATCTTATGGAACTGGCGTTGGACAGGATTAAAACTAAACAATTTTCTTCGGCTTTGGCGATTAAACCCATTTATTTATATCCTAAAGAATGCCAAATAAAAACGCGATAGGCTATCGGCCCACCTGGGCGGAAGTCAACCTAAATTGTCTGGAGCATAATTTTAAAGAGGTTAAGTCTCTTCTGCGTCCTGAAATTAAAGTTTTGGTTACCGTAAAAGCCGATGCTTATGGGCATGGTTTAATTCCGGTAGCCAGGAAATTAGTTGCCTGTGGTTTGGGTTATTTAGGGGTTGCCTCTATAGATGAAGGGATAAAATTAAGAAGAGCCGGAATTAAAAAACCGATTTTACTTTTAGGGTTAGTTCTTAAAGAAGATATCAGCCCGCTTTTTACTTATCAGCTTATTCCTGCAGTTTGCGACCTTCAGTTAGCCTGTGCTATTAGTGTTAAAGCTCAAATGCTTAGGCAGGTTATGCCGGTGCATATCAAAATCGATACCGGGATGGGCAGGATCGGGGTTTTGCCCAAGGAAGCCTTTAAATTAGTAACGGATATTCACAAACTAAAGAATATACAGATCCAGGGGATTTTTACGCATTTTCCTCTTGCGGATTCCGACCGTAAATTTACTGCCAGGCAAATCAGTATATTTGATAAATTAGTTGTGGATTTAAAAAATAGCGGGATAGGGATTCCTCTGGTGCATGCTGCCAATAGTATTGGTTTAATTAACCATCGTAACAGCCATTTTACGATGGTTAGGCCGGGATTGGTAATTTATGGTTTGTATCCTAAGAAAAATTTAGGCTTAAAATTGAAGCCGGTGTTGAGTCTTAAAACCCGCGTAGTTTTCATTAAACAAGTTGGCTCGCATGTCGGTATAAGTTATGGGTTAACTTATGTAACGGCGCGGCCAACGCGGATTGTTACTTTGCCTATCGGTTATGGTGATGGTTACCCGCGCAATCTTTCCAATTTAGCCTGGCTTTTGATTGGTGGCCGGAGGTTTAGGGTTAGTGGTAGAGTTTGTATGGATCAAATTATGGTGGATGTCGGTAATTTTAAGCCGAAAATCGGAGATGAGGTAGTCTTAATTGGTAAACAGGGTAAGCAACAAATTACCGCGGAAGAACTTGCGGAGTTATCCGGTACAATTTCCTATGAGATTGTTTGTGGTTTAGGGAGTAGAATTCCTAGGATTTATAGATAACGAAAGCTTCGCCTCAGAATCTACACCAAAATTATCTGGAATTTTGGTGTATTCGGCGAAATTAATACGCAGACGGCCTAACGCCTACGACTTACGTCGCTTCCGCTTCCGTAAGTTGTCTGCTTATTAAGGTAGTTTTGAAATAAGATAGAGGCTGCTGGATAGAATAATAATGTGGCTTAATGAAGCAGCCAGAATAGGCGTGATTAAACCGGATTTTCCTATAGCCAGGCAGATCGCATCCAGGACATAATAGAGAAAGCCCACGATAATTGAAACTCCGATAGAAGACATCCCCGTTGCGCGTTTACGCATCAGAAGAGAAAATGGTATTCCCAAAAGGATAATGATGATACTGGTAAATGGTGAAGTGAAACGCTGATAAAGGTCGACCTTTAAATTCCTAATTACCGTAGTGGCTCCGCTTTTAGAGAGTATCCAGATATAGTCCTGCATTTGGCGGATATTCATTTGTTCCGGTTTTTGCCTTAAAGAGGCAAGATTTTCCGGGGTTTCCGGAATACTCATGATTTCTTCTTCCAAATAATTTGGCTCGTCAATTACCTGTCCATTGCTATCAAATTTATAAGTGATACTTTGCGAAAATCTCCACAGTCCATCTTGGTAGACTCCCCTAGTAGCGATGATTTTTTTAGTCAAATTCTGTTTTTCATCTTGCTCCAAAATGGTGATCCCTTCCATGGTTTTTGCAGCTGGTAAAAACCTGCTGATAAAAAATAATCTATTCCTCATACCGTAGAGCGTAAGGTTGGTGATTGCTTCATTTTTTTTAGGCTTACCTTTTGTGCCTTCTTCAATCTGGATTTTAATTTTTTGATTTTCGACAGAAGAGACAGGGACAAATCGGTCATTTACCCAGAATACTGCTAAGCTAATTAGTAAGCCAAAGATTAGGGCATTGCGGGCGATTTCAAATATACTTAAACCGCTTGAACGCATAGCAATAATTTCATTATTGTGGTTTAGTTTTCCGAAAGTATAAACCGTACTCAAGAGACAGGCAAAAGGGGAGACCTGCACAAACATAATCGGCAGATATGAAACATAATAGCGTATCAGCAGCGCTAAGGTGGCTTGATGTTTTAATACTTCATCTAGATTAGAAAGTAGGTCGATAACGATATAAAGAAATAGAAATACAAAAATACAAGAAAAGAAAATATAAATAATTGATTTTAGGATATAGCGGTCTAAGATGCGCATAGTTTATAGGTTAAATAACTTCCGACACTGGCAAAGATAATATTGGGTAACCATATAGCCAGGGCTGCCGGTAAGGCTCCTTCCATGGCTAGTGCGGTTAAGCCGATATATAAAGGATAATAGCAGACAATAATTAATACGGCAATTCCGATATTAATGGATTTTTCGCGCCGGCGCGTAATAATCCCCAAAGAGGACCCTAAGAGCATAAAAACAAAGCAAGAAAAGGCTAAGGCTAGTTTCTCATGTATTTTGGTAATGAGCGGGGCGGGGCTAATGCCTTCAGATTTAAGTTTAGCCGCCTCTTTTTTTAACTCATGAATAGTCATTTCTTTATACTTCTTTTCTACAACTTTATCCTGCATTTGGGCCATGTCCAGATTCATAAAGTAAGTACGGAAATTAAGTTTATAAAAGTTAGTTGGGTTTTCCGGGTCAGGTTCGTCACTGGTCCCATCGATAAGTTTTAATTTTACAGTATTTTTCCCCGGCATAGTGATAAATTCTCCGGCTTTAGCGACAATCGTGCGGGTGGGCCGGTCTTCGCCCTGCGGCTCATAGATGCGGATGTTATTGAGCCGGTTTTTTTTCTGGTCGACATGGTAGATAAAGAGGATATATTTTTTGAAAGAATCAATAAATACTCCTTCTTCAAAAGCGGCAGTAGGATTTTTAATACCCATTTCCTGCAGGGTTTTGCGGTAAGCAAAATGAGAATATGACGCAGCTTGATCATTAAAAACTGCCAGGGCCAAACTTAAAGCTAAACCAATAATCAATAAGGGCAGCATTAATTTAAATAAGTTTATGCCGCTGGCGCGGATAGCGATTACTTCATTATCACCGCTTAATCTACCTAAAGCCAGCAATACTGCCACCAGGATTGATATCGGCAGGGTATAGGTGACGATATAAGGAGTAAGGTAAATAAAGATCTGGATTACGCTGAATATATCCACTCCTTTATTAATCACTAAATCCGCAATGCGTTTCAAATTACCGATAAGCACCATGACAAAGGTTAATACTCCTAGAACTAATAGTAGCGGTCCGAAGAATTCCCTTAAGATGTAATTACGCAGGATTTTCATAGTTAACTAGCTAAAGTTAAAAAGAGCACTTTTCTGGCTCCGGCTGCCTTTAAACATTTGGCTGCCTCATTTGCGGTAGCGGCAGTGGTTAAGACATCATCAACAAGCAGTAAATTTGTATTATTAATTAATTCCGGTTTGGTGACCATAAAACATCCCTCAATATTGCGGCAACGTTGTTGAAAAGTAAACTCAGTTTGAGTTTTTGTAGGTTTGATACGTATGAGAACATTAGCTAAGACCCTCTTTCCGAATTCATTCGCTACTTCTTGGCTTAAAATTTCAGCTTGGTTAAATTCTCTTTCTCTTTTGCGGCTGCTATGTAGCGGTATAGGAATAATGAAATCAAGATGTTCAATTGGCAATTGGTAATCTTGGATAAAAGTATTCATTATTTTTCCCAAAGGTTTACCCAGGTAATCTTTACCGGAATATTTAAATTCATGGATTAGTTTTTTTACAGAGCCGGAATATGCGCAAGGACTAAAGGCCCGGTCAAAATAGAAATCTTTTTTGTATTTCCCACAGCTTGGACAAGTATTTTTTTCTATTGCTTCAGGGCTAAGGTGCCTGCCGCCTGTTGGTTAGGTGTCCGGATTATATTTTTACAAACTAAACAGCAGTTTGGATAAAATAGATCCTTTAAGCCTTTTAATAACCCCCGCAACATAAAGATATAATATCAATGAAAATTACGTTTGTCAAAGTAATTGACAGTCAACTCTATCGATAGTAGAATAAAAACCATGGAAAAGTTAAATTGTACGCAGTTAAAGCAGGAATTATTTAATTTATTAAACCAAGAGGCTTTAAAAAGAGGCAAATTTGTGCTTTCTTCAGGTAAGGAAAGTAACTATTACCTTGATGGGCGTATAATTACCTTGAGTCCGCAAGGGGGTTATTTGGTGGCTAACATTATTTTGGATATGCTCAAAGATGAAGCTTTAGATGCCATCGGCGGACCGACCTTAGGGGCTGATCCTATTGTGGGTGCTTTGGCAGCAGTAAGCTATATCAATAGGCATCCGGTGAATACTTTTATCGTGCGTAAGCAGGCCAAAGAACATGGAACGCAGCAGCAGGTAGAGGGGCCAGCTTTGAAAAAAGGAAGCCGGGTGGTTTTGGTTGATGATGTGGCTACCAGCGGTAAGGCGATTCTGGAGGCTAAACAGGCTTTGGATAAAATTGGAGTAATCGCCGAAAAGGCAATCGTGATTGTTGACCGCAACCAGGGCGCTGCTGAGAATTTAGCTAAAGCAGGATTAAAACTAGAGTCAATCTTTAAGATTACGGATTTCGGTTTAGGTTAGGTGTTGCGTGAAAAACATAAAAATTATAGTAGTAGGCGCTGGGCCATCAGGCATAATGGCGGCAATCCGGGCATGCTCTCTTGGCCAGGTTGTGCTTCTTCTGGAAAAAAAGAGCTCGCTGGGCAATAAACTTCTCCTTAGCGGCAAAGGCCGCTGCAATCTTACCAACACAGAAGACCTTCCTAATTTTCTAAAACGTTTCTCTAAAAACGGCGATTTTTTAAGAGATGCTTTTAAGAAATTTTTTAATCAAGAATTAATCTCTTTTTTTGAAGATCGCGGTTTAAAGTTAAAAGTTGAACGTCAACTGCGTGTATTTCCACAGAGTGATCGATCTGCCAGTATTCTTAAAGTGCTAGAAGATGAATTAGTTAAATTGGGTGTGCAGGTTATCTGTCGCAGTAAAGTTGTGGATGTTTTGGTTACCGGCGGACAAGCCAAAGGAGTACGTTTAGAGAATGGCCAAAATATTCTTGGTGATTGCGTTATTTTAGCTTCTGGAGGCGCTAGTTATAGTTTCACTGGCTCTGATGCTTCGGGAATAAATATTGCTAAGAAGTTAGGGCATATGGTTGTACCCTTACGTGCGGGTTTAGTTGCGTTGGATGTAAAGCAAAGTTATGTTAAAAAGTTAGAAGGATTAACCTTGCGCAATATTAAACTTAAGTTTTCTGATGGAAAGCGGGAGATTGTTTCAGAGATTGGAGAGTTGGTTTTTACTGCCACCGGGATATCCGGGCCGCTAGTGATTACTTTAAGCGGTAAAGTTATAGATTTAAAGACGTCGGATCAAACTGTATTTGTGGATATAGACTTAAAACCAGCCTTGTCTATTCAACAGCTGGATGCCCGTTTATTGAGGGAGTTTAAACTAAATTCCAAAAAAAGCATTAAGAATATGCTTAAAGAATTATTGCCTTTGCGCTTAATTATGGTTTTTGCTGACGCTGCCGGGATTGATCCGCTGAAAAAATGCAGCCAGGTTACGCAAAAGGAAAGAGAGAAGATCACTTCTTTACTTAAAGGTTTTCATTTGGAGATTTCCGGGTCACGGCCGATTGAAGAGGGTATGGTTACCCGCGGGGGAATAAGTTTAAAACAAATTGATCCGCGGACAATGGAGTCTCGTCTGGTTAAGGGGTTATATTTTTGCGGAGAGATGATTGATGTGGATGCAGATACTGGAGGATTTAATCTCCAGGCAGCTTTCTCAACCGGGTATCTGGCAGGAGAGAGTGCGGCGCTTAATGATAATTAATAATTTATTTGCGGGTCCTGCCGCAGGAGCGCCTCTCGCCAAATTTGGCTCGAGGCATCTTGCGCGTCACCCGCAAATAAATAATATTCTATGGAAAAGATTTATTTAGCCTCCAATTCTAAGGCCAGAAAGAAATTATTAGAAAAATTTGGCCTGAAGTTTAAAATCCTACCTTCTAAAGTTAAAGAGCAAACTCAACGCGGTAATTTATCATATCCTCAACTTGTGCAGAAGAACGCCCGTAAAAAAGCAGAAGAAGCAGCAGCTCGAGTAACTGGTGGAATTATTATTGCCGCCGATACTATTTGTGTGCAGAATGGTAAGATCTTCGGTAAACCGAAGAATATGGCAGCTGCCCGCCGGATGCTTCAACAATTATCCAGTAGGCCGCAATGGCTATACACCGGTTTGGCACTAATTAAAAAAACTAAAAGTAAACAAAAACTCCTGCTAGATTATGAAAGAGCAAGAGTTTATATGGATAAATTAAGCCCGGCGCAGATTGATAATTATTTTAAACAGGTTTCTCCTTTAGATAAAGCCGGTAGTTTTGATATCCAGGGCAAAGGGGCATTTTTTATTAAGCGAATCGATGGGTGTTTTTATAATGTAGTCGGACTGCCTTTGAGAAAATTATATCTGATGCTTAAAAAGTTTGATGTAAAAATTCTTTCGTTTTTTTTAACGGCCACCAGTTGTTTATTAACTGCCGTGGTTTTGTCTGGCTGCTCTACGGAATATAATCTTGCTACTAAACAGGAGGAGAAATATTATTATAGTACGGATAAGGAAGTCCAGATGGGCCAGTCAATTAACCGTAGGGTAGAAAAAGAATTAAAATTTTCCGCAGATCCATTACAGCAAAAACGCGTGGAGGATATTGGCAAAAAGGTAGCTGCCGTCAGCGATAGAAAAGAGATTGATTATTATTTCCGGGTTTTAGATGATGATGAGGTTAACGCTGTATCTTTACCCGGAGGGTATGTTTATATTAACAGTGGATTGTTGGATAAAGTGGCTAATGATGATGAGTTGGCCTGTGTTTTAGCACACGAGGTAGGCCATATTGTTGCCCGGCATAGCATAAAGAAACTTCAGGCGATGCAGAGTTATTCTATTTTAAGAGTGTTAGTGGCTGTAGCTCCTGGTGCTTCAGAGGTAGGCAGCGCCGCAGATGCTGCTTTTACTCAATTTTTGCTTGGCTATAACCGCGAAGATGAGCTATTAGCAGATCAACTGGGTGCCCGTTATGCTAAATTGGCTGGTTATGATCCACATAGCATGATTACTTTTTTAATTAAGTTGCAGGATATCAACCGTAGGATGCCGCTTAGAGAACAGTCGTATTATAAGACCCACCCTTATGTTCCTGATCGGATTAGAGTAGTTAAGCAGGAACTGGGGGAGCAGATTGATTTTGGGGACTACATCAATATTGAACAAGAAAGCCACCAGCCCCGTTAGAGACAGGCTGCCGAAGGCAGCCGTTAGTTACCCTAGGTGTCTTGTCTCTAACGGGGTGAATAGAATAATTGCTCTCTTGGTAATTTTTTTGTTAACCTTTTGCCGTTTACCGGCAGGAGAGATTTCCGATAAGAAATATATGAAAAATAATGTGGCGCATTTAGACAAGGTAAATTTTGATAACCCTTTTGGGGTTTTGGAATTTTTGCATTGGAATCATTCTTGGAATAATTATAAATATTCCAGCCAACGCGATTTGGAAGAAGTGGTTTCCCTTATGCGTGATGCTGGTGTGGGTTGGGTAAGGTGGGATTTTTTATGGTCAGATATCGAAGCTCAGGAGGGGAAGTTTGACTTTACTAAATATGACAATATTGTTAAGGTGCTTAAAAATAATGATATTCATATTTTAGGTGTTTTACATTACAGTACAAATTGGGCTTCTTCCTGCGGCGAATGGAATTGTCCGCCTGAAGATAACCAGAAATTCGTAAATTACGCAAGCAAAGTTATCCAGCGCTATAAGGATCAAGTGAAGTATTGGGAGGTTTGGAATGAACCGGATTCAGCTATCTACTGGAAAAAGCAGGATAGTCTTAAGTCTTATTGTATTCTATTGAAAGAGGTTTATTTGGCAGCTAAAAAAATAGACCCTGATTGTAAGATTCTAAATGGCGGCATTGCCAATGGTTTAGTTAGTATTAATCATTTGTATGATAATGGAGCAAAAGATTATTTTGATATATTAAACCTGCATTTTTTTGAAAGCCCTTTACATGGAAAAAATGGTATAAAGGCGGTAATTAGTTATCCTAATCTTGCTTATAAAATAATGGTGCGTAATGGTGATGCGCATAAGAAAATCTGGATAACGGAGATTGGCTGCCCGGGGGTAGAATCCGGATTAAAGACAGATAATTGGTGGATGGGAGAGAATCCTGATGAGCGCCAACAGGCTGAATGGGTAAAAGAAGTTTATGGCGAATTGTTAAAAAATCAGCAGGTGGAAAAAATTTTCTGGGCCTTTTTCCGTGATACCAAGGAACATTGGGGTAATGGTGTTGATTATTTTTGTTTAGTGCGTTGGGATTATTCCACCAAGCCTTCCTTTGAAGCTTATCAAAAGCGTTATCAGGAGTGGAAAAAGAATAAAGCCGTAAGGCCTAAGTGAAAATAAGCCTTTTTCTTAAGCTATGCTTTTTTATTCTCAATATCCGTTTTTAAAATGGCTAATTCCTGAGTTAATTTTATTATTTTGTCTGTAAGTTCGGATATTTTTACACAAAAGTGCAGAGCAATTAAAAATAGCGATAGAAGCGTAAAAATAAAGAGTGTTGTTGTCGGCACTACCGCCCCGATAAGTTTTGTCAGCAGTAATAATAAGTCATACCAACTGATTAAAACCAGAATAGAAATCCCGCACAAAATCCACAAAAATGAATATTCTTCGCGCAGCTTTCTGCGCCGGATTAATTCAACAATCAGCAGCAAAAGAAAAACCACAACTAATATCGCAAATAATTTTTGCCTAAAAAGCATTTTCCCCTCCTTGAAATTTTATTAGTTAATTTGCAGCATTTCTCTTTGTCAAAAGTTTACGTATAAAGATAACTAATAATGAAAGCGACATTTTAAATATATAGTAAAGAGGTTTCATTCCGCTGTGCATTGATTTTTTGCTGTTTTTTAAATACATTTTTACCGGAATCTCTTTTATTTTAAAGTTTGCGAAGTAAGAAGCGATAATTACATCGGCATCCGGAAAATCCGAAGGATACATGTTAGAATAAAATTTGCATACCCTGCGATTTAAGGCGATGAAACCAGAGGTGGGATCGGTAATCTTCTGTCGGGTAACTGAGCTGGCAATCACCCGTAAAATAGCAATACCAATCCTTCTTAAAGTAGAAACTTTGTAAGCGGATTCTCCTAAAAAACGCGAACCAATAATGATATCATTCTGATTATTCTGAATCTCAGAAAATAAGGAAGGTATGGATTTGGATTCGTGTTGTCCATCGGCGTCCAGGCATACCAGGTAATCATAGTTATGAGCTGCCGCATATTTAAAGCCAGTTTGCAAAGCCGCCCCGTAACCTAGATTAAAGGGAAGAGAGACTACAACCGCTCCTGCTTGTTTTGCAAGAAAAGCAGTATTATCAGTTGAACCATCATCAACTACTAAAATAGGCAAATCAAAATATTTTTTTTTAATTTCTTTTATAACTACGCCAACATTTTCTGCTTCATTGAATGCCGGAATAATAATGCATTTTGAGATATTCATGCTTTTACTGTTAAGTATGCCTTGGTTTTATTAATTAATCCTATACTAATCCCGAACACTACAACGATATTTCTTAAAATGGAAATCAACGGATAAAGAATAATGGCCGGATCTTTTTTAATTTTTAAAAGTATGCAAGCAAAACCTATCTGTAAAGTTAACAGCAAGAAAAGAAATAAAATAAAAATAGTTAGCGGTCTGATGGCTAATGTTAGAATGCACATTCCGGTTAACAAAGTATTCAATAAAAACCATCTATCCAGGGGGTAAAGTTCAGCTTTGGGCAAAAATACTCTGTATCTTGCATAGGCGTATTGTCGTTTTAAGAAACCCAACAAAGTTGATTTAAAATGGTGGATGGCGAGGGCATTTTCAACATAGATAAGTTTATACCCGCAATTTATAATCCTGGAATTAAAATCGGCGTCTAAAGCAGCATTTAACAAATTTTCATTAAATCTACCGATTTTGTTAAAGGCCTCCTTGCGGTAAATCGCATTTGCCGAAGTAATATGTTTTGTGCAGTGCGGTTTATTTTTAAATTTAAGTTCTATTTCATAACCGGCAATCCTGGCGATCCAAGAATCATCCTGGGCAGTTACTAAATGTCCTCCTACCCCCATAATGCTCGGACAATCAAATTCTCTGGTTACTTTAGTTAACCAGCCTTCTTCTAGCTCAACGTCGGATTCAATCAAAGCCACAAATTCTCCTTCACAATGTGCCAGAGCTGCATTAAGAGCAGCGGCCTCACCTTTATTTTTTTGCCGGAACAATTTAATATTCTTATTTTCACTGAATAATTTAGCCAGCCTTTCTGCGGGATTGTCCGTAGAACCGTCATCGATTATAATTATTTCTAATGCCTGGTTGGTTTTTTGTTTCAAAATAGATTCTACCGTATTGCTTAATGTATTTGCGTTATTATAAACAGGAATGATAAAGCTTACTTTCAATTAGCGCCTCCTAAATAATTTAAAACCGATTGTTAGATCTTTAATTAAGTCCCCGATTTTTTTATACTTTTTTATCCGGTTAAAAATTATCTGGGGCCTTAAATAGAATGATCTATACGCATAGCGCACTAAATTTTCCAGGGTTTTATTTGAAAGCTTTGTATAATTAATTATGCTTTTGGACAAAGGATCGATGCTGGTAGAATTTTCGGTTAAATAACCTTGTTCCTTGCAGATGTTATAAAAATCAGTGCCTTTAAAAGGAGTGGCGATAGAAAACATGATGTTTTTTAATTTCATATCTTTTAATTTGTCGATAGTGCTTATTATGTCTTGAGGTGATTCATCAGGGCAACAGCCTAACATTATATTCAATTTTGGTTCTATTGCGTAGTCATTTAACAATTTTATTGCAGTAATGATTGTTTCAACCTTAAGATTTTTATTAATATAATTCAGCGCTTTTTGGTTTAAGCTCTCTACTCCAATATCAATAGAGCGGCATCCGGCATCTGCCAGTGTTTTGATGATTTGTTTATTTGTTAAGAAATCCGCCCGGCTTAAACATCCCCATTCAAGTTTTAAATCCTTGATTCCCTCACAGATCTGTATTGTTCTGGATTCTTCCCATAAAAATTGGTCATCAACGATCATTACTGAGTTAAATCCCTGTTTCTTTATTTCTTGAAATTCCAGTATTACTCTTTGGGGGTTGGCTATTTTTAGTGGCGGTTTCTTGCCGAAATATTTTTTATATTCTAATTCTCTGGCAAAATTTATAGAAATAGGGACGCAAAAGATGCAATTAAAAATACATCCTCGAGAAGTCATCATCGTAGTGAAAGGTGTTCCTTTAAACTTTGGATTAAAATATTTTTTTAAGTAAGGCAGAAATATTTGATGATTTCTGTAGGGTATGGGCAGGTTATCCAGATCCACTAAAGAGCCGGAAGGAGGTATGTGCAGGAAAGTTTTCTTCTCAAGAAGCGAGACGCCAATTAATTTTCCTTCTGTAAAATAGTGAACAAGGTTATCCTCGACTTCACCCCTAAATACAATCACTTTTGGCGAAATAAGATAATCTTCCGGAGCACGCGTTGGCTCCGGGCCGTAAACTATAATCTTAGTATCTTGGTTAAGCCGGGATAACTTATGGATAAAAGCCAAATCCGTGGGCTTAGAAAGAATAACAGAATGGAGCAGGCAATAATCCGGATTATAGCTCCTGATTGCCTCCCAAAATTTGCTCTCAGGTATTTTTTCCAATACGGCATCGATATAATTTAACTGGAAACCATATTTATGCAGTAAAGTGAATATATATAAGTTGGCCAGGTCAGGAAAATGGTATAGCTCATATGAACAACCGGCTAATCTCTCCGCGGTTCTTTTTTCCAGAGGGGCGGGTTCGACAAATAGGATTTTTTTACCGTTCATCAATACCTTCCTGCCAGTATTTCTTTAGCAACGGCTAATCCGGTTTTAGCGAAGTCACGGATAATAATATTTTTTTTGAATTTCTTTAAAAGCCTTAAGTGGTATCGGGGGCGGGTAAAGAAATCAAAAGTTGCCTTGCGCCTTAACGCATAGAGCTGTTGGACTGATAAATCCGAAAGGGGGATAGGGGGAGAGTTGACTAATCCAAACCCCGACCAATTCGGCATTTTTACCCCTTTGCTGATAGCGTAATTATAAATATCAGTTCCCGGATAAGGAACGCAAATAGCAAATGAGGCATAGTCCATTTCTAATTTATTCGTGGCCAGGTTTATGGTGTCCATGGCGGTATCCCAGGTTTCACCGGGGAAACCTAGCATAAAATTCCCCCCGATATGAAAACCTACCTTGTTGGCAGCTGCAAATGACTTATATACATTTTCCAGCGTGATATTTTTTCTAACGCTATCCAGAATGCTTTGATTACCGCTTTCTACTCCAAAGCAGCACCAGTTTACTCCGGCCTGGCGTAACTTTTGATAGAGTTCCATATCCACTTCATCGCAGCGGCCCGCGATCATTATTTCTAACTTATAACCGCGTTTAATTATTTCTTCACAAATTTCCATGGAACGTTTTTTATTCACAGTAAAGGTATCGTCCTGGATATATAAAATCCTAATTTTATACTGTTTAACCAGGATATCTAGTTCTTCCATCACGCGGCTAATACTGAAATAACGGATACCTCGGCCCAAGACTGTTTTAGATGAGCAAAATGTGCAGTTTCTGTAGCATCCTCTGGCGGTATAAAGAACTCCTACGGGGGCGCGCACGCCGCTGGGTAAGTCGTCAAGATTAGCAATAGGCGCCGGGGGAGGATTGTCAATTATTTTTGAACCCTTGCGAAAAGTTATGCCTGGTAATTCATCCGGGGAGTCTTTAGAGTTTAATATTTGTATTAATTTCGGCAAGGTGTATTCGCCTTCACCTCTTACTACAAAGTCAACAAAGGGGTATTGTTCTATGGTTTCCACCGGTAACGCCGTAACATGGATGCCGCCGAAAATAGTAATTATTTTAGGATCTGCTTTCTTTACGCATTCGCATAAACTTGCTGCAATTTCCATGGTTGCCGTCATGGCCGTGACGCCGATATAGTCAGGATGATAGTCAAGTACCCGGCTTAAGCATGCTGTAAAGTTTAAAGCCAGGCCATCGGCATCTAAAAGTATGACTTTATGCCCGACACGTTCTAAGCAGGCAGCGACTGTTAAGATGCTCGTTGGCGGTATAACTGCCACAAAGTCCTGGAGTTGGTGATAGGCGTGTTCAGAGGTTGGTGCGCAGATCAAAACTATTCTACTCATTTTGGTTTATGGGCCACCATTATACAATGCAGGCTTAATGGCCAGATTAAAAAAGGGATATTGGTTATTTTTATTATTCTAAAACCAAGAGATCTAAGCTGTTTTTCCATCTCGCCAGGAGTCCACTGCCAGAGATGTCCAGTATTATAGAAAGCTTCTTTAAACATAAGCGCAGCGATCCGGGTGATTTTAAATATGAAATCATTGGGGAATACAACTATAAGTGTACCGTCTTTACGTAAAATTCTATACATTTCTTTAATTACTAATATCGCATCCTGAAATTTAAAGTGCTCAATCACTTCTGCCAAGATACAACAGTCGATCGTTTCCGAAGGCGTATTTAGCTGTAGTAGGTTTGCTTCGGTAACAGTTAATCCATGCTTTCGGCAAATAGCCACTTTTTCTTTGTCTATTTCTATTCCCCAGACATCTTTGTTAGGATAGGTCTTAGTTAATTTTTCTAGCGTTATTCCTTCTCCGCAGCCAGCATCTAATATTATATTTGCTTCTTTGTGGATATTGTTCAATATGGTTCTATTGCGATAATTCCAATAAATCCTGCTGAGCCTGTTTTTTGCGTATTGTTCTCGTTGAGGCAATGTTTTGCTATAACTGTAGAAATTATTGTTTGTGGGCATATTTAGTTTTAATTATTTTTCAAGCTGTTGAGCTAAACATTGTTTCGGTTTCAAAAATATAAATTTTAATAGAGGAATACTGATCTTCAATATTCTTCTGAAATAAAGCGGGTTTTTCATTATTCTAAGCAGGTAATCAAGAATAATTTTAGGCCTAAAATAAAATTCCTTTAGAAAGAGCTTAAAGTATTTCTCCAGGTCCTTCTTCTGTAAGCCAGAGGGTATAAAAACAGTATTTAACATGCTCATTTTTTGCCAGTCTTCAGTATGCTGGCCATATTGTTTTGCAATTCTATAAAGTTCTGATCCGGGAAACTGCGTCATAAAAGAGACGGTAATGTCGTTTAATTTAATTCGTTTAGCAAAATCAATAGTCTGGCGCAGAGTTTTTTTTGTTTCCTTAGGAAAGCCCAAGATAAAGAATCCTTTGCTAAAGATGCCTGCTTGACGAGTTAATGCGACTGCTTTTTCAATTTGTCCAAGGCCAAGTCCTTTTCTAGAGAAATCCAGGATGTCTTGAACACCGGTTTCTATACCAAAACCTATCTGCCAACAACCGGCCCGTTTCATTAATTTTAAGATGTCCAAGCTTACCAGGTCCGCCCGGCTATTACAAGTCCAACTTAAAAAAAGTTTCTTTTGTAATAAAAATTCACATATTTTGATTAACCGTTCTTTAGATAAAAATAGAGTATCATCTTCAAATGAGATTTCCTTTATTCCATAGCGGTGGTGTAGAAGTTCGATCATTTCTGATATATATTGATGGCTAAAAAATCTGCAGGTTTTTTTAAAAACAGAGGAGGAGCAAAAAATACAGTTATAAGGACAGCCCCGGGAGGTTAAAATATAAGCCGCGGGCAGTTTTTGAAATTTAGATATAGCCGGATAATATCCTCTAGGGAAGTTTGGCAGGATATCCCAGGCAGGAAACGGCAGCTTATCTAAGTCAACAATTGGTGGTCGTTCCGGGGTAAGTATAACTTTATTTGTTTCCCTAAAAGTTATTCCAGGAACTTCGCCCAATTTACCTTTACTCTCTATTCTTTTAAGCAATTCAATCAATGTTTCTTCGCCTTCGCCGATTATTCCAAAGTCAAATGCGGGGAATTTTTGCATTGTTTCTTCAGGGGTGGCGCTTAGATGTGCTCCACCGATAATTATGGTGATTCTAGCTGCCCTTTCTTTAATCATTCTCGCTAGCCTTGCAGCATTAAAAATAGATACGGTGGTAGCGGTAATCGCAACATAATCGGGATGATGGCCTAAAATTTCACTTACGCTATCTTCGTAGCTTAAGCTATTAGACGCTTCCGCGACGGCAACATCGAATTTTTCAACCCTGGCTACGCTCGCTAAATAAAGTAACCCTAAGGGCGCTAAAGTGTTACCCATTCCAGCAAAGTAACCGTATCGCTGGAATAAGCTGGTCGGTGGATTAACAAAAACTATTTTTGACATAGCTATATTTGAGTGTTTTGAGTTTGTTTTCTATTTGTATTTTTAAGTGATTCTAAAAAATTAGGATTAGCTGGATATCCAAGTTGGATAGCTTTATCATAATATTGGATTGCTAGGTTATAGTTTTTTATATTATAGTATGCCCAAGAGAGAAGATTATACGTTGAGCCTGAATCAGGATTAATCGTCAGTGCTTTTTGGAAAGATTTTATGGCTTGATCAAAATTACCCATATTTTCATATGTGTAGCCGAGATTAAAGTGCACAGCATGTGAATTTGGATTTATTTTTAGTGCTATTTTACACAAATCCATCGCCATTTGATACTTACCAATACCGTTGCAAAACTCCGCAGCATAAATATATACCTCAGCGACACCTGGGTTAATCGCGATTGCTTTATTATATACAATAATCGCCTCATCATTGTTTTTAATTGCTTGGTAGGTATAAGCAAGCGCTCTGTATGATTCTATATACTTTGGGTTTAGACGCAGGGCCTGGTTAAAATCAGCTATGGCTTGAGCGTATTCTTTTTTATCACCGAAAGACATTCCTCTGAAATAGTAAGCCTGGAAATCTAGAGGGTCTAGTTGGATTGCCTGATTTAGATAAAAAATAGCTTTATCAGGATCATTTTTTTCATAATAGACACCGCCGAGGTTATAGTAAGCTTCACTATAATTAGGCGCTAATTCAGTTGCTTTAATTAAGCTCTCTATGGCCTGGTTGTACATTTTCTTTTTGGCATAAGCATTACCTAATTGGACATAAGTTCTTGGTTTTTTAGCGGATTTAAGAGTCAGATCTTTACTTAAAGTAATATCATCCTGCCAGGCAAAATTTCTGCTGTATGTTAAAATTGCATAGCCTGAAATAATTAAAATAAGAATTACTACCCCAAGATTTTTATTTTTAAATAAATAATACATAATAGTAACTAAAAATATGCTGTAGCCTAGCATTGGTAAATAAAGCCGGTGTTCAAAGATTACATCTGCAAGAGGGACAACGCTTGATTCCGGCAGGAGAGTCAAGAAAAAATAGAAAATGGCAAACGCAATTAATCTGTGCTTATGAAATATGCGGATAGCGGCAGTTAAAATAACCAACAAAAACAGAAAGCTGGCCAAGACGGGTGGCTCAAAAAACGTATGCGTAACGGGATAATCATAGTCTAAGTTCTGATTTAAGGGTATAAATAGTAGGCGTAAATATGTAATCATAACCCTAGGCTGTGTCAGGAGGTAATTCCAGCGAGGGATATCCGGCGCGGATTTTAACAGCTGTATCATTTTTCTGGAGTTTTCCGAGCTAGTATAAAATAATACTAACGGAACAATTAAGGAGATGATAAAGAAAGGCAGGATCCTTTTCCAGTTTAATCCAGAAGATATTCTCAAGAAACAAAACTCATAAAGCAAAATCATGAAGGGGAGGGTGATGATTATTTCTTTTGTAAACATCCCTACCGAAGCGGTTATCAGAGAGGCAAAGTAATAAAAATTAATCTTTTGCCCGTAATCGGGTTTTTCTATTTTCAGAATCCTGGATTTAATATAAAGGCAGAGAGTGAGTAGATAAAATAATGTGGCTAAGCCGCTGGATCTCTGGACAATATAATTTACAGCTTCAGTTTGTATGGGGTGTGCTACAAATACAGCCGCAATAAAAAAAGCAATTAGATTTGCGTGCTTAGAAATTTTGTTCTTTTTCATTGCTGGCGTAGCAAGGGTTAAAAAGGCAAACCACCAAACCAGGATAGTTACAGATAAATGGCTAATTAGGTTAAATAGATGATAGCCGAAGACGTGCAGTTGATGTAAATGATAATTAAAGGCAAAAGAGAGGTAGGTTATGAAACGCGTAGGAGCA
Source organism: Candidatus Omnitrophota bacterium (assembly GCA_026387265.1). Lineage (GTDB taxonomy): Bacteria > Omnitrophota > Gorgyraeia > Gygaellales > Profunditerraquicolaceae > UBA6249. The sequence goes on from JAPLLZ010000029.1 coordinate 57,989, forward strand.
AAATCCCAGATCAACCCTAAATTAGACAGGTTTTTTATATTTAAATTTACAACAATGGATGACTCGTCATCGAAATGAAATGAACCATTGAGGCTATTTGAGTAAGCAACAATCCCTAAACAACAAAGAAGAACTATGGCTAAAAGTTCATAAAGTGGATATATTTTTTTTGTGACATTTACATTTTGCATTTAAACTTTTTACCTGTTTTTCTGGATATAATTTCCTTTTAGTGTTTTATTATACCACAGGTAATTTTGTTAGTTAAACTATTTGAATTATTAAAGCACTGAACTTGTTTTATACCCTGTGTCTAAAAACTGCGATAGGGCGTCTACTTATTAACTTATCCAAACAGATTTTTTAGTGAATTGATTATAGGAAACTCAAAAAATTCGGTGAGACTTAGTGAAAGTTTATTAAATACTACGTATTGCTGGAGGGGATGGAGTTTCCCGTTTTTCCAGATTAAACCTTTTGGGAACGGAATCCCGCTTGAGTATTTATCTAATGAGCGGGAGAACCACCAATAATAAATGCGGGAGAAGTATCTCTCCATGAGTTTTATGCGGGAGGAGGGAGTTGAACCCTCAAGGGTTACCCCACACGCTTCTGAGACGTGCGCGTATGCCATTCCGCCACTCCCGCAAAATTGATAACTTTTAATCTTTTATCTAGCGAAATCCCTGATCAAACGTTAGAAAGATCAAGGATGATCCCCGCAAGAATTGTGTGGGGTTCTTGAATTGATTAAGTATATCTTAGCCTGCTAATCCTGTCAATTGGATATCACCTTTTAGCTTTAAATAAATTGCGGTTGAGTTTTTTTGCTGTTATAATATATGACTTAGTATATTTTGAAATAATGATTCTACCTGTTAGGTATAGGTTAATTTGTTTATAAGTTGCAGGAGGATATGGATTAATGTTTTTAGAACAGTTTAAAATTACCGGCCTGGCGATGGTTCAGATATTTCTTTTGGGTGGTTTAGGCTATATTTTGGTTAAGAAAAATATACTTTCCCATGAAGGCTTGGATGCTTTAAGCCGCTTAGTGATCCAGATTATTTTTCCGGCTTTAATTATTGTTCAGATGCTCAAGAATTTTCGTTTTGATCTTTATCCAAATTGGTGGGTTTTTCCGTTAGTCAGCCTGATGATTACGGTTACGGGTTTAATTGTCGGCTGGCTGTTGCTTAAGTTTTCAGGGTTAAAAACGCATAAGTTACAGTTTTTAAGTTTAGTGGCTTTTCAAAATTCAGGTTATCTTCCTTTAGCGATGGCTGCGGCGATATTTTCCGGCCAACAAGCTAATGATATATTTATTTTTATCTTTCTGTTTTTATTAGGGTTTGATTTAGTAGCCTGGTCATTAGGTATTTATATGCTTACTTATGAAAAGCAGGTTAAATTTAAACTACAAAGCCTTTTCAGCGCCCCGGTAATCGCAAATTTAACCAGCCTGGCGTTAATTGCGCTGGGTTTAAATAAATTTATTCCGGATGTTTTGTTTAAGCCTTTATCTATGGTGGGTAATTGCACTTTGCCTTTAGCCATGTTAGTTGTGGGGGGTAATGTGGCTTTAGTACAACTAAAGAATATCGATTGGAAAACAACCTTGATATTTTTGTTGGGAAAGTTGATTATTCTTCCGGTATTGGGTATAGTGGTTGTTTTAAAACTTGCACTGCCGAATTTATTGGGTTTTCTGATTGTGATGCAACTGGCGATGCCTTCGGCAACTTCTTTATCCGTGATCATCCGCCGTTTTAACCGGCAGGATGCTTTAATCAGTCAAGGTGTATTTTTTAGCCATGTTATCGGCTTGTTTACTATGCCTGTATTTTTAAGTTTATATTTATACTGGGTTATGCTAAAATGAACAACACAACTGCTACTAACCGTAAAGCGTACAGAGATTATGAGGTTTTGGAGTCTTTAGAGTGCGGGATTGAATTAAAAGGCTCGGAGGTTAAATCTTTACGCGATGCCAGGGTTAACCTGAATGATAGTTTTGCCCGTTTTGAAGAGCAGGAAATATTTTTATATAACGCCCATATCAGTCATTACGCGCAGGCCAGTTATTTAAACGTTAATGCGGACCGGCCGCGCAAGCTGCTTCTGCATAAGAAGCAAATCCAAAGAATAAATGGCAAGCTTACCCAAAAAGGCCTAACCTTAATTCCGTTGAAGATTTATTTTAATGACCGGGGTTTTGCCAAAGTAGAGCTGGCGCTTTGTAAAGGCAAGAAGCTTTATGATAAGCGGGAAGATGTTAAGCGCAGGGAAACTGATAAAATATTGCGCCGAGTAATCAAGAATAGAAGAGGATAATCGTTTTTAGAATTGTTCTTTTGAAAACTTGGGGGTGAAAGGGTTCGACTTAAGATATGTCGCTTAAGAGCAGCATGCCGCGGATGTAAGGTTAGCCGCGTTAACAATCCTTGCACAATTCAAACGCAAACACAAAAACACCAGTGTTCACAAACCGATTGGCAGCGTTACCGGGTTTTCAGCCGGTAGCATTTCCAGCTGGTTGCGTACCAGTCTTAGCGTTTAATTAAACGCTAAGCCTCTAGCTGTCCTGCCTACGGGATAGATTAGAGCTCAAGTAGGATAGTCCCGGCGGTTAGCCTTCCAAACCGGGGCAAAATCGAAAAGGCTGCATCTTGCAAATCCTGCCGGGTAGGAGTTGCAAGGTTAAGAATAAATTACCAGGCTAAGCATGTAGCGGTTTTTAGGTGATTACTTAAGGACGGCGGTCCGATTCCGCCCACCTCCACCATTTTTGCTGTGCAAAAATGGTGAGACCTCGCCAAAATATTAGATTTTGGCGGGTCCACCACTTTATTTATAATTATCATCTTAGTGTTACAAATATATGAAAATTAAAAAACATTTAAAAATATTTATCAGCTGTATTTTTTTGGTTGCTTTAATCAGCGGTTGCGCCACTATTCCTGTGGGCGAAAATATTGCTACTTATTTTATCGGCGGAGTAACTTATTATCCTTTGGTTACTTTGTGCGATTTACGCGGGGTCACTATGCAGTATGATCCGCTTATCCGTACCGTCTATTTAAGCAAAGATCTGCAACATTCAAGCTTAAGAGTTGGTGACGCTCTAGTGTTGGTAAATGATAATACTTTACGTTTAAATAATCCGATTGATATCTATCAAGGTACAATTGCGGTGCCCCTCCAATATAAAGAGCAAGTTTTTGATGTTTTATTCAGGCAGGCTGTTTTGGTGCACCGCCGTCCGGGTGTCGGTAAAATAAGATTAACCAAAGTAGTGATTGATGCCGGTCATGGTGGCAATGACCCCGGAGCGATTGGTAAGAATGGTTTAAAGGAGAAGGACGTAAACCTGGATATTGCTAAAAGATTAAGTAATCTTTTAAAAGCCGAAGGTGTACAGACAGTGCTTACCCGTTCGACAGATAAATTTATTCCGCTTTCTATGCGGGTGAGTATTGCTAATCGTTCAAAAGCAGATTTATTTATCAGTATTCATTCTAATGCTGCCCGTTCGCGTTCTTTATGCGGGTTTGAAGTTTATTATGTTGCTCCCAGTGTAAGTGACTCCAAACGCGCGGTGCTTACCTCAAGAACTACCGCATTGAATCTCAAGGGTGCTGATTTTGCTAGTAATTCTCAGGAGCTCAAGACGATTATTTGGGACATGATTTATACGAATAGCCGCGCAGAGTCGATTGAGTTGTCGCGTTCTTTATGTAAGGTGATGGATTCTAGTATTGATGCTGATATTTTGGGAGTAAAGAATGCGCGTTTTCAGGTTTTAAAAGGGATTACCATGCCGGGGGTATTAATTGAGGTGGGATTTGTGTCTAATTTTAATGAAGAAAGGCTGTTAAAGACCTCTAGTTATCGTGAGAAGTTAGCCGACGGCATATTAGAGGGGGTCAGGGATTATTCCCGGGATATGGCATTAGTGGAGGTAACAACAAAATGAGTTCAATTGGCGTTTTTGATTCTGGAGTAGGCGGGCTTACAGTAGCCAGAGAAATAATCCGTCAACTACCCAATGAAAATATAGTTTACTTTGGTGATACTGCTCGCGTTCCTTATGGGATTAAGTCGCCTCAAACCGTAATCCGTTTTTCTATTGAAAATATTTTATTTTTATTAAAGCACGATGTTAAATTAATTTGCGTTGCTTGTAACACTGCATCTAGTTTTGCGCTTCCGGTAATCCGGAATAATTTCCGTGTTCCGATTATCGGCGTAATTACCCCTGGAGCCAGAGAAGCAGTTTATGCTTCACAAAATAAGCGTATTGGAGTAATCGGGACCAAGGGAACGATTAAGAGCCGTACATATGAAACAGAAATTAAACAGCTTGATCCTAAAGTTAAAGTAACGGCTGTGGCTTGTCCTTTATTTGTTCCTTTTGTGGAGGAAGGCTGGCTTTCCGGAGAAGTAGTATTAAACGTGGCCAGGCAATATTTAAAACCGCTGCGCCAGGCTGGTGTGGATACAGTAATCTTAGGCTGTACACATTATCCTTTGCTTAGGCCGGTAATTCAGGAAGTTTTGGGCAAAAATGTTATTTTGATTGATTCTGCTAAGCAGGTAGCTTTTGAAATAAAAAAGATTCTGACTAGTGAAGATTTATTTAATCGCGGCAAGGGCGGCAAACATAAATTTTACGTCAGTGATAATCCTGAATGGTTTAGTTCTCTAGCTCATCGGTTTATGGGGACTAAATTGATGAACGTAAAGAAGGTGGAAAATGTATAGCTTAAAAGTACAGGGGACTTTTAGTTCTGCGCATAATTTAAGAGGCTATAAAGGTAAATGTGAAGATTTGCATGGGCATAATTGGGTAGTGGAGATAGTGGTTAAATCTAAGAGGCTAGATAATATCGGCATGGTTTTGGATTTTAAATTCCTGAAGAAAAAATTAAATGTTTGTTTAGAGCAGATGGATCATAAGTATCTTAATCAACTGTCTTATTTTAAAAAAGTAAACCCCGTTAGAGGCAGGGCGCCGAAGGTAACCGACGGCTGCCTGCGGCAGCCTGCCTCTAACGGGGTAAATCCAACCTCTGAAAATATTGCTAAATATGTTTATGATCAACTTAAATCTTCGATTCCTTTATTAAATTGTGTAACGGTCTGGGAAAATAGTACAAGCAGCGCTACCTATGAACCTAGCCCTTCCTCGGGTAGGGATTAAAGAATGAAAGGAAGGGCTGGGTGAAGAGTAAAATTTCTAAGACTGCGGTAGTGCTTTTATCCGGCGGATTAGATTCGGCTACAGCTTTGTATTTAGCTAAAGCTAAAGGATATAAATGCCACGCTTTAATTTTTGACTATGGGCAAAGGCATAAACAGGAAGTTATTTGTGCAGTAAAGATCGCCCGGGCCAGCGGCTGTGCTTACCGGATTTTAAAAATAGGATTTCCCTGGAAAGGTTCTGCGCTTTTAGATAAAAAAATTAATGTTCCGGGGGGAATTACCCAGGGCGTTCCGGTTACTTATGTGCCGGCGCGTAATATTATTTTTTTAAGTTTTGCTCTATCTATGGCAGAAGTAATTAAGGCACAGGCGATATTTATCGGGGCACACGCACAGGATTATTCCGGGTATCCGGATTGCCGGCCAGCTTTCTTTAAGGCTTTTATACAAATGGCTAAAGCTGGGATTGCCGCTAAAAATAGAATTAAAATTTTAGTTCCCCTTTTAAATATGAATAAATCACAGATTATTCGTTTAGGTAATAAACTTGGTGTACCATTTAGCCTTACCCGTTCATGCTATCGGGCAGGCAAAAAACCGTGTCAAAAATGCGATAGTTGTTATTATCGTGCTAAAGGTTTTAAGGAGGCGGGGCTGATAGATCCGTTAGTTAATTGATTAAAGCCAGGATTTCCGAAGTATTCGATAGCGTACAAGGTGAAGGCCTGTATTTGGGAGAGAAGCAGATTTTTGTGCGTTTTTTTGACTGTAATCTCAGCTGCATTTATTGTGATACTAAGCTGGACCGGTTTACGGAGTATGAACCAAAAGAGCTTTTTGAAGAAATTAGCCTTTATCGCGATAAGTATCATTCTATTTCTTTTACCGGGGGTGAGCCGCTTCTTTATGCGGATTTCTTGAAGGAGATCTTTAAGCTTACTAGTGGGCGTGGCCACCGGCATTATCTGGAAACAAATGGAACCCTGTTTTTTGAGCTAGAGAAATTAATCGACCATATTGATATTATTGCGATGGACTTGAAATTCCCCAGCTCATCCGGGATGGGTAATCTTTGGCAATTACATCGTAAATTTTTAAAAATTGCCTCCAAAAAAGAAGTGTTTCTTAAAGCAATTATCTGTCAGGCGACTTATGAGGAAGATTTAAAAGAGGCTTTGGCGATAATTAAAGAAATAAGCCCGGCCAGCGTTTTAGTTCTGCAGCCGAATAGCTATGAGAATCAGGCGGTTTTACATGAAAAAATGATGAATTTCAAAGAGATTGCTACACAACAGGGGGTTACCACTTGCGTTATCCCCCAGATTCATAAAATAATGGGGTTAAAATGAAGAATAAACTAATAAAAATGTCCGCCACAGTGCATGGTGGAAAGAAATCTGATTATGAAGGTTTACAAAATAATGTCAGGAAATTAAAGACACCGGCAATTGAGGTTTGGCAAAATCAATATGCGGATAAGGTTTATGTTATTAACTTGGATATTCCGGAGTTTACTTGTATCTGTCCTAAAACCGGTTTACCGGATTTTGCGGTTATCCGAATTGAATATTCTCCGCTTAAGTTTTGTGTGGAGCTAAAATCTTTTAAACTTTACACCATATCTTTTCGCAATGTGGGGATTTTTCATGAGCATCTGATTAATAAAATGCTGGAGGATTTTGTGCGCGCAGTGAAGCCGCGCTGGGTAAAGATTAGTGGTGTTTTTAATCCCCGCGGCGGAATTACTACTACTGTTTCAGCGGAGTATAAAACTAGATGAGAGAACTAAAGGCAGTAAGGATAACCCAGGCAGTAATGGATTTAGTAAAACAGGCTAATTTTTTACTGCGTAAAGATGTTTTATCGGCTTTACATAAAGCTCAACGGTCTGAAAAAAACAGGCGGGCAAAAACTATTCTTAAGGCGGTACTGGATAATGCTGCTTATGCCCAAAAAGAAAGCTTGGCTATTTGCCAGGATACGGGTATACCGGTTGTATTTGTCGAACTTGGCCAGGATTTGAGAGTATCCGGAAATTTAAAATCCGCAATTAATAAAGGAGTAGAAGAAGGGTACAAAAAATATAGTTTGAGAAATTCGATTATAGCCGATCCGTTAAACAGAGGTAAATCCGGATTTTCTCCTTGTATTATGCATATAGATATTGTTCCAGGAGATAAAATAAAATTAACCCTGTTGCCTAAGGGTTTTGGTTGCGAAAATAAATCTCAGTTAAAAATGTTTAAGCCGACTGCTAGCTTGCCAGAAATTAAAGATTTTATTATTGGTGCGGTGAAAAACGCAGGGCCTGACGCCTGTCCGCCGTATGTTGTTGGAGTTGGAGTTGGAGGTTCAGCAGATTATTCTGGAATTCTGGCAAAAAAAGCATTATTGGTTAGATTAGACGCTAAACGTTCACAGCTGGAAAAAGATTTATTAAATCAGATCAATAAAACCGGAATTGGCCCGATGGGGTTAGGTGGCGCAACTACGGCATTGGCAGTAAAAATTTTAACTTATCCCACGCATATCGCCGGACTGCCGGTGAGTGTAAATATCAGTTGCCATGCTTTAAGGAGCGCGCAGATAGTTCTATGAAGAGAATATTTACTCCTTTGGATTTGGATCAGGTTAAATCCTTAAAAGTAGGCCGCCAGGAAGTTTTTTTAAGTGGTCCAATATATACTGCCCGCGACCAGGCGCATAAGAGATTAGCTCAAGCAATTAAGGCAGGTAAAACCTTGCCTTTTAAACTTTTTGACGCAATTATTTATTATTGCGGCCCTACGCAGACCCCTAAAGGAAAAATAGTTGGTTCCTGTGGCCCGACGACTAGTTCGCGCATGGATGCATTTGCTAGTTTTATCCTGGCTAAAGGTTTAAGGGGAATGATTGGTAAGGGCAGCCGGAGTCCAGAAGTAATCAAGGCCATTAAAAAGTACAAGGGTATTTATTTCATTGCTTATGCCGGTTGCGGGGCTCTTTTAAGTAAATATGTGAAGAGTGTAAAAACAGTTGCCTACGGTGATTTAGGCCCGGAAGCAATTGTAAAGTTAGAAGTAGAAAATTTTCCTTTGATTGTAGCGATTGACCATTTAGGAAATAATATTTATCGGGAACGAGCACCTAAATAAAACAAGTTTAGCGAAGCCTTCCGTAGCTATGCGGTTATTGTGCATATGGAGGCGTAGGAGGATGTTTATGACCAGGATTGATGGCCGCGGTAATGATAAACTTAGAAAAGTTACAATCACCAGGAATTATATTAAATACCCTGAAGGTAGTTGCCTAATTGAATTAGGTAATACTAAAGTAATCTGTACTGCTTCAGTGGAAGAAACTGTTCCGCAGTTTTTAAGAAATTCAGGCACGGGCTGGGTTACTGCTGAATACGGCATGCTTCCCCGGTCATGTGGAACGCGCATTCCCAGAGGCAAGGATTCCGGGCGTACTTATGAGATTCAGCGTTTAATTGGTAGGTCTTTGCGGTCAGTTACCGATATGAAGCAGATAGGTGAACGCACGATTTGGTTGGATTGTGATGTTATTCAGGGTGATGGAGGGACGCGCACCGCAGCAATTACTGGAAGTTTTATTGCACTGGTGGATGCTTTACAGAAACTTAAAAAAGACGGCAAGATAAATAAGATTCCCGTTGGAGATTATATCGCGGCTACCAGCGTGGGTATCTTGAACGATACAATGATTCTGGATTTATGCTATGAAGAAGATTCTAAGGCGGAAGTGGATATGAATGTAATTATGACTACCGCAGGAGAGTTTATCGAGATCCAGGGCACTGCGGAACGCAAGCCTTTTTCTAAAGAAAAAATGGATACAATGCTGGATTTAGCTAAAAAAGGCATCGAAGAACTTTTTACCATACAAAGAAAATTAGTCGGGGATATATTGTTATAATGATGCAGTTGGTAGTGGCGACAAAAAATAAAAAGAAGCTATCTGAAATTAAAGATATTTTAAAAGGAGTAAATTTAGAATTATTATCTTTGGATGCCTATAAAAATGTTCCGCCGGTAATTGAAAACGGCAAAACCTTTAAAGAGAATGCTGTAAAAAAAGCAGTAAAGCTGGCACGTTTTACCGGACAATTGTGCCTGGGTGAGGATTCAGGATTATGTGTTGATGTTTTGGGCGGGGCTCCGGGGATTTATTCGGCGCGTTTTTCGGGTAAGGATAAGAACGATGCCAAGAATAATTTTAAGTTACTGGGATTATTAAAGGGGCTGCCTGCATTAAAAAGAAAGGCGCATTATGTTTGCGCCGTGGCTTTAGCTGATCAGAATGGATTAATTGGAGTGGTGGAGGGCAGTTGTTCTGGTTTGATTGCCTTTGAGCCTAAAGGTAGTGCAGGTTTTGGTTATGATCCGTTATTTTATATTCCTAAATTTAAGAAGACATTCGCTCAGCTGGGAGAAAAGATTAAGCATAGGATGAGCCATCGTTTCTACGCTTTGAAGAAAGCGAGACGGATAATCGAGAAATGTATTGAGAAGCAAGTGGGGAATTGATATACTCTGTAGCTGAAGTTTTTGGGTGGATGTAAGCGAGGGAGATGCAGGATGGGCTTGGTTTTGTTGTATCTCCACAATAAAGATTCAGAGCTTATGGTTTGCGGTGGGGTGTGCCCCGTTGCAAGCTTTTCAGGTTTTGATAATTAATATTTGTGTGGATGTGATGGGGCGTGCCCCGTTGCATCTCCACAAGAAAAGATTCAGAGATGCAACGGGGCGTGGCTCAGTTTGGCTAGAGCGCCTGCTTTGGGAGCAGGAGGTCACAGGTTCAAGTCCTGTCGCCCCGACATAAATTTAACGAGCAGATGATTTATGGAGCCGTAGGCGACGTAAATCATAGTCCGTAGGACGTCTGCGAGGTAATCCCGACATCTGCAAGTGGATTTCTAGAGAAATCCACGAAGCTGGTAGATGACGGGAGGATAGTTTAAGATAAGAGATCATTTGATAATTTAATGTGCGCACCTTGCGCTAAGTGGTGTTACCCGGCGCTTACTGGTATTGCGCCGGTATGCGCTAGGTAGCGCAATTGCGTAAGTGCGCGTTAATTACGCGCCTGTAGCTCAATTGGATAGAGCACCTGCCTTCTAAGCCGGTGGTTGGCCGTTCGATTCGGCCCAGGCGCATTAAAATAAAATAAGATGTTTGCCCTTGCTTACTTGCGCTCGCAAGGATTTCGCTGGATAAAAGCTATTAGGAGCTTAATTCAGCCCAAGCGCATAAAATGATATGAAAAACTGGAAAAGAATATTTAAGAAAGTTGCGGTTGTTATTATTATTTTTAGCCTGTTTTACGCAGTTATTTTACTAACAACTAAAAATATAATCGCTAATAAAATCCAGAAAGCAACTGGTTTAAAGACAACTATAGGCAGCCTTACTCTTTTGCCTTTATTTACTATTGAGGCGCAAATGTTTGAAGTTGCCGGTTTAATCAAGGCAGACCGGATTTATATTTCTCCCAGCCTGCCCAATCTTTTATTTGGGCATCTTGCTTTTAATAAGATTGTAATTATCGGCCCGGAGTTTACTTATCAACGTAATCCTCCTGTAATTGAACCGGTTAAGGATAGCCGCGCACCGGTTTTAGAGAATCAAAATATTCCTGTTGTTGAAAATCAGAGCCAGCCGCAGGCTGCTGCTTCAGGTAAAGTTTTTCCTGTAGTAATAAAAAAATTAAAAGTTTATTCCGGCAGGTTAAATTTTATTGATACCACGGCAGCTAGCGGGAAAATCAGTGTTTTAGTTAAAGATATAAATTTTTATATTACTAACATATCTACTTCTGCCGCAAAAGGAGTAAGTAAATTTGATTTAAAAGGGAATTTATCTTGGAATACCGGAGAGCCGGAGGGAAAGATTTTTTTACAAGGCTGGGCGGATTTTTCTAACAAAGATATTTCAGCCATTTTGAAAATTGAAAATATTGATGCGATTGTTTTCTATCCCTATTATTCAAATTGGGTGGATTTAGAAAAAGCGCGTATTCAGAAAGCTAAGCTTAATTTTAGTAGCGAAATTAAAGGTGTAAATAATGATGTAGCTGCAGATTGCCATTTAGAATTAGCGGATATGGTGCGCAAGGTCCGACTCCTGGAGGAGCCGCAGCAAAAAGCAGAGAGGCTTACTGATGCGGTATTAGATATGTTTAAGTCTATGGATAATGGAAAAGTAGTTTTAGATTTTGTGTTGCACACAAAAATGGACCGTCCGGAATTCGGTTTTGCCAATATCAAAGCGGCATTTGAAGGTAAATTGATGCAAGCCAGAACTAGCGCTGGATTGCGGCCTCAGGATGTGTTATCATGGCCTGGCCGTTGGTTAAAGAGTGGAATTAAAAGCGGTACAGATTTATCAAATGCGTTTGTTGATGGTATGCTTGATTTAGGTAATGGTATTAAAAAATTCTTTGAAGATAGGATGAATAAACAGGAACCTGTTCAAGAAAGTCAGGTTTCTTCGTAAATTTATGGTGGCTATAGCTTCCGCCAGAATTCTTGGCGGACCCGCCACGGTTTATGGCGGGCAATTATTCTTTATGCGCTTATGACCAGGATTTGTGGCTAGTTTCCAAGATTTTGGCAGGTAGTTAGATTGTGAGAAATGTTTTATGTATACGTTTTAAAGAGTTTGGTATCAGGCAAAAAATATGTCGGGTTAACCGAAAGCTTACCCGAGGATAGACTAAAACAGCATAATGCCGGGAGTAATGTATGGTCAAAAGGCCACAAACCTTTTGAGTTGATTTATACTGAAACTTTTTCTGATAAACAAAGCGCTAGGAAAAGAGAATTATTTTTTAAAACTGGTCAAGGTAAAAACACACTTGATAATTTATTAAAGTAGTTTTATGGTGGCTATAGCTCAACTGGTTAGAGCGCTAGACTGTGGCTCTGGAGGTTGCGGGTTCGATCCCCGTTAGCCACCCCATTTTTGTAGTTTTAGGAGTAGTCTCGGATTTTCGTGTTAATAAAGTAAGGAGGCAAAGTGGAAAACTATTCTGCTAATCAGGTAAAGGAAGAATTGCTGCAAATTAGAAGGCAGATTGATTCTTTAATGCTTGCCTTACAGAGGTTAGAGGCAAAGGTCACGGAAGCTCCTGAAGTGAAAAAAATCGTCGTATCTTCTCCTGAAATTAAAATCCAGCCAGTCGTAGTTAAACAACAGGAGAAAAAACAAAAATCTGAGAATAATATAGAAATTGATATGGGGAGATATTGGCTAAGTCGTATTGGTATTAGTATTTTTGCTTTAGGCATAGGCTTCTTGATTAGCTATTTTTTTAAATCCTTTGGTCCATTAGCTAAGATTATATTTGGTTATTTAGTCAGTGGGGTTTTATTTTTTGCTGGTTTAAAATTTGAAAAAAAGGCAAAGTTTTTAAATTATGGCCGAGTTTTATTAGGAGGTGCCTGGGCAATTGTCTATTTTACTACCTATGCCATGTATCACTTTGAAGCCTCGCGGATTATCAGTAGCCAATTATTAGATCTGTGTCTTTTGTCAGTTGTGGCTGGCGGAATTATATGGCATTCTTTGCGTTACCGTTCGGAGCAATTATGTTCTATAGCGATATCGGTAGGTTATTTAACAGCAACCCTTGGGTCTGTAAATTATTTTACGATGTTAAGTTGTTTGGTATTAGCGACTACTTCGATTTTTCTGCTTTACCGTATGCAATGGGTTAAGCTTATTTACTTAGGCATCTTGCTTACTTATTCCGTGCATTTTTACTGGGTTTACGGGCATATTTATAATTCCAGTATTGCTTTTAATGGTTTAAATGCTGATAGGGGTTATTTCCTACTTAACGGTGGATTTATTTTTATGTATTGGTTGGTTTTTATATTAGGAGTACATCTGATGAACCAGAATCAGGAAGAGAGGATTATGCGTAGGATTTCATCGGCGAATTTTTTAAACTTCCTGCTTTTTTATTTAATGACTTTTGGAGAACTCTCGCGATTATATCCTGATCAGCGTTTTAATTTTATGTTTGGATTCGGAATAATTTATCTTATTCTAGCGTTGGTTATGGAGAAGTTAAAAAACACTAGCCTATTTACTAGCAATATTCTGGTTGCGCTTTCTCTATTGACGCTATCCATTCCGCTAAAGTTTATACCTTTCCATACAAGCTTGATTTGGATGATAGAATTGCCGTTTTTAATGTTTATCGGAGTGGTTTTTAACCGTAAGGTATTCCGTTATTTTGGCAATGTTTTATTGCTGATTCTGTTTATAAAGGTTTATTTGTTTGATTCAAATACTCAGGGCCCTGTGTATATATTCGGCCATGTTTTTTCTTGGGATAAATTTATTTCTCTGGTAGGGTTTATCTCTACGTCAGCCTGTTTTTACGCCCTTAGGTATTCCAAAAACGTAAAGTCGATGGTTTGTTCAAGTTTAGAAAAACCGTTGTTTAATTTGTCTTCTGCTTTA
>JAPLLZ010000027.1:0-33286 GCA_026387265.1 Candidatus Omnitrophota bacterium
CAACCAGGCTTCCATGCTGGAGCATAAATGGAAATACGGCAGTTTACTAAAAGGATAGATTTTGTAGCGGCGTTCTTTATTTTTTATCCGGTCATATGTTTCTTCGCAGGTTCTTTTTAAGTGTTGGGTAGATTTTGAGATGCCTGTAGGCATGCGTTGATTTTTACGTGGCTCAAAAACAACCGATGCAGCCACTACACCTAAACTGGCTTCATCCAATTGCTCTAGGATATTATCGGCGTATAATTCTGCCAGGACCAGTTCATAACCGTAAATAGTTTTAGCAAATTTCCCTTTGTCGGTAAGTTTCCCGTCATAAATATATCCTAAATCTTTAAGCAGCCTTAGTTTTGCATCTAGAAGATTTAAAGCTTGTTTTTGTTCATTTTTACGGGATTGATAATAATGCAGGGAGAGGGGGTAGATTTTAAATAAATCATCCTGGTATTTTTCATAAAGATTAAGGATTGTAGCGTAGGAGGTATTTAACTGGCTTTTTACTTCCTCAGGGTTTCCAAAGATAATCCGGCGCACTTCCTCAAAATTTATTCTTTGCGGGTTAATGCGCGTGTAAACAAAACCCTCTTTGTCGATGCCGCGGCGGCCGGCACGGCCAGCCATCTGAAAGAAGTCGCGGGTTTTTAAATTGCGCACATAGGTGCCATAAAATTTACGCAGGCCGTCGAACATTACCGAACGGCTGGGCATATTTATGCCTAGGGCAAAAGTTTCAGTGGTAAAAATTACTTTTAGCAGGCGGCTGGTAAAAAGCCGTTCGATTACTTCTTTAAGCGTGGGTAGCATTCCGGCATGATGGTAAGCAATGCCACGCTGCACTAATGGATAAAGTAACTGCGCGGATTGTTCATTCTTTAAATTAAACCTTTCCAGTAAATCGTCATACATTTGAGTAATCGCACGGGTTTCTTTAGCATCGAGGAATTTGAATCCGTATAAATCAAACGCCAACTCTTCGGCGCGCTTACGAGAAAAAACAAAATAGATCGCTGGTAAGCCTTCTTTGTTTTGCACATGGCTGATTAATGATTGTAAGCGATTAGGTTTATTGGAACGCAGGCGCTTAAGCTGGTCAAAATTATCAACTACTTCATTTGCGCATTGAAAGCTAAAATGTAGCGGTACTGGCCGGGTATCTTCAATAACTACTTTTACGCTTTTGTTATGAATAGATTCAATCCAGCTGGCGAATTGTTTAATATTGGGAATGGTTGCGGATAAACCCAGAAGATTCATATGTTTAGGCAGGAAAATCAATGATTCTTCCCAAACTGTACCACGTTCAGGGTTATCAATGTAATGAATTAAAACAAAAATAATCCAGGAGTATTTATCCAGACTGGCTGGCTCATCCAGGATTTTATTGCGGAAAATTTCAGTAGTCATGATTAAGACCGGAGCCTGTGGATTAATGGAAACATCTCCGGTAAGAATTCCGATATTATCCTGAAATTGGTTTTTAAAGTCCCTGAATTTTTGGTTAGAGAGGGCTTTAATCGGGGCGGTGTAGATGACCCCTAGATTATTGCGGATTGCTCCCTCGATAATATATTCGGCAATGGCAGTTTTTCCGGCTCCGGTGGGAGCCGAAACGATTACTGAGTGCCCGGCATTTATATAATCAATGGCTTCTTGTTGGAAACGGTCGTATATCATAAATGAGCGGACAACTTACGGAGTGCGTAGCAGGACGTAAGTTGTAGTTTACGGCGTAGCCGTAAGCGCCCGCGAATTTATCCTGGGCCTACGAGAAAATCCTAGAGGATTTTTGAGTGATCAGGCGCAGGATCTTGGTTATTATTAATAATGATTGTATTATAGAGCAAAATCATTGATTTATCTAATAGAAAATAATATAATAAAACAATGGGTTATGAGGTGGCGCTGAAGAAAGCTTGGGAAGATTTAGCCAACCTTAAGGCTCCCAATAATTTATCGGTTAAGTTTATGGCGGATGAGTATGCTTTGGAGTTGCCCGCCAGGAGTATGGTTTCGGTCGCTTGTAATATACCGGCCAAAGATTTTTTAAGTATTCTGATTTTGCATTATTTGGCGCAGAAGCTTAAAGGTTTGCCGGGATTAACCGGGCAATGGCTTAGCTTTAGAGAGATTTCCGGGATCCAGGGGTATTATGATGCTTACTACAAGCGGTCGATTGATCCGATTATCCGTAAATATGGTAAGCAGCCCGATACTCTGGTTAATTGTTTGAGCAGGTTACCCGCCAAATTATCCGCGGGTGCAGATATTAGTATTGTGGTGGAGGTTTTTGCGGGTGTTCCGGTATTGATTAGATTATGGAAAGCGGATGCGGAGTTTGCTGCGGATGCGAATATTTATTTTGACGCCAGCATAAAAGATATATTTTGTATTGAGGATGTTGTAGTTTTGGCGCAGTTGGTGGCCAGCCAGTTATAAAAAAGGGGATAAGATGAAGAAGATTGTAATTCTGTTGTTTATTGGCTTACTAGCTTTGACGGGTTATCTTTTTGGCGGGGATCTTAATCCGCGTTTTCATTCTCAGGAAGAAGTAAAGTGGAAGTTTCCTTTTGGCAAAAGCTATGATTATACGGATATTTTGGTTACCCGGGTGGTTGATGGAGATACTTTGGTTCTGGAAAATAATGAGCGGGTGCGTTTGATCGGTATTGATACTCCGGAAATGCATGAATCTGAGAAACTTACCCGGGATGCTCAGCGCTCCGGAGAGGAGACAAAAATTATTAAGCAATTAGGAAAGCGTTCTTATGAGTTTACCCGGAAACTTGTTGAGGGTAAGCGTGTAAGGCTGGAATTTGATGTGGAAAGATTTGATAAATATAAAAGAATTCTGGCTTATGTTTATTTGCCCGATGGAACATTTTTAAATGCTTTGATTGTTGAACAGGGGTATGCTTCGCTAATGACTTATCCGCCGAATGTAAAATATGCGGATTTATTTTCGAGATTGTACCGGGAAGCCAGGGAAAATAGAAGAGGATTATGGGAGTAAACTCTAAGCCCGAAATCCTAAACTCTAAACAAACTCAAAATTAAAAATTCAAAACTTCGATATTAATTAAAATTTGAGTTTTGGATTTAGGATTTGTTTAGGATTTAGAGTTTAGTGTTTAGAATTTTAGTAGGAGGATTTATGTTAAGATTTCTAACCGCAGGTGAGTCGCACGGAAAAGGCATGGTCGCAATCCTGGAAGGGCTTTGCGCCGGCCTGACGGTAGATACGGCAGCGATAAACAAAGAATTAAAACGCAGGCAGTCCGGTTTTGGCCGGGGAAAAAGAATGAAAATTGAAAATGACCAGGTGGAGATTATTTCAGGCTTAAAAAATAAACGTACACTGGGTAGCCCGATTACTTTACTAATTAAGAATAAAGATGCCAGCATTGAAAAGCTACATAAGGTAGTTGCGTCTCGGCCGGGCCATGCGGATCTGGCAGGATTATTAAAATATGGTTTTACGGATATCCGGGAAGTTTTGGAACGCGCTTCAGCCCGTAGTACAGTAGCTACAGTGGCATTAGGAGCGCTATGTAAAAGATTTCTGGATGAATTCGGGATTATAATTACCAGTAATGTTTTATCGATCGGCGGTGAATCTACTAAGCAGGGGATAATTTCCAAGATAACCGAAGCCATTGAAAATGAAGATACTGTAGGCGGAATCTTTGAAGTAGTTATTAAGAATGTTCCGGTGGGGTTGGGAAGTTATGTACAGCCTGATCGGCGCCTGGACGGCCGTTTAGCGGCCGGAATTATTTCTATCCCGGGAGTAAAATCTTTTGAGGTGGGGTTAGGAAGCGGCTATGGGGTTAGCTTTGGTTCAGAGGTGCATGATGCGATTTATCATAATCGTAAAAAAGGTTATTTTCGTTTGAGCAATAATGCCGGCGGAATTGAAGGCGGGATATCTAATGGAGAAGAAATTATTCTACGTGCCTGTATGAAGCCGATTGCTACGTTAATGCGCCCATTGGATTCAGTGCATATTCATACTAAAAAATCCGCTAAAGCTGCAGTTGAGCGTTCAGATACCTGTGTGGTTGAATCTGCCGGCGTAGTGGCAGAATCAGTCTGTGCATTTATTTTAGCGGATGCTTTTCTGGAAAAATTCGGCTCAGATTCATTAAGCGATATCAAACATTCGTATACTAATTATTTAAAACGGATAACGCATGCGTAGTATTGATTACCATAATGTTAAAATTGAAAAATTTAAAAATTCAAATCGGATAATCTTAAAAGGTGAACTTACCAATGAATCCGGTAAGTCTTATAATACCGTGGCAGTACGCGTTATGCTTTTTGTGAAGAATGTTATCACCGTTAACGAGGTGTTTTTAATTAATGATTTGCCCAATGGGGCAACCAGGGCTTTTGAAAGGCATATTTACGATCTGGGGTTAGGCCAATCCTTGGAAGATATAACTCGTTACGAGCTATTTACGGAAAATTGCTATTAGCATATTAAAAATTGCGTGAGAAAAAATCGCCTCTTTCGTCTATTGTAATAGAAGGGGGTGATGAAGATGGAAGAAAACGCAATTAGCGTTAGCCGCATATTTAAGCTGGATACTGATTCTAAACTTAAGGCTTTTGCGGATGTTTCGTTCTCAGGAATGATCATCAAGGGTTTTAGTGTGGTTAATGGCGAAAAGGGATTATTTGTGAGTATGCCGCGCCATCAGGGTAAAGATGGTAAATGGTATAACACGGTTACTCCTGTAAGCAAAGAGCTAAAGCAGCAATTAACTGAAGTCGTCCTGGAAGCGTATAAAAGTTAGTTAAAAAAAGCTAAAGAACTTAGGGGACGGTTCTTAATCAAGAACTGTCTCCTAAGTTAAGTAAATATGAATATTTATCTTGTAGGGTTTATGGGTACCGGTAAAAGTTCTGTCGGCCGGCAGCTGGCTAAACAGAAAAAATGGAATTTTGTCGACCTGGATGAATTAATTGAGCTTAAAGAGCAGCGCAGGATTGTGGATATCTTTGCTAAAGAGGGAGAAGTCTATTTCCGCAAGATTGAAAAGAAAATTCTCAAACAGGTTGCTACTCAAGATAAATTCATCGTGGCTTGCGGCGGCGGAATAGTTTTGGATTCGGATAATATCAAACAGATGAAAAAAACAGGGCTTTTAGTTTGCCTGCGTGCTAGTTGCCAGGAAATTTTAAAAAGAGTTTCCGGTAGCGCGCATCGGCCGATTTTAAATGTGGCCAAGCCTCGGGAACGCATTGAGCTTTTGCTAAAAATGCGCGCCCCTTATTATATGCAAGCGGATAAAACAATTGATACTTCGCGCTTAACCATCAAGCAGGTAGCGGCTAAGATTACTAAGTTGCTTTCCAGTAAGAAATGAATAATTTTGAGGCCCTAGTAAGTTTAAATCTTATTCCGCAAATTGGTAGCGTCAAACTCGGCCAGTTACTTAAGTATTTTGGCCAGCCTCAGGAGATATTTAAAACTTCGGGCCGTTCTTTAGCCGGAATAGTGGGTGAGTGTTTGGCTAGGGACATTACTGGTTTTAATACCAAATATTTAAAAGATGATTTAGCCTCGGCTAAAAAGTCAGGGATAAAAATTATTACGTTTTTAGATCAGGATTATCCACAGGTACTTAAAGAGATACCTGCTTTCCCGATTGTTCTTTACTGTTTAGGGCAGATAACGCAAGCAGATCGCTTAGCTGTTGGTATTGTCGGTTCACGCCGGGCTTCTCTTTATGGTTTAAGTAACGCAGAAAATTTTGCCGCCCAGTTATCTGCGCGCGGGGTTACGATTGTTTCTGGTATGGCCCGTGGAGTAGATACTTGTGCGCACCGCGGAGCTTTAAAGGTTGGGGGTCGTACTATCGCCGTAATGGGTAGCGGTTTTAATCATATTTACCCTGCGGAAAATGCGGATTTAGCACAAAAGATTTCAGCCTCCGGTGCAGTAGTTTCTGAATTTTCTATGGAAACAAAACCTCTGCCGCAGAATTTTCCCAGGCGTAATCGTTTAATCAGTGGTTTAAGTCAGGGGGTTTTAGTTACCGAAGCAGCCAGAAATAGCGGGGCGCTAATTACTGCTGATTTTGCTTTGGAGCAAGGAAGAGATGTCTTTGCTTTGCCGGGCAGGATTGATTCAGTTAGTTCGATGGGAACGAACGCTTTGATTAAGCAGGGTGCTAAGATTATTACTAGCTGTGACGATATTTTTGAAGAGCTAGATTTACCAGCGGCCGATATGGTGAAAATTAAACCTGCGGTTGCGCAAGAACAGGAAGTAGTATGTGGAAAGGAAAGCCGGCTTTATGAATATATTGAACAGCAGCCGGTAGCAATTGATGATTTGGTGCAAAAGTCATCATTAAGCAGTAGTCAGGTTTTGAATTTAGTTTTAAAATTACAGCTTAAGAAATTAATTAAAGTATTGCCGGGCAAACATTTTATAAGGAATTAGATGGCTAAAAATCTAGTGATTGTTGAGTCGCCGACAAAGGCTAAAACCATAACCAAAATTTTAGGGGATGATTTCCGGGTTATTTCATCAATGGGGCATGTGATCGATTTACCGGCTAAGAAGCTTGGGGTAGATGTTGAGGATAAATTTAAGCCGGTATATGTGGTGATTCCCGGGCGTAAAAAAATATTGGCGCAATTAAAAAAAGAAGCCAAGGGAAAAGAAAATATATATATCGCTACCGACCCTGACCGGGAAGGCGAGGCGATTGGCTGGCAGATTAAAGAGAAGGTGTTTAAGGGTAAAAATGTGATGCGGGTGAGTTTTAATGAGATTACTCCGCATGCAGTATCGGAAGCTTTTAAAAACGCGCGGGAATTTGATACTAAAATGATTGAGGCGCAGGTTGGCCGCAGGGTGTTGGATCGGATTGTAGGTTATTTTTTGAGCCCTTTGCTTTGGAAGAAAATTGCGCGGGGTTTAAGCGCCGGGCGCGTGCAATCTGTGGGATTAAGGCTAATTGTAGAAAGAGAGCGCCAAATTCAGAAGTTTGTGGCTAGCGAATATTGGGAGATTGTTGCAGATTTATTTAAGCCGAAGATCGCCGGAGAAAGTAATTTTTCTGCAAAGCTTGAAAAGATTGATAATCAGAAAAGGGAAATTAAGCGCAATGAAGATGCGCAAGAAATTTGTCATCAATTAAAAGATAAAGAGTTTAAGGTCTTGGAAATTAAAAAAACGGAAAAGAAACGTTATGCCCCGGCCCCTTTTATTACTAGTACAATGCAGCAGGAGGCATTTAATAAACTCAGGTTTAATGCTTCTAAGACGATGTTAGTTGCGCAGCAGCTTTATGAAGGTATTGATATAGGTGAAGATAATCCGGTAGGCTTAATTACTTATATGCGTACGGATTCGCCTAATGTTGCTGCGGAAGCAATTCAGGAAGTACGCGAATATATTGGAAGGAGTTTTGGCAAAAACTTTGTTCCGGAGAAACCTAATGTTTTTAAAGCTAAAAAGTCAGCGCAGCAAGCGCATGAGGCTATCCGGCCCAGTTACGTTTCACGATCACCGGAAAGCTTGAAAGACTTTCTTAACCATGACCAAATACGGCTTTATGAACTTATCTATAATCGTTTTTTAGCCAGCCAGATGAACCCGGCGGAGTTTTTGGCAACCTCAGTAGATATCCAAGCAGATAAATATTTATTCGCTGCCAACGGCAGCCATTTACTTTTCGAAGGATTTCTGGCGGTTTATAATAAAATTCAGGATGGGGAAGAAAAAGATGAACAGGATGAGGAAAAAGAAAAAGCCAAAAATGTAATTCCGCCTTTGGAGAAAGGTGAGATTTTAGGTTTGAATACACTTACGCCTTCGCAGCATTTTACAAAACCGCCTGCCCGGTATTCGGATAGTTCTTTAATTAAAGCCTTGGAGGAAGAGGGGATTGGCCGTCCCTCGACTTATGCACCGATTATTTATACAATTATTTTGCGTGATTATGTGCGCCGGATAAAAGGTTATCTTAACCCTTCGGAGTTGGGCTTTAAGGTAAATGATATGCTGGTAGAATATTTTCCTAAAATTCTTGATTTTAAGTTTACCGCGCTTATGGAAGAGGAGCTGGACCAGATTGAAGAAGGTACCCTTAACCGCCAAAAAGTTTTAGAAGATTTTTACGCGCCATTTAAAGAAAGCTTGGATTTTGCCCAGGCTAATATCGTTAAAGAAGTAATTACTACAGACCAGCTTTGCGATAAATGCGGTAAACCTTTAATTGTAAAATGGGGCAGGCGGGGAAAGTTTTTAAGTTGCTCCGGATTTCCGGAGTGCAAGAATTCCAAGTCGATTACCTCCGGGGTTAAATGTCCTACGGAAGGTTGTGGTGGAGAATTGATTGAGCGGCATTCTAAACGCGGATTTTTTTATGGATGCTCAAACTTTCCTAAGTGCACCTTTACTTCGCGTAACTTACCGGAAGATTCAGAGGATAAAGAACAAACCGATAAAGAGCGTCATTCTGAGGCCGAGTAAAACGAAGCCGAAGAATCTCTAAGGAAGAGATCCTTTGTCTTCGTTTTAGGATGACAGCATGATATACTTGCAATAATACCAAGGAAAAGCATATGAAGAGAAGAACATTATTAATGTTATTGCTAGTTTTATTTTTTCCGATCTCTATGTTTGCGGAGGTGATTTTACTTAAATCCGGCAAAACAGTAGAAGGAAAGCTTATAGAAAAGACAGATAAGTATATAAAGATAGATTTTCAAGGTATCCTGCTGACATATTATATTGATGAGATTGAAAGTGTTGATGGGGCAAAACAAAAATTTTCTTTAACAAAAGAAGGAAAATTAACCCAAGAAAATAATTTAACTTCTGTTGATACTAAAACTGCAGAAGAATATTTTAAGTGCGGAGTTGTTTCTGTTATTCAAGGTAATTTACCTCAAGCCATATCTGATTATACCAAGGCTATTGAAATTAATCCTAACCTTGCGAAGGCTTATAATAACCGCGGAATTGTTTATGATAATCAGGGTAATCTATCTCAAGCCATCTCCGATTTCACCAAGGCCATTGAAATAAATCCTAATTATGCGAATGCTTACAATAACCGTGGAAGTGCTTATGGTAAACAGGGTAATTTATCTCAAGCCATATTTGAATTTACTAAGGCCATTGAAATTGATCCTAACATTGCAAGGGCCTATGATAACCGTGGGCTTGCCTATTTTAACCAAGGTAAATTATCTCAAGCCATTTTTGACCATACCAAGGCCATTGAAATTAACCCTAATTTTGCAGAGGCTTATAGCAGTCGCGGGCTTGCTTATGATGAACAACGTGATTTTACTCAAGCCGTATCTGATTATACCAAGGCTATTGAAATTAACCCCAATAATGCAGAGTTCTACTACAGGCGCGCGTTTGCTTACGCTCAACAAGGCAATTTACCTCAAGCTATATCTGATTATACCAAGGCCATTGAAATTAACTCTAACTATGCAGCGGCTTACAACGGTCGTGGGGCTATCTATTATGGGATAAGGGAATATGGCAAGGCTTGGCTAGATGTGCATAAAGCAGAAGGATTAGGATATGCTGTAAAACCTGAATTTCTCGCGGCACTCAAGAAAGCATCAGGAAGGGACAAATAGATTTATTTTGTGCTGAAGTAAAGGGGTAGTTTAAATAGGATATGGAAAAGTATATTGAAAAGTTTGTGCGCTATTTGGAAATTGAGAAAAATTATTCTGCGCATACGGTTTTAAACTATAGATTAGACCTTGAGGGGTTTAATAAGTTTATTGCCGGTACTGAGTTAGAGAAGATTGATTATCTTAATTTAAGAAAATACCTGGCAGTTTTAAAAGAAAAAAATTTCGGGAATCGTACGGTTGGCCGACGTCTTTCAACGTTGCGCAGTTTTTTCAGGTTCTTATGCCGCGAAGGATATATTAAGACTAATCCCATTCTTATGCTTTCCAGCCCTAAGCTAGAGAAGCATCTGCCCTCATTTATGACCGAGGATGAGGTTTTGCGGCTTATTGAATCAGCTTTTGCTAAAAACCAGAAAGACGTCGCCGGTTTACGTGACCGGGCTATTTTGGAGGTATTTTATTCCAGCGGTTTGCGTATTTCGGAGTTGGTGGGGTTAAATTTAGAAGACATTGATTTTATTAGTGGTATTCTTAAAATAAGAGGTAAGGGTAAAAAAGAAAGGATCGTGCCGATCGGCGAAACTGCGTTAGCTACAGTTAAAAAATACCTGGACAAGAGAAAGAAGCAGTGTGATATTTTATTTTTAAATCATCACGATCGCAGGATTACCGCTCGGGGAGTACGTTTTTTATTAATGAAGTATCTCAAAGGTTGTGGAATTAAGCCGGGAGTTTCCGCGCATACTTTTCGACATTCATTTGCTACGCATCTTCTAAATCATGGGGCAGATTTACGTACAGTGCAGGAATTATTGGGGCATGCTAATTTATCTTCGACACAGATTTATACGCATTTGACTACGGATAAGTTAAAAAGTGTTTATGATAAGGCACATCCGCATGCTTAAACTTTAGTAATCCGTAATTAAAACAGGATAAAAATGTTTATAATTTATGATTTGATTTTCTTAATTTTTGCTGTATTTTATTTGCCTGTATATTTTATACGGGGTAGAATTAATGCTAGTTTTTTAAGGCGTCTAGGATTTTTTCCGAACTGCCTGAATCTGGATAGGCCGATTTGGGTTCATGCCGTAAGTATGGGTGAAGCGATAGCGATCAAAGGGCTTTTGGCTCAGCTAAGGCTGGCTTATCCTGACAAAAAATTTGTTATTTCTACGGTTACCGCTACCGGAAATAGGATTGCCCAAAGTTTAGTTAAAGACGGCGACCTTTTGACCTATTTACCATTAGACTTTAGTTTTATTGTTAAAAAAGTTTTAAAAAAAATTAACCCGTGTATGTTTATTATTGCCGAGACGGAGATTTGGCCGAATTTAATTACCTGTTTGGATAAAATGCAGGTTCCGGTAATTACCGTTAATGGCAGGATTTCCGATAATTCTTATGGCGGGTATCGAATAATTAAATTATTTATCCGGCCGATTCTTAGAGTGATTAGGCAATTTTGTGTGCAAACAGATTTGGATGCCTTACGTTTGAAAAACTTAGGGGTAGAGGAACAAAAGATTCAGGTTACGGGAAACGTAAAATTTGATATTAATTTAGACGATTCTTCTCAAATCAAGGTTTTGGATTATCGGGCTAAGCTTTGGCTTGGACAGTTAGATAAATTATTGGTTTGCGGCAGCACGCACCCCAAAGAAGAGGAATCAATTTTTTCTTCTTACCGGGATCTTTTATTATCTTTCCCTCAGCTAAAACTTTTAATTGCCCCTCGGCATATTGAACGTTGCCGGGAGGTTTCTAAACTGGCAGAAGCCAAAGGGTTTATGCCGGTGTTTGTTTCAAGTATATCCGGGGCTTGTCCGACCTGTATCAACCATCCGGTATTTATTTTAGATACAAACGGAGAGTTATTGAATTATTATTCTGCAGCGGATATTGTTTTTGTTGGAGGCAGCATGGTTAAAAAAGGTGGCCACAATATTCTTGAGCCAGCTAGTTTGAAAAAACCGGTAATCTTCGGGCCGTACATGTTTAATTTCCGGGAGATTAGTGAATTATTTCTGAAGAATCAGGCTGCGTTGGTGGCCAGTAATGATAAAGAACTAACAGATAAAGTAAAAGAGATTTTAAGTAGCAGTCTTTTGGCCAAAGGGCTAGGCCAGCGTGCTTATGAGGTAATTATTAAAAATCGCGGAGCAACTAATAAAACCGTGCAGATCATTAAACAATTAAATATAAACTTGAAACCCGAAATCTTAAATAAGCTATAAGTCTTAAGCTGTAAGTTTTAAGCTTAAGGCTTCTGTTTTGAATATTCGGATTTAAGATTTTTTTAAGATTTAGAGTTTCGTGTTTAGATTTTGTTCATCAGCGATAGAAATAAACAGAAAAAGGAGGACAATATGTCCGGAGATATTTATTTGACCCAAGAGGGCTATGAAAAGTTAGTCAATGAGTTAGAGTATCTGAAAACAGTGAAACGCCGCGCACTGGCTAAAGCAATTGGCGAAGCACGTTCCTACGGAGATATCAGTGAAAATGCCGAATACGATGCCGCTAAAGATGCGCAGGCGCATAATGAAAAAGAAATTTCCGAACTGGAGGATAAGCTGGCGCGTGTACGTATTTTAGATAAAAATATTCCTAAAGATGAGGTTTTAATCGGAGCTAAAGTAAAGTTGTTAGATATGGATACTGAAGAAGAGTTGGAGTATACTTTAGTTTCTGAGCTGGAAGCTGATTATAATCAGGGTAAAATTTCCGTGGCCTCTCCGGTGGGGGCAGGATTATTAGGGCATAAGGAGAATGAGGTAGCTGAGATTAAGATCCCGGCCGGGACTTTAAGGTATAAAATCGTGAAGATCTCTCGGGATTAAAAGAAAGAGTTATATGAAAATAAAGAAAATATTTAACTGGCAGGTAGTTTTAGGCATTATCTTGATTATATTTTCGGCTACTGTGTATTATATTCATTATTTGATTTTTCGGGATGCTCGTCATATATTTATCTATCTTATCGGGGATATTGCTTTTGTGTTCCTGGAAGTTCTTTTGGTTACTTTGGTAGTGCATAATCTGCTGGCGCATCGGGAAAAGCAGGTTTTGTTTAAAAAAATGAATATGGTAATTGGTGCTTTTTTCAGCGAAGTAGGCAAAGGGTTGATAAAATTTTGTATTGTTTTTGATAAGCAAGGTGATGTTTTAGCTAAAAAATTAATTGTGCGTACGGAGTGGACGGAAAAACAATTTAAGTGTTTGCAAAAGGAAATTGCTAGTTTTACCTGTGAGATTAATTATAAAAGTGGAGATTTAGAAGGGCTCAAACATTTTTTAGTAGAAAAACGTACTTTCTTGTTGGCGCTCTTGGAGAATCAGAATCTTCTTGAGCATGAGTCTTTTACGGATTTGCTTTGGGCGGTGTTTCATCTTACGGAAGAGTTGGAGGGGCGCAATGATTTAAAAGACCTGTTGCCTACAGATGCTGAGCATATTGCTAATGATCTTAAGCGGGTTTACCGTCAATTAATCAGCCAGTGGTTATTCTATATGAAGCATCTTAAGGCGGATTATCCGTATCTGTTTTCTTTAGCAATGCGCACTAATCCTTTTGATAATCAGGCAACAATTCAGGTGCGTTAGGGTTTAAATGTTGGATAAAATCGGCCATTTAAAAGTAGAAATTTTTAAGATTAGAAACAGGGAAGGTTTTGCCGCCGTGTGTTTTGAGCATCTTACAGAAGGCAAAACTCCCCAGGAAGCTTATGCACGTATGGTTAAAGCTTTGCGCCGGAGCAGTAACAAAGAGAAGTCTTAATAAACTGTTATATTATTACTTAATTGATGAATACAAAATTAGAGAAAACAGATTTAAAATTTATGCGTTTGGCGATCGCCAAAGCTAAGGAAGGCGTAAAAAAAGGACAAACTCCTTTTGGTGCTTGCATAGTCAAAAATAATAAGATTATTGTCTGCAGCCATAATTTGGTTTGGAAAATTAAAAATATTACCGCACATGCTGAGATGGTGGCAATTAGTTCTGCCTGCGAAACCCTTGGAGACATAGATTTATCCGGTTGCACTATTTATTCAACTTGCGAGCCATGCCCAATGTGTTTTTCTGCCTGCCACTGGGCGAGGATTTCACGTATTGTTTTTGGATCAAGGATAAAAGATGCTAAGAGTTTTGGTTTTAATGAGATGGCGATTTCCAATCTGAAATTAAAGAAGTTGATTAAGAGTAAAGTTAAAGTAACTTCCGGTTTGGCGATAAAAGAAAACATTGCGCTTTTTGAATTTTGGAAAAAACAGGCAAGAGCTCTGGCGTATTAATGTTTTCATATTGCTTGGTGTAAAAATGGGGAGGTTTTAAAAGATGTATAATGTTGAAATCACGCATAATCAGGATTTGGCTTTTACGGCTAAATCTGGACAAGGTGAATTCGTTATTGATGCTCAAGGTCAAGGAATAACACCCCTGGATGCTCTTTTGGCCGGGTTAGGTAGCTGTATTGGCGTATATATCCGTAAATACGCTCAAGGCGCTAAGTTAGATCTGAAGAACTTTAAGATCAATGTTTCTGGCGACCTTGGTAGTCAATCACCGTTTTCTTTTAAGCTGATTAATGTTCAGCTAGATCTAAGAAATGCCGGATTAGACGATCGCCGGCAAAGAGCATTACTGGAATTTATTAAGAATTGTCCGGCACACAATACTTTGAAAGGAAACCCGGTAATCGAGTTCAAATTACTATGCTAGAGATAAAATTAAGACAAATTGGAAATTGCGTTATTTTGGATTTAGGTGGACGTATAGATGTGGATGCAGCTAATTTGGTAGAGGTAGTCGGCCAATGCGTGCGCGACGGGTATCTGAACATCCTTTGTAATTTAGAGGGTATCCAGGTAGTCGATTATATGGGTATTTCGGTAATTGCGATTGCCTATAAAGAAGCAACTAATCATAATGGCCGGATGAAATTTGCAAATATCCCGGTACATCTAAGGGATATGTTTACCATTTCTGGCATGGATAGGGTAATGGAGATTTATGTTTGCGAAGATTTAGCTATCCAGAGTTTTAAAGAAGATAAGGCGATTGAGGATATTAAAAAAATGCAGCTGCGCCGTAGGTTTAAACGGCTGCCGGTTGACTTAAAGATAGAGTTAAAGTTTAAGAGAGATAATTCTCCAACATGCCTGAAGGTTGAAATGCTTAATTTAAGCGCAATAGGAGCTTTTATCTTTGGTTGTAGTAATTTTAAACTTGGGGATGATGTAATCTTGAAGATGAAACTTGCACCGGATCCGGAAGTGTTAGAATTGGATGCCCGGGTAGTCTGGGTTCCGGATAAAGGGATTCAGCCGCATGAATATCCCGGGATCGGAGTAGAGTTTTTCGATATTACTTCTAAGCATCAGCAGAAGCTGATTGAATTCATCGAACGTAATCTTTCCTCTATTTCTTCAGATTAATTTATTAGAATATGAAAAAACTAAAAAAACGCCCGCAGGCAGTTATTTTTGATATGGATGGAGTGATTATTGACTCTATGCCGTATCATTTTATTGCCTGGTATGAGGCTTTGCGCCCTTGGGGGATCAGGGTGAGTTGTTTTGAAGTTTACGCCCAGGAAGGTGAGCGTTGGGAGACTACTTTAAAAGAGTTGCTTAGGCGTAACAAGATTAAACCTACAGTCAAGGTTTTAAATACGATTTTTGCTTTACGCCAAAAGATATTTAAGCGTTATTTTAAACGTTTTATCTTTCTTGGTGCTTATGAGTTGCTGGTAGATTTAAAAAAGCGGGGGTTTTTGCTGGGATTGGTTACCGGTACTCCGCTGGAGGGAATAAAAAAAATTATGCCAGTCAAAATACTTAAACTGTTTACCGGGATAGTAGCCGGTAACCAGGTTAAAAACGGTAAGCCTCACCCTGAGCCATATCTTCGGGCAGCCAGCCTTTTGAAGATTGCGCCTGAATCTTGTTTAGTTATTGAAAATGCACCTTTTGGTATTACTTCAGCTAAGCAGGCAGGGATGAGTTGTATTGCTGTTTCCACCAGCCTGCCGAAAGAGTATTTAACTGCTGCTGACTTGGTTGTAGAGAACTTAAGTCAGATTCTCACATTAATCCCGCTTTAATTCCATATCTTGTTGCTACTCTTACGTTTTTATACTTGAAATCATTTGCTTGGAAGTATTAGGTATGATAATATATTAACTTAAAAGCATTAATTTAAAAGAAGGAGTTAATATGGATTGGAAGGTCTTTGTGGCTACGTTTGGAGCGGTTTTCTTTGCAGAATTAGCAGATAAAACTCAGTTAGTAGGTATTGGTATGGCGGCTAAAACCGGTAAGCCATTATCGGTTTGGCTGGGGTCAGTGAGTGCGTATGTTATTGTTACCGTGATTTCGGTATTTCTTGGGTCAATTATGGCTAAATATATCCGGCCGGAGATGATTCGTTATATCGGAGCATCTTTATTCATTTGTATTGGAGCCCTGATGCTGCTTAAGGTGATTTAAGGTTATGTTTTTAGCAAAAGAGTATCTTTATAATTTGGTTACCGGTAAAATTAAAGGCCCTCAGGGAGCTTTTTTAAGAGGGTGTTTATTTATTCTTTCTTTAGTTTATGGGTTGGGTGTTATTATCATTTCTGGTTTTTATAGAATAAAGCCTATTCAGCTTGGCGCCAAAGTAATCAGTGTTGGGAATATTACTTTGGGAGGTACAGGCAAGACTACTTTGGTAGAGTATTTATCGACCAAGTTAAGTTCCTCAGGTAATAAAGTAGCAATATTGAGCCGGGGCTATAAACGGAATTCTCGTTGTGCAGGCGCCCGGGGGATGGGCGATGAGCCGGCGATGTTGGCTAAGAAACTTCCGCAGGTACCAGTAGTAGTTGATAGAAACAGGATAAGGGCAGCGCAAGTGGCTATTCGAAATCATGCTTCAGGTATTTTAATATTGGATGATGGCTTGCAGCAATGGAGGATATTTAAAGATTTAGAGATAGTTGCTATTGACGCCGGGAATCCTTTTGGTAATTATCGTATGTTGCCTGCTGGTTTTTTACGTGAACCCCTGTCTGCTTTAAAGCGTGCTGATATCTTTGTATTAACTCAAGTTTATTCCGGTCAAGATTTGGATGCTTTAACTGCCAGGTTAAAGCGTATAAATTCCCGGGCTTTAATCGTAGAGTCAAGACATGCGGTTGTAGGGGTAAGCCAACTTGATCAACCAGATGAGCTTATTGCTCTGGAATTTCTTAGGGGTAAATCGGTAGCAATATTTTCTGGTATTGGTAATCCCGAAGGGTTTCAGAAATCTATCTGTGATTTAGGGATGAAGGTGATTAAATCCCATAGGTTTCAGGATCATTATGATTATACGCAGGCAGATATTTTGCAGATTGTGCAGGAGGCTAAAGAAAATAGGTTGGATGCAGTGATTACCACTCAGAAGGATGCGGTTAAGATTAGAGATTTAGGGATTAAGGGGTTAGAAATACTAGTTTTGGAAATAAAACTAAGCATAATAAAAAATGAAGCAGAATTTGATCGCAGATTATATAAGCTGTATTCTTTTTAGGGTAGCAAGTTTTTTTACATGTTTGCTACCCTTAAACTTTAGTCTTTTCTTAGGAAGAAGGCTGGGGGATCTGATTTATTTGTTTGACCGCCGGCATCGGGCGATTGCTTATGCCAATATTAAAAAGACTGTTGCTGATAATTCGGATTATGCCTCAAGCGCCAGAATTACGCGTAAAACTTATCAAGCCTTTGGACAGAATCTGGTTGAGATTTCTTTTATTCCCCGCATAAATAAACAGTATTTTGATAAGTATATTCAGATTGAGAATAAAAATTATATTAAGCAGGCTTTTGAAAGAGGCAAGGGATTAATTTTTCTTATTGTACATGAGGGTAACTGGGAGCTTTCCAATCTTATTTGTGCAAACTTGGGCATACCTTTTGTTTTATTTGTCCGTGATCAGGGTTTCCCCAGGTTAAATGCGCTACTTAATACCTATCGGCTTAAGCATGGAGCAAAAATCATTCATAAAGAAGCCGGAGTCAGGGAATTGATTGAGGTACTTAAGAATAACCAATCAGTCGGCATGACTGTTGACCAGGGTGGTAAAAAGGGGCAGTTAGTTAACTTTTTTGGCAAAGAAGCTTCGATGTCGACAGGTGCGGTTAAAATGGCACTGAAGTATGATTGTGCGATAATTCCTGTTTTTAATTCTGGATCAGATGTTTACCGTAACCCGTAGCGCAGATTCTGGAAATGATCTCCATCATAATTTACAAAGATTAATTAATCTTTATGAAAAATATATCCGGCAGTATCCACATGAATTCCTTTGGACTTATAAGATATATAAGTACAGCAAGGAAAGAGAGGTTTTAATTATTTCAGATGGTAAGACCGGGCATTTACGCCAATCTGAGGGAGCAGCGAAGTTAATCATTCAGCAGTTAGCAGTCCGTGGGATAAGGGCTCGATTGATTATGCGCGAAGTAAAATTTCGCTCAACTTTATCAGGTTATTTTTTGGGTTGGATGGCTAAATTTAGCGGTAAATACCAGGGGCACGGCTGCGGGATGCGTTATTTGCGCCATGCTTTAAATC
Organism: Candidatus Omnitrophota bacterium; assembly: GCA_026387265.1. GTDB lineage: Bacteria > Omnitrophota > Gorgyraeia > Gygaellales > Profunditerraquicolaceae > UBA6249. Next base: position 18,233 of record JAPLLZ010000027.1, read on the forward strand.
CTAAAAGTTGGCAGGAATTAATGAATTCCAGGCCGGATATTGTTATTTCCGCAGGGAGCTCTACTGGTGTGGTTAATTATCTTTTGGCCAAAGAAAATCAGGCTAAATCTGTGGTGTTGATGCGGCCGGGGAACTTAAGTTTGAGAAAAATTAATTTAGTAATTATCCCTCGCCATGACAAGCCGCCTAAGAGAAGTAATGTGGTAATTACTGAAGGAGCGCTTAATTTAATCGATAAAGAGTATTTAATTCAAAGAACTAAGAGCCTAGAGCAGTCCGGGTTACTGCAGGGTCGGCTACTTAATTCCTGTATCGGAGTATTGATTGGAGGTAATAGCAAGAAATTTTCTCTGAGTCCAGAGGCTGTTGTGGGTTTAATAAAAGAAATTAAGAAATCCGCCGAAGATTTAGATGCGGATATTCTGATTTCGACATCCCGCCGGAGTTCTTTGGAAGTAGAGGAAGTTATTAAAAATGAGTTTGCTAATTATGCGCGTTGTAAACTTCTAGTGATTGCGCGCCAGAATAGCAACCCGGATGTTGTAGGCGGGATACTGGGGTTAAGTAGTGTAATCGTTATTTCTCCGGATAGTATCTCTATGGTTTCTGAAGCGGTGAGTGCCGAAAAATATGTGGTAGTTTTTAAGTCCGATAATCTTAGTGCTAAGCACCAGAATTTTCTGAAGAACTATCAAAATAAAAAGTATATCTATATGGAGCAGGCTAAAAATTTATCTTTACGGATTAATCAATTACTGCAAGATAAGCCGCAGATTAATTCTCCAAAAGATAAAATTTAAAAGTTGTAGAGGGTTTAAACAAGATACTATGAGCCTCGTTGTTTCTCATGATATTTAGTTATAGGGGTGCAATGGGGTAAAAGTAAGATAAGGAGATGTAGCGGGTGAAAATATTACAAATATTACCAGAACTTAATGTTGGCGGGGTTGAAACCGGCACACTGGATCTTTCCAAATATTTGGTTCGCCTGGGGCATAAATCTGTAGTGGTTTCTGCCGGGGGAGCCTTAGTTAAAGAATTAGAGGCTGGCGGGGCTAAGCATTATATTCTGGCAGTAAATAAGAAATCGATTATTTCCATGTTTAAGCAGGTTCCCAAATTAGTGGAAATAATTAAAAAAGAAGAAATTGATATTGTGCATGCTCGTTCAAGGGTCCCGGCTTGGATTGCTTTTTTTGCCTGCCGCCAAACTCGGGCAATATTAGTTACTACTTGTCATGGTTATTATAAAAAACATTTTTTTAGCGTAGTCATGGGATGGGCAAAAAGAGTAATTGTACTAAGTAACGTAATTGCCCGGCACATGATTGAAGATTTCTCTGTGCCGCATGATCGGATTAAACTTGTTCCACGTAGTGTGGATTTGGAAAAATTTAAATATTTGGATCCGAAAAAAAAGAGAAAAGAAGATTTTAATGTCGGCATTATCGGTCGGATCACTCCTTTAAAAGGGCACCTGCATTTTATTAAAGCAATGGCGCGTATTTCCAGGTTGGTCCCCCGCTTAAAGATTTGGATTGTCGGGGATGCTCTGGCTTCTAAGGAGGCGTATAAAGAAGAGCTGCAGATTTTAGTGCGCCGGTTGGGTTTATGGCATTGTACGGAGTTTTTGGGTACGCAGCGGGATATCCCCGGGATATTAGAGCATTTGGATCTAGTGGTTTTAGCCACGACTACCCACGAGGCTTTTGGCCGGGTAGTGGTTGAGGCACAAGCCGCTGGCGTTCCAGTGGTGGCCACGAAAGTCGGGGGAGTAATTGATATTATTGAGGATGGTAAAAATGGGCTATTGGTGCCTCCGGCAGATGCTAAGTGTATGGCCGAGGCAATCATGCGTATCTATAAAGATGCGCAATTTGCCAGGGATCTGGCGGAAAATGCTTATGCCAAGGTTAAAGAAAAATACAATGTGGAATTGATGGTAAAAAATACCTTAGATGTATACCGGGAAGTTTTAAATAATTTTAAAATTCTGGTAATTAAATTTAGTTCTTTGGGGGATGTGATTCTTTCTACGGCGGCGCTGCGGGCGATCCGGGAAAAGTTTCCTCAAAACAATTATAAAATAAGCTTTTTAGTCGGGGAAGAATCCAAAGATATACTTCTGCGGTGTCCATATATCGATGAATTGCTGGTTTGTGATTTAAAAAATAAAGATAAAGGCCTGGCTGGCTTATGGAATATCGGGCGTATTTTAAGAAAAAAGAATTTTGATTTGGTTATTGATTTACAGAATAGCCGTGCCAGCCATATTTTAGCTTACTTGAGCGGCTGCATTAACCGTTATGGCTATAATAATAAGAAATTTTCTTTCCTGCTCAATCATACTATTTCTGACCAGAAGCCAGCGATTGATCCGGTTACTCATCAGTTCAGAGTTTTAAAAATGCTGGGGATTGATTTATTAAATAATGCCTTGGAGCTTTGGCCATCCAATGAAGATCAAAAAGCAATAGATGAATTGCTCAACGCCCAATGGTTAAGTCAGGCGCAGAAGGTGGTAGGTATTAATATTAGCGCTTCTCAAAGATGGGGCACTAAACTTTGGCCGTTGGAATATCTAGTCTGCTTATGTGAAGAGTTGGGATTGAAGGATATCCGTGTGATTATTACCGGCACGGCTAGTGATCAGGCGATGGCGAGCATGCTGATTAATTCCTTAAAGAATACGAAAATTATCAATGCTTGTGGAAAAACGAATATTAATGAATTGGCGGTGTTAATTAAGAAATGCCAGGTTTTTATCTCCGCTGATTCTTCGCCTTTACATATTGCTTCTTGCGTCGGTACTCCGTTTATTGCCTTGTTTGGCCCTACTGATGCCCGCCGGCATCTTCCGCCTGGAAAGAATTATGTGGTGATGGATAAAAAATTGCCCTGCAGCCCTTGCTATAAAACTAAATGCCGTACTAAGCGCTGCATGATGCAGATTAGCCCGGCGGAAGTGTTTGAGGCGGTAATGAAGTTGTTGAAATAAACAGAAGGTGTCGGGAGTGAATAGATTTAAGCCGTAAGTCTTAAGTTGTAAGCTTAAAGCTTACAACTAATTTAACGTGTTAATTAAAGAAAAAAGTGCGATGAATATACTTTTTATTGCTAACCATCTTAATGTAGGCGGTATAACCAGCTATTTATTTACTTTGGCCAGTGGGCTTAAGAATAAGGGGCATGAGGTTTATCTGGCCTCCAGCGGCGGAGAGCTAGAAGAAAAATTTATTCAATCCGGAATTAAAATTTTAAAAGTATCTTTAAAAACAAAAAATGAAGTTAGTCCGAAGATATTTTTTAGCTTTTGGAAGCTAAAAAAGATTATCCGTAAATACAATATTGACTTAATCCATTCGCATAGCCGCACTACTCAGGTTTTAGGTGATTGGCTGGGCCGTGTTTTAGTTAAGCCGCATATTTTTACCTGCCATGGTTTTTTTAAACCAAAATTATTCCGGAGGATTTTTGGTTGCTGGGGGAGGAAAGTAATTGTGATCAGCCAGCAGGTAAAAGAGCACTTAATCGCGGATTTTAAGCTCAATGAAAATAAAATCAGCGTTATTCATAACGGTATAGACACAAAAAAATTTGGTGATTATTCTCGACGCGATAATCTGCGTGCGCAGTTAGGCATGCAGAATGATTTTATCGTAGGCATTATTGCCCGTTTATCCGATGTTAAGGGCCATATTTATCTTATTCAAGCGTTACCGCAAGTCATGAAGAAATTTCCAAACACTAAGTTGTTGATTGTCGGCCAGGGAAAGACTAGGGATGTTTTGTTTAAAAAATCACGGGATTTAGGCCTGGAACAAAATATTATATTTATTCCGGAAGCTAAAAATACGCAAGAGTTGTTGGCGGCGATGGATATTTTTGTGATGCCTTCATTACAGGAGGGGTTAGGATTAGCTTTAATGGAGGCAATGGCGCAGGGGCTGGCGGTAGTGGGTTCAGCCGTAGGAGGAATTAAAACCTTGATTCAGGATAAACAGAATGGTTTGTTAGTTGAGCCGGCAAATGTTGCGGCTTTGTCGCAAGCCATTATTGTGTTATTGGGCGATTTGCAGTTACGCCGTAATTTAGGTGCTCAGGCCCGTAAATTTATTTGTGCTAATTTTTCTCAAGTGGAAATGGTGGATAAGACTGAAATTATTTATCAGGAGTCTTTAAATAATATCCAGACAGGAGCATAAAATGAGTGAAAAACTAAAAACCAAGCGTACGCTTATTTTTAATGTTAACTGGCTAGGTGATGTTCTATTTTCCAGCGCTACCATCAGAAACATCCGTAGAAACTATCCGGATAACTATATTGCCTGTGTAATTCCCAGCCGCTGCTATCCTATATTAAAAGGCAATCCATATTTAGATGAGGTAATTATTTTTGATGAGCATGACCGGCATAGGGGTATGTTGGATAAACTGAATTTTGTTAATTTGCTTAAAAAAAAGAAATTTGACACTGTATTTTTATTGCATCGCTCATTTAGCCGGGCACTTATCTGTCGACTGGCCGGGATTAAGCAGAGGATCGGCCACTATACTAAAAAGCGTGCATTTCTATTAACTAAAAAAATTATCCCTCCCAAAAGAGATTCCGTGCATCGTATTGATTACTACCTGGATGTGATTGAAAAAGCGGGCCTGCGTATTGAAGACCGCTATTTAGATTTTTTTGTCAGCCCGGAGGATGAGCAGCAGGTGGATAGTTTTTTCAAAAAAAATTCGATTACCCAGGAAGATTTTGTAGTAGCGCTTAATCCTGGTGGGAATTGGTTTCCTAAACGTTGGCCGCCGGATTATTGGGCGCTTTTAGCGGATAGATTAATCGGTGAAATTGGGGCCAAAGTAATTATTACCGGCAGTATTTCAGATTTATTGCTGGCTACTCAGATTAAAGATGCGATGAGGCAGCTGCCATTAATTGCCTGTGGTGTTTTTAATATTAAACAATTGGGGGCGTTAGCTAAAAAAGCGGATCTATTTATTACTGCTGACACCGGGCCTTTACATATTGCTAATGCCGTGGGAGCTAAAAAAATAATTGCAATTTTTGGGCCTACGGCACAAAGTGTTACCGGGGCATATCCGCCTAATAATGTGGTTATCCTGCAAAAAGATGTCGGCTGCCCAATACCTTGTTATCAACTACGCTGTCCGGATAATCGCTGTATGAAGGCAGTTACTCCGGATGATGTTTTAAAACAAGTAGTTTCTATTAAAAATTCTGTTTTCAAATGTGATTAACCGATAGAAGAGAGCATGTTTTAAAAGATGAATACATCATTTTCTGATGGTTTGGGTTTAAATATATGAAAGGAAAAGCTGGGTGAAAATACTTTTTGTTACTTTAAGTAATATTGGTGATTGTATTTTGACCTTGCCAGTTTTGGATGGTTTACGTCAAAAATATCCAGACGCTGCGATTACCTGCTTAGTTCCTGCGCGCCCCGGGGAAATTTTTATTAATAATCCAGCAGTGAGCCAGGTGATCACTTTTAATAAACATGCGAAATTAACGGATAAAATAAAATTATTTTTTTCTTTAAGCAGAATGAATTTTGATCTGGTTGTAGACCTGCGCAATAGTTTCTTTGGTGCTTTTTTACCGGCTAAACAAAGAAGCCTATTTTTCGGCCAGTTACTTTGGATTCCTGCCAAGATTAAACATATGCAGCAAAGGCATCTTTTCCGGGCCGGTATGTTTGATTATTCCAAGGGAAATAGAAAATATCAGTCATTGATTATTACTCAGCAAGATTCTGATTATATTAATCGTATTTTAACTGAACGGAATTTAGCTAAGAGTACTAAGTTGATGGTCATTGCTCCCGGGGCGCGCAGTCAGGTTAAATGTTGGGATAAACAAAACTTTAGCCAGCTGTGCAGCCAGTTGATTAAAGAGGGCAATCAGATTATTTTGGTGGGAGATCAGTTTGATCAGCCTGTGTGTGATTATCTTGAGCAAGCTAATGGAGAGAAAATTATTAATCTTTGCGCTAAAACTAATCTTGGTCAATTAGCGGCTTTACTTAAACAATCACAACTTTTAATTACTAATGATAGTGCGGTAATGCACTTGGCAAGTTATTTAAATGTTCCGGTGGTTGCTATATTTGGTCCTACCGATGAAAAGAAATACGGGCCCTGGTCAGAAAGAAGCATGGTAGTGAAAAAAGATGTATTCTGTCGTCCATGTGCAAAAGCCCAATGTCGGTTTGGTAATTTGAAATGCTTGGTTTGTATAAAGCCGCCCGATGTGCTTAGCCAAGTGAAGGCGATATTGGCTGGTAAGAAGGAAGCTATTGAACAAGGTTACCGTAGGATTCTTATTGTGCGTACTGACCGACTGGGAGATGTGCTTTTATCTACGCCGGTAATTAAAGCTTTAAGGCAAAAATATCCACAAGCTTATATTTCAATGATGGTTTCTTCGTATACCCGGGAGGTGCTAGAGGGTAATCCGGATTTGGATGAAGTAATTGCGTTTGATAAAGATGCAAAGAATGCACAAGGTTGGTTATCGGATTTTAAATTTTCCAGGATGCTTGGAAACAAGAAATTTGATTTAGCGATAGTTCTACATCCGACTAATCGCATGCATTTAATGATTTTTCTAGCCGGGATACCTAAGCGTCTAGGGTATGACCGTAAATTTGGATTTTTACTTACGGATAGGATCAAACATACTAAACAGTATGGAGAAAAACATGAATCAGAGTATGCGCTAGATTTAGTAAGATTTTTGGGGATTGAGCCTGTGGATAAAAATTTATACATTCCGATAAAACAGGAATCTGAAAAGTGGGTTGAGGATTTATTCGGCCGGATGCAGATTAAGAATAATGATAAATTGTTAATAATCCATCCGACGGCCAGTTGTCCTTCCAGGATTTGGCCTGCAGAAAGATATGCCCAAGTGGCAGATTCCCTTGCTCAAAAGCATGGTTTTAAAGTAGTAATTGTTTCCGGTCCCGCAGATATTAAGAAATCTCAGGAAGTGATTAATAATATGCGTTTGCCGGCGCTAGATCTATCCGGAAAGACTTCCATCAGCCAACTAGCTAGTTTACTGAAAAGATGCCAGTTATTTATTTCAACTGATTCTGGCCCTATGCATGTTGCTACAGCAGTAGGTGCTGCGGTGATTACGATTTTTGGCCGTAGCCAGGCCGGGCTTAGCCCGCGGCGCTGGGGGCCATTAGGGGAAAAAAGCAGGGTTTTGTATAAAACTGTAGGTTGTACGGTTTGCCTGGCGCATAATTGTAAGAAAGATTTTGCTTGCCTTAAGGCTACTACGGTTGAAGATGTGCTGAAAGCGGCAGAGGAGATCTTGCTCTAAAATTCAGTTGTTTCTCATCTGATTTGAGCTCATAGGGACTGCGCTGGATAAAAGCTATAAGGTGCTTGCCTTTACTATAAATTATGGTACAATTATTCTCTATGATTAACCTAAAGAAGGTAAAAACGTATTCCATCAAAAAACGCTTAAGTAAGGTGAATAAGGGTGATTTTGCGGGTAAACCCGTAAAAGGCAGGAGTTTTACGGCTTTTTTGGATGCTTTACCCAATATTTTAAAAGCTAAGGATCTGCGTGCGGTTGCTGGTGATATTGTTTCGGCGCGCAAGAAAAATAAAGGGGTTATTTTGATGGCCGGAGCGCATGTAATTAAATGCGGGCTTAATCCGGTATTAATCGAATTACTTGAGAAAAAGATCATTACCTGTATTTGTTTAAATGGCGCCGGGATTATTCATGATTTTGAAATTGCATATCAGGGGAAGACCTCCGAAGATGTTGCGGCGAATCTTAAAAACGGCAGATTCGGAATGGGTAAGGAGACTGCAGATTTTCTAAATTCTGCAGTTAAAGAAGGAGTTAAAACAGGTTTTGGTTTAGGTTATGCTGTTGCAAATAAAATTGCTACTGCGCGGCTGGCGCATAAAAATTTAAGCTTGCTTTATAATGCTTATAAACATAAGGTGCCGGTTTGTGTTTTTGTGGGGATTGGTACGGATATTATACATCAGCACCCCTCATTTGATCCTGCTGCAACTGGAGTTGGTTCATTGCGCGATTTTCATATTTTAGTGGAAAATATCCGTTCTTTGAATCAGGGAGGGGTGGTTCTAAATTTCGGTTCAGCAGTATTATTGCCGGAGGTGTTTTTGAAGGCTTTGAATCTTACGCGTAACCTGGGGAATAAAGTTAAAGATTTCACTTCTGCAAATTTTGATATGATTTATCAGTATCGCGCAGCACAGAATGTTGTCAGCCGTCCGACTGCTTCCGGCGGTAAAGGTTATTATGTTATCGGGCATCATGAGATTATGTTGCCGCTTTTAGCTCAAAGTGTAATTGAGAATATATGATCCCGCACCTTCGTTATATTTAGATATTAGAAGGTGTAGGGGTAAATTAGTTAATAATACGAAGGTGCGGGATGAAGAATTTAAAAGAAATAGTCCGTAAATTCAATAAAGCAAAGATTTTGGTTGTAGGTGATTTAATTCTTGATCAGCATATTTGGGGGGACGTTGAAAGAATTTCACCTGAAGCCCCGGTGCCGGTAGTTTGGGCAAAGAAAAGGACATACGCTCCGGGAGGAGCGGCTAATGTTGCTAATAATATCAGCGCTTTTGGCGCAAAGGTAACTCTTTGTGGAGTGTTAGGTGATAGTCAAGATCCTGCTACTGAGACATTTCAGCGTGGGGCAAAAAAATTAAATATTGATATGAGTGGGGTATTGTTTGAGACTGGGCGCACGACTACCCTTAAGACCAGGATTATTGCTGGTCATCAGCAGGTGGTTAGGGTGGATTGGGAGGATGTGCATAATATTTCCAAAAATATAAAAGATAAACTTTTTAAATTTTTTGGTGATCATATCAAAAAATTTGACGCAGTGATTATTGAAGATTATGGTAAGGGGCTGTTGGATAGCGAATTGACCAAGGCTATTATTAAGAACGCCAGATATTCCAAAAAGATAGTGACGATCGACCCTAAAGAGAATAATTTTGATTGTTATAAGCAGGCTACTTGTATTACCCCAAATCGTAAAGAAGCCCAGAATGCTATTAGGTATCTGAGGATGAAGGATCGGGGAGGTTTATTCAAGATTGATAAAGAGATTTTGTTTACAGATAAAGATATTATTAATGCGGGCGAGGCAATTTTAGAGTATTTGCAATTAGAGAGTTTTTTGATTACGCTTGGTGAAAGCGGAATGTGGCTTTTTGAAAAAGGAAAAAATAAGCATATTCCGACGGTGGCTCAGGAAGTATTTGATGTTTCTGGTGCCGGGGATACGGTAATTAGTGCTTTTACGCTAGCGCTTTGCGCCGGCGCCACTAAGCTGGAAGCCGCGCACATCGCGAATTTTGCCGCGGGCATCGTGGTGGGCAAATTAGGCACGGCAGTTACTAGTACAAAAGAACTTTTAGAGAGGATAAAATAGATGGATGTTATTGGGGTGATCCCGGCCAGGTATTCATCGACCAGGTTTCAGGGTAAAGTTTTAGCGGATATTATGGGCAAACCCATGTTGCAGCATGTTTGGGAGCGGGCTAAGCAATCCCGGATGCTAGATGATTTAATTATTGCTTGTGATAATGAAATTATCCTTAAAGCGGCTACCGGATTCGGGGCTAAAGCGGTAATGACTTCTAAGGAACATACCTGTGGCACTGACCGGATTAGCGAGGTCGTTAATCCTTTAGATGTAAAAGTCATTATTAATATTCAGGCGGATGAGCCGTTGATTCATCCGATGATGATTGATAGCGTTGCCCGGACATTGTTGGAAGATAAAATGCTGAATATGGCCACGCTGATGAAAAAGATTGATGATGTTTTAGAATTACTGGATCCAAATGTGGTAAAAGTCGTCGTGGATAAAAATAATTTTGCTTTATATTTTTCGCGCGCGCCTATTCCGTATCTAGCGCCTAACGCCGAGATTGATCAAGTGACTTATTATAAACATATCGGTCTTTATGGGTATACTAAGGATTTTCTTTTTACTTATAAAAATCTTCCGGTTTCTAACCTTGAAAAAACGGAAAAATTAGAGCAGTTGCGTGTTTTAGCCGAAGGTTTCAGAATTAAAGTGATTCAGACACAATTTGATACAGTCGGGGTGGATACTCCTAAAGATTTAGAGAAAGTTCTGGAGAGATTGAAAAAAGAGGAGAAATAATGCATCAGGTTAATGTGGGAAACATAAAATTCGGGGATAAGTTTCCGTTGGTGCTTATTGCCGGGCCTTGCGCTATTGAATCAGAAAGTTCATGCCTGGATGCTGCTAAAAAGATTAAAGATATTACTACGGCTTTAAACATACCGTTTATTTTTAAATCCAGCTTTGATAAAGCTAACCGTCTTTCGGTAAGTTCCTATCGCGGCCCGGGAATAAAAAAGGGGCTGTCGATTTTAAAAAAAGTAAAAGATAAGCTCAAGGTTCCTATTTTAAGTGACGTACATTGTGTAAAAGATATTCCGCTGGCTGCGCAAGTATTGGATATTATTCAGATACCGGCATTTTTGTGCCGTCAGACGGATATTGTTTTAGCTGCCGCCAGGACGGGTAAAGTGGTAAATATTAAAAAAGGCCAGTTTCTTGCCCCTTGGGACATTTTGCCAATAATTAAGAAGGTAGAAAGCGTAGGAAGCAAAAAGATTTTAATTACTGAGCGGGGAGTAAGTTTTGGGTATAATAATTTAGTTACGGATTTACGTAGTTTAGCAATCATGCGGAATTTTGGTTATCCGGTGATTTATGATGCTACGCATAGCGTGCAGCTTCCTGGAGGCCAAGGTGGTTGTTCAGGCGGCCAGACAGAGTTTGTCGCCGGGTTATCCCGGGCAGCAGTTGCTTTTGGTTGTGATGGTTTGTTTTTGGAGGTGCATTCCGATCCGAAGAATGCTCCTTGCGATGGGCCGAATATGATTAATTTTAAGGGCTTAGAAGAACTTTTAAGGCAAGTAAAAAAAATTAGGCAGGTATTATAATGAATATAAATGTAATCAAGCGGGCTAAAGAGGTTTTAGAAATTGAAGCACAAGCCATCCGTCTATTAAAGACACGCTTGGGCAAAGGATTTATTAAAGCTGTTGAGTTAATTTTAAAATGCAAGGGCAGGGTAGTAGTCAGTGGAATGGGGAAAACCGGAATTATCGCACAAAAGTTTTCTGCGACCTTAGCTTCCACGGGTACACCTAGTTTGTTTCTTCATACCGCAGAGGCAATTCACGGTGATTTAGGTAAAGTTACCGGTGATGATATTATAATTATTTTATCTAATAGTGGTTCAACCGAAGAAATGAAACAGCTTTTACCGATACTTAAAAAAATCGGCGCGCCGATTATTTCGCTTACCGGAAATTCTAAATCTGTGTTGGCTAAATACAGCGATGTAGTTTTGGATGTGAGCGTAAAAAAAGAGGCTTGCCCGTTAGGTTTGGCGCCGACCGCTTCGACTACTGCTACTTTAGCGATGGCTGATGCGCTTGCGGTATGCCTGTTGGAACGTAAAGGTTTTAAGGAGAAAGATTTTGCTTTTTTCCATCCCGGAGGAGCTTTAGGCAGACGCTTGCTTTTGAGTGTTCAGGATATTATGCGCCAGGGTGCGGCCAATGCGATTGTGGGGGAAGATAAATTGGTAGCAGAAGTTTTATTATCAATTACCCGTGCCCGCAGTGGTTCTGCCATTGTTGTGGATAAGCGTGGTAAATTAAAGGGAATTTTTACCGATGGAGACTTACGCCGGCATTTAGCTAGTGATAAAAATTTACCGGCCCGGCCAATTCATGAGGTAATGACTAAAAATCCTACGGTGGTCAGTAAAGATATGTTGGCGGCGGAAGCCATGCGCATATTGCAGGATAAAAAGATCGATGAAGTTCCGGTGGTGGATAAATTTATGCATCCGATTGGGTTATTGGATGTGCAGGATCTACTTAAAGCAGGATTAATTTAAAATATGCCCCTAGAGTTAATTGATGAAAAATTAAAAGCGCGCTTTCAGAAAGTTAAATTGCTGCTTTTGGATGTAGACGGCGTTTTAACTGACGGCAGGATAATTTATGATTCTTGCGGCCGGGATTCTAAATTTTTTGATGTGCATGACGGATTAGGGGTTTATGTCTTACATAAATTCGGAATTAATACAATTATTATTACTGCTAAGAGTTCTAAAACGATTAGGCCGCGTTCAAAAGATATGCACGTTGCGGAAGTTTTTGCTGATATTTTTCCCAAGACTGTAGTTTTGGATAAGATTATTAAGAAATACCATGTGCTTGCAGACGAGATTTGTTTTGTAGGAGACGATTTAGTTGATTTAGCATTGATGCATAAAATTGGTTTGCCGGTAGCTACCGCTAACGCTGCCAATGAAATAAAAGAGGCAGCAGTTTATGTTACTACTTGTATGGGCGGCCGGGGAGCAGTCAGGGAAGTGGCGGAATTAATTCTCAAATCGCAAGGCAAATGGAATGATGTGCTAAAGTTTTATGAAGCATAAAAAAATAGGTTTATTTTTTGCATTTTTATTTCTTACCTGCACACAATTATCAGCAGTTGAAGTTAAAGAAATAAAATCTAATTCTGTAGCCAAGGATTCCAAGGAGTCTGAGCAGCAGATCGGGGATTTTTCTCTTTCCGGATTTGGGGATAAAGGGAAGAAATCTTGGGATATCGCTGGTAAATCCGCAGATATATTTAATGAAGTAGTTAAATTAAAGCAAGTAGTAGGCAATAATTATGCGCCGAATGATACGATTAATTTAACCGCAGACAACGGGGATTTCGATAAAAAAAGCGGCGTAGTGCATTTACAGGATAATGTGGTAATTACTACGACCAGCGGATCTAAGCTCACTACGGATACCTTGGATTGGGACCGCAAGCAGCAGATTGTGAAGACTTTGGACAAAGTTAATCTTGCCCGCCAGGACATGAATCTTTGCGGCCAAGGCGCTCAAGGGCAGACTGCCCTGCAGCAGATCGTGGTGAATAAGGATGTAAGATTAGATATTCAAGCTCAGGATAAACAGATAAATAAGAAAGAGAAAATTGTGATTACTTGCGATGGGCCTCTAGAGGTAGATTATGAAAAAAATATTGCCATATTTAATAAAAATGTTAAAGTAGAAAAGCCGGATTTAACCATCTATAGCGATAAAATGCAGGTTTATTTTACTCCGAAACAGCAGGATAATTCATCGGCTAAAGGGCTAGCGACAATGTCTAGTTCCGTGAATAAGATTGTTGCTTTAGGCAATGTGCGGATATTACGCGGTGAGAATATTTCTTATAGCCAGGAAGCAATTTATACTTCTGTAGATAAAAAAATAACTTTAACCGGCAGGCCACAAATAATAATTTACCAAACGGAGAATATCGATGCGGCTTCTTGAAACCAAAGGCTTAGCTAAATCTTATGATGGCCGCCAGGTAGTTAAGGGCGTGGATATCACGGTTAAGCGCGGAGAGATTGTTGGCCTCCTGGGGCCTAATGGTGCGGGCAAAACCACTACTTTTTATATGATTGTTGGTATTGTGCCTCCGAATAAGGGGACGATTGTTTTTGATAATCATGATATTACCAATATGGCGATTCATGAACGGGCGCGTTTTGGCATAGGTTACTTAGCCCAGGAGCCTTCAATATTCCGTAAGCTGACCGTTGAAGATAATATTAATGCAATCCTGGAAACTCTTTCTTTGGGCAGGGCAGAGAGAAAACGCAGGTTGGCTGCTTTATTAGAAGAATTAAATATCGCGCATTTAGCCAAAAATAAAGCCTATACTTTAAGCGGCGGAGAAAGAAGGCGCTTGGAGATTACCCGGGCTTTGGTTACTAATCCTTCTTTTATACTCTTGGATGAACCTTTCAGCGGAATTGATCCGATCGTGGTTAATGAAGCTCAGGAAATTATTAAAGAATTAAAAGCCAAAGGCTTGGGAATTTTATTGACTGATCATAATGTACGTGAAACCCTGTCTATTACTGACCGGGCGTATTTAATTTCAGAGGGATCGATTCTTATTTCGGGTACGGCGCATGATTTGATTAATCACCCGCAAGCGCGTCAGGTTTATTTGGGTGAGAAGTTTAGGATGTAAAAGGTATATTCCGTCTCAGGAGCTACACCGAAATTTTCTAAAATTTCGGTGTATTCGACGGAATTAATTCGCAGACGTGGATTCGTTTAATAGAAACCACTACAACTTATGTCGCACTTTGTGCTCCATAAGTTGTCTGCTCATTAAGAAAGGGATCAAATGAAAACGGAAGTTAAGAAGTTAGATAGTACAAAGTGCGAGATTAGCGTAGCAGTAAATGGCGAGCAGATTAAAAATAAATTTGAAGAAATTTTTGCTCAAGTATCCAAAGAAGCTAAGGTTCCGGGGTTTCGTCCGGGGAAAGCCCCGCGGGATGTTTTAGAGAAACATTATGCTTCCCGGGTGCATGAGCAGGTTTTAAAAGAGCTGGTTCCGGATGTTTATAATCAGGCAATTGCGGCGGAGAAATTGGATGTGATTGAGTTGCCGCAGATAACTGATGTTAAGCTTGACCGCAGCAATCTTTCTTTTAAGGCGGTAGTAGAAGTTACTCCGGAGATTGCCGTCAAGAATTATAAAGGTCTACCTATAAAATATAAAGCAGTGACGGTAGACAGTGATGAAGTAAAAAGGCATATTGATTCAGTTAAAGAGTCGCGCAAAGCCGATAATCTCGACGATAAATTCAGTCGTTCTTTAGGTTATCCAAATTTGGCGGAGTTAGAAAAGGCAGTGGAAAGGCAGATTTTTATTACTAAAGAAAATCAGCAACGTCAGGGAGTGGAGACTGAATTAATTGAAAACCTAACCAAAGGTTTAGAATTTAAGTTGCCGCAAGGATTAGTAGAGCGGCAAACTCAGGATATGCTCAGGCAGACTAAAATTGATCTGGCGATGAAGGGTATTCCTCGGGATAAGATTGATGAGCAGGATAAAGTTCTTTTAGAAAGCATCCAGCCGGAAGCCAAAA
>JAPLLZ010000027.1:33339-35254 GCA_026387265.1 Candidatus Omnitrophota bacterium
GCCAAAAAAGAAAATATTGCTATTGATGACCATATGCCGCGTAAGGTAATGGAGTTTCTGTTGAGAGAAGCGGATTGGGAGGTAGCTTAGAAATGAAATTAAATCCTAAATCCGAAACACGAAATTCTAAACAAATTCGAAACCATAAACTCGAAACTTCAAGCGTAGGTTCTATGAATTAGGTTGTGAATTTAGGATTTGTTTCGGATTTCAAGTTTTAGGTTTGCTTAGGATTTCGAGTTTAGTGTTTTGAAAAAGGAGGATTAAAGATGGATATAAAAAATCAAGTCTTGGTACCAATGGTCATCGAGCAGACTACCCGTGGTTTTGAGCGTGCTTATGATATCTATTCGCGGCTGCTTAAGGACCGGATTTTATTTATCGGTACTCCTATTGATGACTATGTTGCGAACTTAGTGATTGCCCAACTGCTTTTTTTACAGATGGAGGATAAAGATAAAGATATCAATGTTTATATTAATTCTCCCGGAGGTTCGGTAACTGCAGGGCTAGCGATTTATGATACGATGCAGTTTATCAAATGTGATGTGGCGACCTATTGTGTAGGTCAAGCTGCCAGTATGGGTGCGGTTTTATTATCCGCCGGAACTAAAGGAAAACGTTTTGTGCTTCCTAATTCCAGGGTAATGATTCATCAGCCCTGGGGTGGGGCGCAGGGTGCAGCTGCTGATATTTCTATTCAAGCCAAAGAAATTCTGAAATTGCGTGATCGGCTTAATGAGATTTTAGCCCAACATACCGGACAGTCTTTAGAAAAGATCCAGAAGGATACAGACCGGGATTATTTTATGTCTGCTCAGGAAGCAAAAGATTACGGTTTGGTAGATGAGGTAATTTTAAAGGAACAAAAGAAGTAGGAAAAAAGCTAGTGTCCGCCTGGTGGCGGAAAAGTTAAAACAATCAACATATTTAAGGAGACTTCGCAATGAAAAAGGAATACTTGTTAACACCCGGTCCGACCCCTTTACCACCGCAAATTAGTTTGGCAATGGCCAGGCCGATTATTCACCATCGCACTCCGCAGTTTCAGGAGATTTTAAAAGAAGCCAGCATAGGGTTGAAATGGGCTTTCCAGACGGCTAATGATGTTTTTATTATTTCTTCTTCGGGTACCGGAGCGATGGAAGCAGCGGTAATTAATTTGCTTTCTGGCGGCGATACTGCTTTAGTTATCCAGGGTGGTAAATTCGGCGAGAGATGGACAGAAATTGCCAAGGCCTACGGGATTAATGTTGAAGTTCTTGATGTGGAGTGGGGTAAGGCCGTTAGCCCTGCCGAAATTGGCAAAAGATTAAAAACTAATCCTCAGATCAAGGCGGTTTTTTCGACTTTATGCGAAACTTCTACCGGTGTGGACAATGATATTCAGGCAATTGCCGCAGTGGTAAAAGAAACCCCTGCGGTTTTAGTGGTAGATGCCATCAGCGGGTTGGGAGCGGTTGACTTAAAAACTGATGCCTGGGGGGTAGATGTAGTAGTTTCCGGATCCCAAAAAGGTTTTATGCTTCCTCCGGGTTTAGGCTTTATTTGTCTAAGCGCTAAGGCCTGGAAATTGGTAGAGTCTTCAAAAAGCAGCCGCTATTATCTGGATTTAAGGAAAGCTAAAAAAGCCCTGGATAAGAATGATACGCCGTTTACTTCTTCGATTACTTTAATCATTGCTTTAAATGAAGCTTTGAAGATTATGCAGCAGGATGGTTTGGAAAATATATTTAAACGCCATAAAATTATGGCGGATGCAACGCGCGCTGCGCTTAAAGCTTTGGGTTTGGAATTATTTGCTCCTACTGCCGCTAGCGACGGTGTGACGGCAGCCAAGGTGCCGGCGGGTATTGACGGAGAGAAATTAGTCAAAACCATGCGGGATACTTATGGCGTAACGATTGCCGGCGGC
>JAPLLZ010000073.1 GCA_026387265.1 Candidatus Omnitrophota bacterium
ATCTACCTCCTTTAATGAGCGCATAACTTACGAACACAACAGTGTGAGTAAGTTATTTGCGCGAATTAAACCCCACACCCAGCATTACCTTAACGATTCTTTCAAACGTGCTTTAAGAGCGGTCAATGCCTGAGCATAATTCTTGATCCTTCTTTCTCTATTGCGGGCATCAAGCTCTGCTTTATAAGCTTCATAATAGACCAATTCACACCCTCGTTCTTTATTATGCTCGGTAATACGGCGCTCTAAATTATTAGTATAACCGTAATACAAGTCATTTGTTATTTTATCTTTTAAAACATACAAATAATTCATTGCTGGGTGTGGGGACAAATTCAGCCTCAAACTTACGTTCACTTCGCTCCGTAAGTTTGGGCTTCATTTGATTACATTAGCCTTAATTATAAACCTAATCACCGGGCTGTCAAGGCTATCCGTATACACATAAATATGCTGTTCAACCGGGCCGGACTCCCCGCGGGAATTAAAACTTGCCTCTACTGTAGTGCTTGCGCCGGGGGGGATAATTTTATTTTTTACCCGTGAAACAGTACAGCCGCAAGAAGTACTTACATCCCTAACGGTTAGAGTCTTAGAAAAATTGTTTTTCAGGACAAAACTATGCGCTAAAACTGTCCCCTCTTTAATCGTTCCGAAATCAACCATGTCCGACTCTTCTACCTGACGAACTACAGGAATCAATTGTTTTGACTGGACAACACAAGCGATCTGGATAAAAGTAAGCCCGATCAAAAAAATTAAAAAAGCAAACTTCCTCATCCTCAATCCTCTTTTTAAAAATCTTTTATATCATACCACAATAACTCCCGCCATTCAAGGACTGGAAAAACCAGGGGACGTTTCGGGGTTTTCAAAACCTGGGAGCCTTTCAAAACTAGGGGACGTTTCGGTGGTTTTTACGATATCCTAAAAAAACGTAAAAACCACCGAAACGTCCCCTAGTTTTGCATCCCCTGGTTTTGAAGCGTTTCCTCGTTTTTAAACGTCCCCTGGTCTTCCCCTAGCTTAAGTATTGACAGCGTAATAGATTTATAATAAACTAAATTCAATATGGCAGAAATGCGGATGACCCTCCAGAACCGGATCACTACGCTAATGATCATCTCTTCGATCGTTTTCATCAGCGTTTTTGCTTTCATCCAGCTCAATAACCAAATCGAAAATATCAACAACGATAATCTCTACAGATCTAACCTCTCCAGCGGCGTAGTTAAGGATGACCTGGAGGCATATTTAAAACAGAATCCCGGCCCGCAGTCAACACTAGCCTATCTTCAAGAAGAACTCAACGATTATCAGAAGGCCGACCTTATTAAAAACGCTTTTATTTTTACCCCGGACGGCAAAATTATCGCCTCAACAAGAGATTCGGAATTAAACCAGGCTGCCTCCTATCGCGACCTTAATAAATTGGCCCAATTAGAGTCATCGCCTAAAGAAAACTGGCTACTACCCGATATTGACAGGGCCAAACTAGCCCTGGTTTCCTATATCGCACTAAGGATTACCCCCGACGGACCGATTAGCTGCGTTGCCAGGCTTTCCTTCCCGCTGGCTAATATCCAAGATGCACTTGCCGATGTATACCGGCCAGTCATTTTAGTTGCGTTCCTGGTCATTCTGGCAAACATAATTTTAGGTTATTTTCTTTCAAAGACCGTAATCGGGCCGATTAAGGTATTGGATACGGTAACTAAATCTATTGCCGCAGGAGACCTGTCGATAAGGACAAGGATGAATACCAATGATGAGCTTGAAGAACTGGGAAAGACTTTTAATTACATGACCGAACAGCTGGTGATCATGAAAGAACGCGCAGAAAATGCCAACCCCCTGACAAAGCTTCCGGGAAATATTGTCATCCAGGAAGAAGTTGAAAAAAGGATAAAAAAACAACAAAAATTTGTGGTCATTTATTGCGACCTGGATAATTTTAAAGCTTTTAACGACAAATACGGCATTGCCAAGGGCGACGAAGCAATTAAGTTGACGGCGGAAGTGTTTAAAGAATCAGCTAAAAATAAAGGCAATCCCGATGACTTTATCGGGCATGAAGGCGGAGATGATTTTATCCTTTTAGCTACCCCTGATAAAGCTCAAGGCATTGCCGACTACATCACCGCCGAATTCGACAAGCGCGTGCGTAGCCTTTATAGCCAGGAAGACCTCGCTCAGGGCCACATTATCTCTCATGCCAGAGATGGTTCGATCAAAAAATTCCCGATTATGACGATTTCGCTTGCCGGGGTAAGCAACGAAGATAGGCCTATCTCCAGCTATGGGGAAGTAACGAATATTGCCGCGGAAGTAAAAAAGAAAGCTAAAGCAATCGAAAGCAGTGTTTTCGTAATGGACAAAAGAAAAACCGTTAGATTAAATTCTTGAAAAAAAGGCGCAACAACCCGCCGACCTGGGCATAAAAAGCCGGCTTACTGATCAGGCCTAAAATCAACCGGCCATGCTGCTCAAAATCACCCGCCTGTTCAATAAAATCCTTATGGCTTTTTAAGAGGAGAAAAATCTGCTTTAAATCTTTACTGGTAAGCCGGCCGTAAATGGCACGCGCACGTAAACCAACTTTGATTTCATTAGCCAGTTCTTTCTTCCAAAGCGCATCATAATCCTTAAGACGATTTTCTTTAATGCTTGAGGCAAGGATAGCGGCGGATTTCAGGCCAAAATATATTCCTCCGTAAGTCAGCGGCTTAAGTTGACAAGCTGCATCCCCCACCAAAGCAAGATTATCCCTTACGGTATGCGGGCAAATCCCTAAAGAAACCAGCCCCCCGAATCTTTCCAGGATCTTGCCTTTGATTTTTGTATCTTTCAAAAAGCTCTGCAGGTCCTGATATGGGCTATCGGAAATAGTCCCTACGCGGACCACTCCGTCTCCTTCAGGAACTACCCAGAAAAAGAAAGGTTTTTTCATATATACTTCTACCATATCTTTATGGCAGGGCTTAGCCTTAATGCGCAACTGCATGCCCTTATATTGATAAATATGGTTTGAATTAAGATTAAGGATTTTCCTCATTACCGACGCTGCCCCATCAGCGCCGATAACGATATCCGCAAAAAGATCGCGCATGTCTGTCTCAATAATATATCCGGCTCTAGTTTTTTCTAGACCTAAGAAGCGGTTAGAATAAAGAATATCTAATCCTTTACTGAGGTTTTTATCAAATCTTTCGCGGTCAAGCACGTAAGCCACTTTCTTACGCTCGATCGCAAAAGAATGATGATCATAATGAATAACGGCGCCATTAATAGTATTAACTATCGCGGAAGAAGAGAACCCAAATACTTTCTGATCAGCGAATACTCTACTGCCCACAAGGCCGGTACAATGTAGCGGCCTGCCGACTTGCGCATGCTCCTCGATGATTAATGGCTTGTATCCGCCAAGCTTTAAAAGCTGGGCAGTATAACTTCCTATCGGCCCGGCACCAATAATCACGATTTTTTTAGGCATTGGGTTTAAAAGATTTACGGCTGGTAATTCAAGGCCTGCGTAGCGCGCTTAAGGTAAGATTGTATATCTTTATAATTAGGATCAGCGTCTGCTACCAGCTTAAATTCTGCGTAAGCTTCATCAAAACGGTTAGTATAATAATAGGATATCCCCAAATTAAAATGGGCATCAAGATATTTCGGATCCAAAGCTATGGCTAATTTGAATTTATTAATTGCTTCGCTATAATTTTTAACCGCCCAATAAGCACACCCCATGTTATTATAAGCATAGAGAAAATCAGGGTTAATTTTTACTGTCCTGCCAAAACTAGACTGTGCATCCTGAATCTTGGCTTTATAAATATAGGCGTATCCCAGATTATAATGAAACTCCGCTCGTTTTATTACGTTCTTTCTAGCCAAATCCTCGCCGATTTTAATCGCATCATCATGAAGCCCGGAATTAATCAAAACGAAAAGCGCATTTATGGCAACTGCCTCATCGTCACAGGGCGAGGCATTAATACTTTTCTTTGCGCTCTCAACAGCCATAGCTTTTAAGTTCAGCCAATAATAAGATAAGCCCATACCGCAAAGAATACGGCAATTAGAAGAAGAAATATTAGAGGCGGTTTTAAAAATTTCCAAGGCTTCGCTGTATTTTTTCTCCCGAAGCAGCATGTATCCCTGCCTAGTAAACTCCTGCGCCATTACCGGGCGCAGCTGAGTCAGTTCATGCTCCACGATCTTGGCGCTGGGGAATTTTTCTTCCAATTTAGAAAGGTAGCCAAACGCGGCCTCGCGGTCATTAAGGTAGTAATATGAGATATAACCTGCTTCATACAAAGCTAAATCGGCGATGCTAAATTTAGGAGATTCGCTGGAAAGCTGGGCATAAACTTCTGCGGCAGCTTTGAATTCTCCTTTCTTAAATAAGGTATCGGCAACCTGAAACTGGCTGATCAACGGGATATCCTTGGCGCTAGCCTCCTGAATGATCTGCTTAAAATAAACCAAGGCCTTTTCGTATTTTTTGACAGACTTATAGGCCCAGGCAAGATTAAACTTTGCCTTTAAAGCTATGTCAGTAGATGGGTCGATATTGATGGCTTCAAGGAACGCCTTTTCTGCCCTATCGATATCTTCAAGCTGAGTGTAAATATTTCCTAAGTCGTAGTAATAACCCTGTTTAAGCGTTTTATCCTGGGTAGAATTGATCCGCACCAACAAATTACCAGCATTGGCTTCTAAGCCGCCCCTCGAAGCCTCTTTAGTCGGAGCAATAATACGGCTGCTTAAATTATCTACCGCCGACAAGAAGGCACCGCGGGATTTCTCCTCTGAATCAAGCAAAGACTTCAGGGAGAATTTTATATCTTCAACCTGAGCCATGGTTTTTAGATTATCGATAATATTAAGCGCGGACTCCAAGGATGCCAAAGCAGTCCCGGAAAGAGTTTTTTTGGAAATTTCCTTTAAGATCACGACTCTAAGGAAGGGCTTTATTTTCTGCAGGTCATCGGGGGTTTTTGCCAGAGCAAGCTGTTTTAAGGCAAACTTCAAATTGACCACAGAGCGGTCAACCAGATAAGTGTTATAAAACACAAAAAACGCCACCACAAAGATGATGACGCTAAAAATTTTGTAATAATTTTTAAGAAATGAAACGATGACGTTCACAACATTAACTTAACGTAAGTAAGGATTGCTGTCAAGATATTTATTGGGAAGGGCTGATTCTTTCGTCATTGCGGGGAAGCCGCCAAAGGCGGCTAACGAAGCAATCCCAAAGAACCGTTAGAAAAATACCACTGAACTTAAGGGATGCTTCTCTTATTGTTAGGAGGGGTTACTTTTGCTCAGGAGGCTGATTAATATCATAAACAGGTCCAGTAAGGTTAAGGTTCTCTGTGCCTTTAGGCGCAGGTGAGCCTTGCACTACTTTAGGCACATTATATGCCGAAACCTCGCCTGTGTCAGTCTCGGGGATAGCTAACGTAGCCCGGCTATACGCCCTTTTATAGAAATACAGCGCAAAAATAGCCACAATCACCAAGATTAAAATAATCGCTTTTTTCATTTTTCCTCTCCTCCGGTTAAAGTGTGACACAGAAAATTTACCTTGTCAAGAAAAATACCATAATTATTTATACTGCTTATGTTTAAGAATATTCCTAACTATTAACTACCAGCATAGCTGCTTCATCAAAACAGGGCTTAATCAGCATATTTCTTAAATAAGAGGTTAAGAATACCCGCCCACCTGGAAAATATGAATTTTATTAAATCAATAAAACGCAGGTTTTTTAAATAAAAATCAAGATATGCTTTACGCTGAAAATTAAGGATTTTCTTAAATGAGAGCCCTTCAAACTCTAGGGCAGATCCGCCGTATTTATCGTAAGTATCCCAATCGGCGCTACGCAGCCTATAGCCAAATTTACCCTCTTTCGCCCATTGATAAATCTCCGTACCCGGATAGGGAACCATTATACCTACGGCGATATAATCAGTATTCAACTTCACCGCCAGATTAATTGTTTCTTTCATCGTAGCCTCAGTTTCACCGGGATGCCCGAGAATATAATAGCTGCTGATTTTAATTTTAGATTTCTTTATAATATCTACTGCTCTTTCAATCTGTGATACCGTGGTATTCTTATTTATTCTTTTAAGTATTCCATCGTTACCGCTTTCAACGCCTAATTCTATTCTGTAACAGCCTGCTTCTTTAGCCAATTCAATGATCTTCTGATCGATTAAATCGACCCTGGTAAGGCCGCTCCATTTTATCTTTTTTGAAAGCCCGCTCTCAATAAACTTAGTCAAAAGGCCGTTTGTCCTTTCATTGTTAAATAGAAAAATTTCGTCATGAAAATCTATTAGTTGTATCCCATATTTATCAATAGCGAGTTCAATCTCAGTTATGATATTTTCTGCTGAACGGTACCGCACTTTCCTGCCTAAGATTCTCATACAAAACGAGCAGGAGAAAGGGCAGCCGCGGCTACTCAAAATAGGATAGATTGACTTGTCATTAAGGCCTTCTATCCCTTTTCTATAATACTGGTCAAATGCCGCAAAGGGCAAAAGGTCCAAATCAGATATCAGTTCCCTGGGTTTATTCCGTATCATTTTCCCGTCTTTACGAAAAATTACTCCGTCTATCTCTTCAATCCGCATCTGCCCACGGGCATGCGTAACTATATCTAGGAGAGTATACTCTCCCTCCCCAAGCACCCCATAATCAATAACGAGAAATTCTTCCATAGTCTCTTCCGGAAGGGCACTAAGATGGCATCCTCCGAAAACTACTTTGACATTAACCCTCTCTTTTACTTTTTCAGCTATCTTTGCCGTACGCTTGATTTCGTGCGTCATAGCAGAAAACCCTATAATTTCAGGGGAAAAACCGCAAAGATCATCTATCAACTGCTTATCCTTAATATCAAAGTACCTACCGTCGAAAATCTTAACTTCTATACCATTTTTTTCTAATACCGCAGATAGATAGCCTAGGGCAAAAGACGGTATTTTGTACCACTTTTGATAACTTGATACTTTAACTAAGGCTATTTTCATATTTTTTCTACGGGTTTATTTATCCCTGGCGTATAAAATAAGAATTTCGTTATTTACTTTTCGCCTAAAAGCTCCGGAAATAATACTGATTTTATTTTGGCTAAATTCCCACTCTCCCATAAAAGTCACTAAAAAAGATAAAATCATAAGGTATAAATCTAAACTAAATTTATGATTTTTTATATACCACATATCATACTTAAATTTATCACGGTAATCCAAATAAGCTGAACCTAAAACTTGAGCAACTCCGGTTAACCCCGGAACAACTACATGCCTGTGATTAAATTCCGGAAATTCTTTAATAAATTTGATTACCAACTCCGGCCTTTCCGGCCGCGGACCGACAAAGCTCATATCACCCTTAAGAATATTGAGTAATTGCGGTAATTCATCCATGGCAGTCGCCCTAAGGACCCTGCCAATTCTTGTGACCCTGGGGTCGTCTTCCTTAGCCCATACTGCGCCTGCATGTTTTTCCGCATCTTTTATCATAGTACGGAATTTTATCACTTTAAAAATTTTGTTATTCTTGCCAACTCTTTCCTGAAAATAAAAAATTGGATTATCATACTCTAATTTAATAATCGCAGTAATAAATATCCATAAAGTAAATGACAAAAATATACCAATTACCGAAACTATAATATCGAATACCCGCTTCATTTTAAGCATGTATATTTTAAAACACCAATCTAAAATAAGGATTGTTTTAAATAACCGAACTTGAGCGCTAATTTCTTATTAAATCTAAACTTACTTAAATATGTCTAATAAAAAATTCAGCATAAAAAATCAAACCATTATATTTTATAATAGCCCGTCTTTAATACGAGTAAACGGAAAATCAATAAGTAATCTGTTGATTTTAGATTCGAAATTTTTTAATCCAATATAATGCTTCAGGCGGCAGCTTAATCTAATATTCTTCTGCCTCGGCTGAAGATAATCTATCTCCCAAGGATGAAAATAAAAAACATAAGTCGGATCATGTCTAACTATTCGTTTAATCCCCTGGCGAAAGATTAAGTATGGAATACCACGCAAATATCCTCCACTCCAGGGAAATCTAAGATAAAAAAAATCTAGAGTAGGTAATGAAAACTCATATAAGCCGCTTCGTATTTGCCAAGCTCGATTGTGCACCTTAAAATTGGTTTTTATTTTACCGTACTTACCTTGGTAAAAAACGGGGAAAAAACTGGAATCATACTTAAAACCCTCTTCTTGCAAGATGTCTAGTGCCCAGTCGGTTATGGAAAATACAGGAGCCCTATATCCGATGATTGCTTCGTTAACAATGTTTTCCAGTAAATCTTTGGAATGACGCAAGTCAGCACGGAATTCTTCGAATGATTGATTATAAATTAACTTATGTGCATAGCCATGACTGGAAATTTCATGCCCTCGCTTGTGTATTTCACGAATAAGAAAAGGCAATTTTTCCTCAATCCAGCAAAGAACAAAAAAAGTAGCTTTTGTTCTGTGTTTATCTAAAAAATCAAGGATTCTATGGGTATTTTGTTCTACTCTAAGCTCAATCGTATTCCAGTTATCTCTATGGATAACAGTTTTAAGATTTTCTGCCTGAAACCAATCTTCTACATCAATGGTAA
>JAPLLZ010000003.1 GCA_026387265.1 Candidatus Omnitrophota bacterium
ACAGGGAAGATAAACGCGTCAACCGCGGATGCGGATCGAAAATTAAGCGTCAAGATACCAATAGCGGACAAGGCAATAAGGGTTATTTATTAAGGCACGGAAGGATCCAGCCGTAATAGGGTAAAACGTGTATTCTCGCCAGCATCATTAAAATCTCTGACGGATAATTATTGATTTCGAAAGGGAGCCATGAATAATTGGCAGGTATTAATTAAAGAGATTATTTTGTGGGCAATAAAGATCGCCGTGGTCTTAGGAATTATTTGGGCTATATACTGGGTTATAAATCAAGGCCGTCCGGTGTTTGATCAAGGAACAAAATACGGTATTACCGGCCGCTAATCCTGTTTATAATTCGGCGGCGTAACTCAGCCTGATAGAGTAGTCGGCTCATACCCGATTTGTCACTGGTTTAAATCCAGTCGCCGCCACCAATTTTACTTTCGATATACATAGTCAGTAAAATTGCTCGAGCGAATGGCCCCGCGAAGCGGGACATAGTCGCCGCCACCACCACATTATGAGGGGATATCCTTTTTTAGGATGTCCCTTAATAGTTTAGGAGAGATGAGTTGTTTAAAGATAATGTAAGACAAGCTATAAAAAAACATTCCTTAGTCGCTCCCAAAGATAAAATTGTTATCGGGGTTTCCGGCGGACCGGATTCTCTAGCTCTACTATACGTATTGGACAGCTTAAAGAAAGAGCTGAATTTTAGCCTGCACATTGCGCATCTGGACCATTCTTTAAGAAGCGACTCCTACCGGGATGCAAAGTTTATCGAAAGATTATCTAAAAACCTTGGCCTTCCATGTGCGATTTCTAAGATTAATCTGAAAAAACTGCATAAAAAAGGATCCCTGGAGGAAGCCGCCAGAAATGCACGCTATAATTTTTTCGTTAAATTAGCAAAAAAAATTAAAGCCGACAAAATTGCGCTTGGACATAACCTTGACGACCAGGCAGAGACCGTATTAATGCGTATTTTACGGGGGGCCGGCTTGTATGGGTTGAGGGGGATTTTGCCTAAACGCACTATTTTTGGCTTTAGCGTGATCCGCCCCTTGATCGGGATTCGCCGTAAAGAGATAGAGTGTTATCTAAAACGCAATAAAATTAAACCGCGGATTGATTCTACGAATCTCAAAGACATTTACTTACGAAATAAAATTAGAAATAATCTTATTCCGCTTTTAGAGAAAAAATATAACAGGAAAATCAAAGAAGTTCTAAGCAGCTTGGCGCAGAGCGCCGGATATGATTATGATTATTTGTTTAGTCAGGCACAAGGCATACTTAAGGGAAAACGAAAAAATATTCCTTTAAATGAATTCTTACGCCTGCATCCCGCAATGCAACGTATGGTTTTGCGTCTGGCTATAGCGCAGCTGAAAGGCAATATGCGCCGGATCAACCTTCAGCATATTATTGAAATAGAAGATATGCTTCTTAATCGGCCAATTGACTCAATTGTCGACCTGCCACAAGGAATTTCTATAATGAAAAAACGCACCAAGCTAATTATTTACCGCCGAATTCCGCGTAATTAACCACTCTTAAAATTATAAATTGTGTAACCCCAATATGGTAATGTCCTAATTGACCAAAATGAGAATGTCCTAATCTGATAATATATCCATAACGTTACAAGGAGGCGTTATGGAAGACAGAGAGGGCATATTGATGATTAGGCCGAATGAACTAAAGCGT
>JAPLLZ010000005.1 GCA_026387265.1 Candidatus Omnitrophota bacterium
AATTATTGGAACCACGACTAAAGTTTCGACTGGTTGCGGTAATCTTTATGTGACAATAAATATTGATGAAGACGGTAAACCTTTTGAATTGTTTACGCAGATGGGTAAAGCCGGTGGGTGTGCGGCCAGCCAGTTGGAGGCAACCGGCCGTTTAGTTTCTTTGGCTTTCCGTGCCAATATTGAAGTAAAATCTATTATCGAACAGTTACGCAATATCCGCTGTCCTTCTCCTTCCTGGGAAAAGGGGCAGAGGATTTTCTCTTGCGCTGATGCGATTGCCCGCGTGGTAGAGCGCCGCCTGGTAAATGTGCAGCCGGCAATGGCAATGCCGGAAGCCGTAACTATCCCCATGAAACATTCGCATGATGATCAGTTGCAGTCCACCGATCTGGATGAGCAGGTTAATATTGTAGGGATGTGCCCGGACTGCGGAGGCGCTTTGCGCCATGAGGAAGGCTGCGTTAAGTGTCATGGTTGCGGTTATTCTAAGTGCTAATCTGGTTTCACCAATCATCAATTAGGGGCAGTGACTGTTTTTAAAAAATAGTTGCTGTCCCTAATTATTTTATTATTCCATATGGATAATTTTAAAGTTATTGTTATTGGTGCCGGACATGTTTACCAATAATATTTCCATGGACAATTTTGAGGTGATCGTTATCGGTGCCGGCCATGCCGGCATCGAAGCCAGCCTGGCTTGTACGCGGCTGGGCTTAAAGACAGCAGTACTTATTTTAGATACTGATTCAATAGGCAGGATGAGTTGTAATCCGGCTATTGGCGGGGTGGGTAAGGGGCAGCTGGTAAAAGATTTAGATGCTTTAGGCGGAGCGATGGGGGTGGCCGCGGATGCCTGTGCGATACAATTCCGTATTCTTAATTCCTCGCGGGGGGCGGCAGTGCAGTCATCGCGGGCGCAAATTGATATGCGTCAATACAGCCGTTATATGCAAAAACTGCTTAAGCGCCAGAAGAATCTGGTTATCAAAGAGGCCGAAGCGCTTAAGCTGGTTGTTCAGGATGGGAAAGTTTCGGGTGTGATTACGGATAAGGGCGTTCTGTCCGCCGAATGTGTAATTATCTGTCCGGGAACGTTTTTAAACGGCTTGATCCACGTAGGTTTAAAACATTTTAGCGGCGGCAGGCTTAATGAACGCGCTTGTTTGGCCCTGGCAGATAATTTAAAAGAACTGGGGTTTAACCTTTTGCGTTTTAAGACCGGCACCTGTCCGCGCCTGGATAAAAATACTATTAGTTATCTTAACCTTATAAGGCAAGACGGTGACTTGAATCCTAAGCCGTTTTCATTTTCCACAAAAAGCGTAAAAATAAAACAAGTTCCCTGTTATATAACTTATACTAATAAACAAACGCATCAAATTATCCGCGATAACTTAGATCGTTCTCCGCTTTATTCCGGTAAAATCAAAGCCACCGGAGTCAGGTATTGCCCGTCCATTGAAGATAAGATTGTTAAATTCGCCGATAAAGAACGGCATCAGGTTTTTCTGGAGCCGGAAGGTTTAAAAGTAAATGATATCTATCCTAACGGTACATCCACCAGTTTGCCGGAAGATGTGCAGCTTAAGCTGTTGCATTCTATCCCGGGATTGGAAAAAGCTAAAGTGTTGCGTTTTGGTTATGGTATTGAACATGTGGTGGTTGAGCCTACCCAGCTTTATCCCACATTGGAGACCAAGTTAATTAAAAATCTGTATCTGGCCGGCCAGATTAACGGTACTACCGGTTATGAAGAAGCGGCGGCCCAAGGGTTGGTTGCCGGAATAAACGCGGCTTTACGCCTAAAGAACAAAGAGCCTTTTATTTTGGACCGCGCCTCAAGTTATATCGGCGTGTTAATCGATGATTTAACGACTAAAGGCACATTGGAACCCTATCGCATGTTTACTTCCCGGGTGGAATACCGTTTGATTATCCGTGAGGATAACGCAGATTTACGTTTGGCTAAAATGGGTTTTGACCTGGGGTTAGTCAGTAAACATGATTACCATAAGACAGAGCAGAAAATAAAAGGCATCAAAGAGGGGCGGATTTTTTTAAAGAAAACACGCCTTAAGCCTACAAAACTAGTGAATGAAAAATTGGCCCAGATTAATTGTGCCCCGCTTAAAACAGTAGTAACTTTGGAGGAATTATTAAAGCGTCCGCAAATAAGCATTAAAGATTTAAATATGTTGCATAAATTAAAGCCGGGTATTTCTGAATCTGCTTGGCAGCAGGTGGGAATCGAGGTAAAATATGCTGGTTTTATCCAAAGGCAGTCTAGAGATGTAGAGAAGTTTAAGCATTTGGAAAAAATCAGGCTGCCATCAGATTTTAATTATAACAGCTTGCCCGGGATATCTCGGGAAATAAGAGAGAAGCTGAGTAAGTTTAAGCCGCTTAATTTAGGTCAGGCATCGCGTATTTCAGGGGTAACTCCGGTAGCTATTTCGCTTTTAATGGTTTATACTTCGCGGCTTAGAGCTAGGCCTTTTAAGGCATAGATATAATTTAGCCGCGTAGTATTTCGCTGAATTCTATTGATGGTTTATTTAAGAAAAGCTCATGGATAAAAATAAAAATTACCTAAGTTTAAAGAAATTTTGCCTTGGTGAAGGCATAGATATTTTTGGAGTGGCTGATATAAGCCAGGTAAGAGATGAATTTAAGATTTCTCCCAAGGTTTCGCAGAATCTGGATAAGGCTATTTGTTTAGGAGTTATGCTTTCCGCGGCGGTGCTTTCGGAAATAGATATTGTACCTACTAAATTATATTTTCATCACTACAAAATTGTAAATTCTTTCCTAGACCATATCGCCTTAAGATTATGTAATATAATTCAAAAGAAAGGTTATTTAGCTTTGGCTATTCCGGCTACCCAAATTATTGATTGGGAAAAGAATATCGGGCATCTTTCACATAGAAAATTAGGTTTTTTAGCAGGCTTAGGCTGGATTGGCAGAAATAATCTTTTGGTTAATGAAAAGCTAGGCAGCCAATTCCGTCTGGTTTCAATATTGACGAATATGCCGTTAAAAATCGATCAACCCTCAAAAAAGACTTGCAATAAATGTATGCTTTGTGTTAGTATGTGTCCTTCAAAAGCAATTAAATACTCTCCCGCAGATTTTGATCACATTAAATGTTTTGAAAAACTTAAAAGTTTCCAAGCGCAGCGTCAGGTTGAGCAGTTTGTTTGCGGAATTTGTGTGAATGTTTGCAAGGGGAAATAATGGAATTTATTATTTTAGTAGCTTTAGTTTTGTTAATGGCAGCAGCAGTTGGCTGGTCAATCGGCGCAAATGATGCTGCCAATTCTTTAGGTACCGCTGTTGGTTCTAAGGTCCTAACTTTACGCCAGGCAATCATCTTGATTGCCGTTTTTGGTTTTCTGGGCGCTTATCTACAGGGATCTTATGTTGCTAAAACCATTGGTAAGGGGATTGTTCCGCTAGACCAGTTGGATAAAAATATATCCTTATATATAGCCGTAGTTGCTTCTTTTGCGGCTTGTGCCTGGGTGATTTTAGCTACTTATTGGAAGATGCCGATTTCCACCAGCCATTCGATTGTGGGGGCGGTGGCCGGAGCGGGCCTGGCGGTGCATGCTTCCGTAAAATGGCTAATGCTGCGGGATATTTTTCTCTGTTGGATTTTTACTCCGCTAGGCGCAGCCATATTAGGTTATATATTCTTTAAGTTATTGCAAAATTCATTATACAGAATTATTCCGCGTAAATATTTAAAACCGGTGATTACTTTATCGATTATATTGAGCGGTTGTTATGTTGCTTTTACCTGGGGGGCAAATGATGTGGCTAACGCTGTGGGAGTTATTTCCGGGACCGGAGTATTGACTCCTAAAATGAGCGTTATCTTCGGAGGCTTAGCCATAGTTTTGGGAATTATGACCTGGGGGTATAAGGTTATTGAAACCATTGGTTCAGAGATTACCCGTCTTTTGCCGATTATGGCGCTTTCAGCGCAATTAGCCAGCTCGGTAAATGTGCAAATTTATACTTTATTTGGTATTCCGGTTTCCACCAGCCATTCGATTGTGGGGGCAATTGTTGGAGTAGGTATGGTGCGCGGGATCCGGGTTTTAAATTTTCGGATTATGAAAGACATGGTTCTTTGTTGGCTGGCCACGCCTTTTATTTCCGGAATTATTAGTTATATAACTTTATCGGTAATTAAATTATTTGTAAAAATTTAACCAATACCCCGCGTTTAGCGATATACCCCGCCTAATAGGGTGGGGGCGGGTACGCCGCCTTCTGCGGCGATTACGCGGGAATGCCTGTGTGGGCAAGGGGGAAAAATGAGAGAGACAAGAAATATCTTAGGTTGGTTAGGCATGGCAGAAGAGCAGTCAATTTTATTGGATTCCAAGAAACACGTTGAAGAGACCTACAAGACGGTTGCTTTTTTTGCGGATGCGGTTAAATCTTTTATTAATGGAGATCTGACGGCTAAGTCTAAAGCAATTGAGAGTGTTAGCCAGAGCGAACAGCAGGCGGATATTTTACGTTCAAAAATGATTAATGAGCTATCCGAAGGCATGCTTCTTCCTCCGGATCGAGAGGATTTAATGCATTTTGTAAAAACCTTAGACAAAATAGCGGACTGGACTAATGGAGCAGCCAGGCTTTTGGGATTTATTGAATCGAAGCTTCCGGAGAATGTATTAAAGAATATTTCTTTAGGTACGGATTTAATTGTGAGTTCTATTTCTAAGTTGCAGGAAGCTATTATTGCATTGACAAAGAATGAGTTAAAAAATGCGATATCTTTAAGTGCAGAGATTGATCACTTAGAGCATGCAGCTGATGATCAGAAAAAAGCAATGATCGAATCGATTATTCACGCCAAACTTGAACCGGTTAACCTGTTACTTACTTATCAATTGGCTGAATATTTAGAGGGAGTAACTGATAAAATAGAAGATTGCGCTGATTTTATCAAAGTTTTAGCGATTAAATCTAAATAAGTAAGATAATGTTAGTAAGGCGTTTAAGAATGCTAAGATATAGTGTAGCTATTATTATTCTAAGTTATTTTTTGGTAATTAAGCTTTACGCTTACGATTACGGAGATTTTCAGGTTTGGAATACCGAAACAGAAGAGTTTAAGATAAATCAAGATGCAAAAATAGCTTTTGAACAGGAATTCCGTTGGGGCGGTAACGCTAAAGAATTTTATTATCGGTACTATGATGTAGGATTCTTTTATAATCTGCAGAAATACCTGAATGTCGGAGGTGGATACCGCCACGTGCTTTCCAAATTGGCTCAAAATAAGTTTTTAGTGTAAAATGAGCCGCATATTGCTGTTACTTTATTATGGGGCCTGAAGGGGTTTAAATTTGATGACCGCAGCTGCCTTGAATATAACCATTTTGATTACAAAAAAGCTACTTGGCCCTACCGTAATAAATTCACCGTAAAAGCACCTTGGAAGTTCACTAAATTTGAAATTCAACCTTATATATCAGATGAAATCTTTGTGCTTTTTGACAACAGCCAGACGTTAAACAAAAACAGGTTCTCTGCTGGTTTTGGTATGACAATTACTAAGAATTTAAAGGGTGAAATTTATTATATGTTGCAAAGTTCAAAGAGCGCAAAATGGACTGATGCAAACGTATTAGGGACGAAACTAAAGCTTTCCTTTTAATCTGTGCAGATTTAATCTCCTTGACCCGCCTACTAGTTATGCTATTATAAGCTAAATTATTCGTAATGGAGTGGAGAGTTACCTCCAACTATACAAAAATGAAAAATAGAATTGTTTCCTGGATTAATCAGCGACTTAAAGATTCCAAAGCTAAAGGTATTGTTTTGGGGCTTTCCGGAGGCATTGATTCGGCAGTGGTTGCCGCTTTAGCGAAAGAGGCAGTGGGGAAGAATAATGTGTTGGTTCTGTTTATGCCTTGTAATAGTAACCCCCAGGATTTAAAAGATGCAAAATTAGTTGCGCATAAGCTTGGGCTTAAATCAAAGCTTGTAGATTTATCCGGAGTATATAATAATTTCTTAAAAATTTTACCCGGCGCAGTCAGTCTTGCGCGGGGAAATCTTAAGCCGCGTCTGCGCATGAGCACGCTTTATTATTTTGCCAATAAACTGAATTATTTAGTTTGTGGTACAGGGAATAAGTCCGAATTAATGGTTGGCTATTTTACTAAATATGGTGACGGTGGGGTAGATATTCTACCGATTGCAGATTTATTCAAACGCCAGGTGCGCCAGTTGGCAAAAGAGTTAAGGATACCGCAAAATATCATTACTAAAGCCCCCACTGCCGGACTCTGGCAGGGGCAAACCGATGAAGGGGAGCTGGGGATAACATATAATGAATTAGATGATATCTTGGATAGATTTTGTAACCATAAAACACAGATCGCGCAAAGTCGTAAAGTAAAAAAAGTAAAAGAAATGTTTAGGCGGTCAGAGCATAAAAGAAAAGGCGCAGAAATTTGTCACATTTAAGGTAGAGGCACCCCGCGCTTATGGGCACCCCGCGCAGATTGGAATTGCGCGGGTGTTCGCCAGGTGGCGAAAATTGCGCGGGTGTGTGCTTGTGCACAAGGAGGATAAAGATGGATGAAATATTAGAAATCTTAGAAAAAGATGGTCGGGCAACTGTAGAAGATATTGCCAAGATGCTCCATAAAAAACCAGATGAAGTAAAAAAGGCAATTAAGAAATATGAAAAAGAAGGGGCAATATTAAAATATAAGGCAGTAATTAATAAAGACCTTATTAAGGATACTGAATCGGAAGTGCGGGCATTAATTGAGGTAAATATTGTGCCACAAAAGGATTTGGGGTTTGAGAAGATTGCTGAACGTATTTATTCATTTCCTGAAGTAACCAGCTGTTATTTAATCAGTGGGACATATGATTTATTGGTGGTGGTGGAAGGTAGAAATCTGAACACTGTTTCAAACTTTGTGGCAGAAAAGCTTTCCTGCCTGGAAAATGTGCGCGGAACTGCCACTCACTTTTTATTGAAGAAATATAAGGAAGACGGCGTTATTCTAAAACATAAGTCGGATGAAAATAAAAGGATAGCGATATCTTATTAAACTCTAAACTCGAAATCCTAAACTCTAAATAAATCCGAAATTCGAAACCGGAATGTTGTTGAGAAATAAAGTTTTAAATTCGAATTTAGAGTTTCGAGTTTGTTTAGGATTTAGAGTTTCGTGTTTAGGATTTGAAAGAAAATGGACAATATTATTGCTAAAAAAGTTCAAGTTATGCAGCCTTCCGGAATCCGGGCATTCTTTGATTTAGTGCTGGGGATGAAGGAGGTTATATCATTAGGTGTTGGAGAGCCGGATTTTGTCACACCTTGGCAGATTCGTGAGGCAGGTATCTATTCCCTGGAACAGGGATTTACCAGCTATACTTCGAATAAAGGGCTCTATAAATTACGCTTGGGCATTGCGCGTTATTTGAAGAATAAATATGGGTTGGAATATTGTCCGGATGAGGAAATATTAATTACCGTGGGGGTTAGCGAAGGAATAGACCTGGTTTTGCGTACGATTATTAACCCGGGCGACAAAATATTAATTCCTCAGCCTAGTTATGTTTCATACGGGCCGGTTACTGAGTTGGCCGGCGGCATTCCAGTTTATATCGATACATCCAAAGACGGTTTTAAGATTACTCCTAAATTGTTAGAAAAATATATCGATAAAAAGACAAAGGGAATTGTTTTAAATTATCCGGTTAATCCCACTGGAGTTTCCTACCGGCGTAAAGAGTTAGAAGAAATTAATAAAGTTTTGTTAAAGCACAAAGTACTTTGTATTAGCGATGAAGTTTATGGTGATTTAACTTATGATTTTCAGCATGTTGCTTTTCCCACTTTGCCTCGCGCTAAGAATAACACTGTTTATTTTAACGGATTTTCTAAAGCATTTGCTATGACTGGTTGGCGGGTAGGTTTTGTTTGCGGCCCTAAAGAAATTATTGCCGGAATGACTAAAATACATCAATATACAATTATGTGTGTGTCGATTACCAGCCAAATGGCAGCGGCTGAGGCTTTGATGAGCGGTAAAAGGTATGTTGAGCAGATGAGGCGTGAATATAACCGTAGGCGTGAATATATGTGCGTAGAGTTGAATCTTTTGGGATTAAAATGCCAAAAGCCGCAGGGGGCTTTTTATCTTTTTCCTTGTATAAAAAATACAGGCTTATCTTCTATGGATTTTTCGCGTAAATTATTAGAAGAAGAAAAGGTAGCAGTTGTACCGGGTACAGCTTTTGGAATAAATGGGGAAGGTTTTATCAGGATTTCTTATGCCTCCAGCTTAGATAACTTAAAAGAAGCTTTAGTCAGGATGAAAAGGTTTTTAGAAAAGAGAAAATAGTGTCTGCTCAGAAAAAAGATAATTTCCAGATATATGTAAAACAGATTGAAGCGATCTCTAAGGTGGCCAATCTGATTACCTCCGGAATGTATTTGGAAGAGTTGTTGCGCCTGGTGGTTCAGGTTACCGCTGAGGTGATGAACTCTAAGATTTCTTCTTTGATGCTGCTTGATCCGAATAAAAACGAATTAGTAATTAAAGCCACTCAGTCTATATCTGAAGCCTATAATAAGAAACCCAATATTCCTTTAGGTAAAGGTATTGCCGGAGCCGTAGCTAAAGAAAATAAAGTTGCCTGTATTTTAGATGTTAAAAAAGATGAGCGCTACCTGAATCAGGATGTCGCCAAAAAAGAAGGGCTATGTTCTTTGGCTTGTGTGCCTATGGCGGTTAAGGGTAGAGTTATCGGTGTACTGAATTGCTATACTTCCAAACAGCATAAGTTTGCAAAATCTGAATTAGATCTGCTTACTGCTTTGGCTAATCAAGCAGCGATTGCTATTGAAAATGCAGAATTAGATTTAAGAGCCAGTTCTGCCGAGGAAGCATTAACTACGCGTAAACTAGTGGAGCGGGCTAAAGATATACTTTCGCAAGATGCCAATATTTCTTCCTCAGAGGCGTATCGCTTAATCCAAAAGCAGAGTATGGATATACGAAAATCCATGCGTGAAGTAGCCGAAGCGATCATTTTGGCTAAGGATATAAGAGGTAAGAAGTAGTTTATTTTAGAAGCGATCTCTCTAGGTTTTATTGCTTGACAAAAGTATTAAATGTGGTATATTTATACCGTACAATGTTGTAGCAAGACAGTGAAGTCTTC
Organism: Candidatus Omnitrophota bacterium; assembly: GCA_026387265.1. GTDB lineage: Bacteria > Omnitrophota > Gorgyraeia > Gygaellales > Profunditerraquicolaceae > UBA6249. The sequence goes on from JAPLLZ010000005.1 coordinate 9,217, forward strand.
TGGCAGGTGAGTCGCCGGAAGGCTTTTTTTTCGGGGAAATTTAAGCGAATCCGTTAACGATATAGTTACGGAGCTTTTCGGACCAAGGCGTCCTTTACCTAAGAAATATAGGGAAGGGCGCTTTTTTATTAAGGGGCTAAAAAATGAGTTTTGAAGAGTTGCATCAAAAGTTGTCACCAACTATTAAAAGAATTGCCTATAGATTAAATGGACATCATCGCTCATTTAATCATGATGATCTTTATCAGGAGGCAACTATTCATCTTTGGAATAATTTTTTAAAGGGTAAGCTTGGCGATAAAACAGATAGTTATATTTTGCAGGGTTGTTATTTTCATTTGAAGAACTATATCCGTAAAGTAAATGAGCGTCCCAATATTGTCAGTATTGATGCGGCTTTAAGCACAAATGAAGAAGCAACCGTGGAGGATATTTTAGGGCAAAATTGGGCTTGTCCTGATTGCCGGGAGCAATTGCATAATAAATTTTTAGCTCAAAGTATCCGGGACAATGGTTTTAATCCTAAAGAAAAAAGGTTGCTTGAGTATTTTAGCCAGGGGTTAACTACCAGGGATATAGGTAAGCGTATCGGGGTATCTCATGTTAGTGTTGTAAAGTTGATGCAAAAAATCAGGGTTAAGGCCCAGAAACATCTGGATAGAATTTAGTTACCAGTTTTTAGTATTCTTTACTTGTAGTAATGTAAGGTTTAGTAAGAATAGACACAGTGATGTGTAAAAGTTAAACATTGGCGTTCTAGAAATAGAGCGCTTTTTTTTCGCCAAGAATTTTGGCGAATCCGCCACGGTTTGTGGCGGAGCTTAAAGACGCAGGCGTCTGGACCGTTTTAAGGAGCGGGCAAGGCGCCTTTTCCTTTAATAGGAGGATAATAACGATGAAAAGATTAAAAATAGGGCTATGCTTAAGTTTACTTTTGAGTGCATTGATGTTTGGTGCGGCACAGGCAGCCGAAGGTGGATTGCTGGATGGTATTTTGTCAACTTCAGGAATTGAGGTTTCCGGGGATGTGGCGTTTAATTCTCTATATATGTGGAGAGGGATAATGCTGGATGGGGATGCCGTAGTACAACCGGGTTTTTATGTGCGTAGCCCGGAATCAAAGCTTGGAAGGATAAAAGTAGGCATATGGCTAAATCACGACCTGCAAAATAAGGATAGTTTAAGATCCAGCGAAACAGATTATCTGTTTGATTATACCTATAGTTTTCCCAGCGTGGCCCTTTCTACAGGGTTTACTTATTATGATTTTCCTGATGCTGCGCCTTCTGATGGTGCTCCCAGGGGGTTTAGCCGGGAAGTCTATGGTGGGATAACTTTTACTAAAATATTATTGTCTCCAGCTATCTATTATTATTACGACTTCGGCAAAAAAGAGGATGGCGGAGGAGAAGGCAGCTATACGGTACTGAATTTATCTCATAGTATACCGTTTGTCGTGAGTAAATGCAAATTGAGCCTGGATTTTGCCGGCCACGTGGGTTTCAATAACAAGCAGTATTATCGTGGTAAAGGCGGGGATGCGGCTTTGGGGACAGGGGTTACGATACCCTTATTTAAAAGTTTAACCTGTAAGCCAAATATTAATTATTCTATTCCCTGGGGCAATATTAGTGATAAAAACAATGGTAATCAAAAAAATAGGTTTTACGGCGGAATATATTTAAATTACGTATTTTAACTAGCCCTTGGGGGCAAAGGAGGGACTAAATGAATTCGGGTGATACAGCATGGATTTTGATTTCGTCAGCGTTAGTTTTGTTAATGACCCCGGGCCTGGCTTTTTTCTACGGAGGGATGGTCAGGCGGAAAAATGTTTTGAGTGTATTGATGCAATGTTTTATCATTATGTGTGTTTTGAGTTTACAGTGGGTACTAATTGGCTATAGCTTGTCCTTTGCTCCTTCAAAAGGATTCTGGGGTGGATTACAGTGGATGGGATTAAATGGCGTAGGACTGGAGCCTTATGCTGATTACGCCGGGACTATACCGCATCAGGCGTTCATGATCTTCCAGGGGATGTTTGCCATAATTACTCCAGCTTTGATTATCGGAGCATTCGCCGAAAGAATGAAATTTTCCGCGTTTCTTATTTTTACCTTGCTTTGGGCGACCTTTGTATATGACCCGCTATGTAACTGGATTTGGGGGATGGGAGGGTGGCTGAGGAATTTAGGCGCTTTGGACTTTGCCGGAGGAACGGTTGTGCATATTAATGCCGGTATTGCGGCTTTAGTTACTGCAATCGTGTTAGGCAGAAGAAATAATTTAGAGAAAAATGTACTTACGCCGCATAATATGCCTTTTGTAGTTTTAGGCACGGCTCTTTTATGGTTCGGGTGGTTTGGTTTTAATGCTGGTAGTGCTTTGGCGGCAAATGGTTTAGCGGTCAATGCTTTTGTAGTTACCAATACTGCTGCGGCTGCCGCCGGGTTAAGCTGGGCTTTGATTGAGTGGATGCGTAATGGCAAGCCGACTATTTTTGGTGTTTGTTCCGGGGCAGTCGCCGGCCTAGTTGCGATTACTCCGGCCGCCGGCTTTGTCGGTGTAATTCCGGCGATTATTATCGGTTTGCTGGTGAGCGTATTCTGTTTTATCGCTGTAACAGTAATCAAGCCGTTGTTTGGTTATGATGATTCTTTGGATGCTTTTGGAGTACATTGCGTGGGAGGCATATGGGGTGCTTTAGCTACAGGATTGTTTGCATCAAAGTTGGTTAATTCTGCTGGAAACAACGGATTGTTTTTTGGCAACCCTAAGCAGTTTTTAATTCAGCTGGTGGCCATACTGGTAACTGTTATCTACACTGGCGTGGTTACTTTTATAATTTACAAGCTGGTAGATCGATTTGTGGGAATGAGGGTGGACGAAAAAACAGAGGCAATGGGCCTGGATTTAACCCAGCATCATGAACGGGCATATACAGTACTTGAATAAAAAATATAATGTTAAATCCTAAATCCGAAACACGAAATTCTAAACAAGCCCAAAACTGTAAACACGAAACTCAAAAATTAGTTTTAAAATTTTGAGTTTTGGATTTAAGGTTTGTTTAGGATTTAGAGTTTAGTGTTTAGAGTTTACAAAAGGAGGGTAACATGAAACTTGTGATTGCGATTATTCAGCCGTATAAACTCGAAGAGGTAAAAGAAGAGCTTTATAAACAAGAAGTTAATTTAATTACGGTTAGCGAAGTATTGGGTCATGGTCGGCAAAAAGGGATAACCGAAGTCTACCGTGGGGCCAAGGAAACCGGTAATCTCTTGCGTAAAATACGTCTGGAAATTGCCGTAAATGATAATTTTCTTGAGCCGACCATTAAGGCGATTACTAAGGGAGCAAAAACCGGAGAAACCGGCGATGGAAAGATATTTGTGGTGGATTTACAGGAATGTGTGCGTATTCGCACTGAAGAGCGCGGATCAGTTGCTATTGGATGAGATCCTTCGCTGTGCTCAGGATGAATTTATAGAAATAAAAATAGAGAAAATTCAGTTACCAGTAGCCTAAGTTATTTACTTGTAATTAGAGAACAGAGGCGTTCTGGTAAATTCCAAGAATGCCTCTTTTATTTTGTTTCGATTATGGTAAAATGATACATTCGCTTAGCACCCCGCGCTAATTGGTATTGCGCGGGTGTACCCTTGTGGGTAAGGAGGAAAGAAATGAGCATAAGACAGAAAGTTTTATTTAAAATTAAAAGCGTAAAATTAGACAAAGTAGAGTTGCCTAAGAAGGTTTCGACTTATTTCGGGGAAAATACTTTTAGCATGGAAACTATGCAAAAGCATATCTCCAAGGGTACTTTTGAGGCATTTAAGACCTGGATGTCTGAAGGAAAGACTATTTCTTTGGCCCAGGCAAATGAGATCGCCAATGCGATGAAAGATTGGTCGATTGCCAAAGGTGCCACATATTATACGCATTGGTTCCAGCCGATGACTGGTCTGACTGCTGAAAAACACGATAGTTTTATTTCTATTGTCGGCCCCGGTGAAGTTATTGAAAAGTTTTCCGGGAATAAATTGATTCAGGGTGAGCCTGATGCTTCAAGCTTTCCTTCAGGAGGAATCCGCGCGACATTTGAAGCCAGGGGGTATACTGCTTGGGAACCTTCCAGCCCGGCTTTTATCGTAGAAAGCCAGCTCGGTAAAACT
>JAPLLZ010000008.1 GCA_026387265.1 Candidatus Omnitrophota bacterium
AGCAGAGCCTGCAGTAGAAACTGCGGCAGAGCCTACGGCTCTCTCTTCAGCTACGGCCAATACCGGAACTAAAAGAGTTAAAGCCATTAATACTACTAATAACTTCTTCATACCCACCTCCCCTTTCTATTTTTGCTGCTTATTAAATTTAACCCTAAATATTAAATCCTAAACACTAAACCATAAATCCTAAACAAATCCTAAATCCGAAACTCTAAAATTAATGTTTTAGTTTCGAATTTAAAATTTCGAGTTTGTTTAGAGTTTCGGGTTTAGGGTTTAATCTCATGATTTCCACTTCTTTTGGTACATATAATATGTTTTACGTAGCTGCCTCAAAAACGGGCTCAACTTTCCATCCCCTTGACCAGAAATTCCCAGCCATTCTTCATGCATATATCCATCAGGAAACGGCCCGGTCCACAATCCTTTGGTATCATGAATCGCCGGCTCATATGCCTTCCACCATTCATCAAGCCATTCAAAAACTACCCCGCCTAAACAGTTTCCTGCTGCGCCATTAAAAACCATATTGTTATGCATATCTTCCCAGGATCCTAAATGGTATTGCGCTTGAAATTCTTCGGCCTCATCAACGCTTCTGCCTTCAGCATAAGACGGACAACCAAACTCTGTAATAAAAACAGGTTTTCCAGTCTGCTCTTTTACTTGTTCCCAAAGTGAACCAAAACCATATTCACCACGATAAGCATTTGTGCCAAAAATATCTATGTCCGGAGCATCTTTTCCAAATTTATCTAAAAATAGAATGTCTCCGCTGCATATTGCTACCGGATGCTCAGGGTCAATTGATTTAATTATTTTAGCAACTTCATTTGCAAATTTAAAATAAGCCTCCGGATATGCATCGGCATTGCAGGCATAACCATAAACATTTTCATTGCCCAGAACCCAGAATAAAATATATGGCTCATCCTTAAACTCCTTAACCATCTGCGTTACCGATTCAATCATTTTCTTTTTTTGCTCTTGGTTATTGTAATCGGTACCAGGGTTCCAGCTGGCACCGGAACCAATCGCATATTTACCCAAGAAGTCACCCATAACTACACGGATGCCGTAAGTTTCATACATATCGCGAATTAATTCTTTATTTATTTTTAAAGGGTGATGGTATAGGCGAATAGTATTAACTCCCATATCCTGCATTAATTTAAAATCGCCAAGAGGTACTTCCTCTACATCCTGGACATTATTTCTATTTCTGTCTACAAAGGCGTCATACGGACCGTCAATTTTAGAATTTTTATTTAAATCCTCCTCCATCCAATTCTGCAAAGTCCCATCATCCGGAGACTGTCCGGTCTTAGTCGGCGCATAGGTAATTCCTTTAATCACGTACGGTTTATCATCCACAATCAACTGCCAATCATTATTATTGTATTGAACTAAATGCGCTTTACCGCTTCCAACTTTTCTTTTAATTCCCACGGATTCGGCTGTCGGTTTAACTTTTGCCACCTCCTGGGTAAGGTTAACCTTTACAAATTTACCCGGATTAGTTACGGCAACATCATTAGAAACATTATTATCGAACCCATTAATAATATCGATCTTTGCGCCTTCCAGTTTATACCCTAACTGCGGATTACGTTTAAGCAGAAAATTTATTTTAGCAATTGCGGCCTGGCCCACGTACCATGGCGTATGCCAATAGGTCCAACCGTAGCTAGCGGGAAAATTAACGACGATTGAATAATAACATTTTATCGCCTGATTTAACAGGCCGGCTTCTTCTAAAACTAAACCTGTCCCGTAAAGCCTTGAACCCTGCGGCTCGCTGGATGTAGTCCATTTAACAAATGCCGCCTGTAAATCAGGAGAATAGAGAAAATCCCAGACATCTCCTTCCAGGCGCTTCTCTACAATTACCTGTTTAAAAATCGGGTCACGCCTTACTGCGTTATTATTCGGATAAACCCCTTCACCGACTGCCTTGATTAAACCTTCCTGGTCAGTAATGATATACTTATAATCTTTTGTCCCTATGCCCTGAAATTGACCGTATTTTTCGTAATCAACAACGTCTTCGGTTCCAGGATCAAACAAAACTAATTTTGTAACCAACTGGCTGACTTTTGGCTTGACCGCCACTTCAATTGTTCCGGATTCAATTTTTTTCAAGGTCTGTTGCGCGGCTAATTCTATCGACCAAAACCATCCCCGCGCATCCCAGCTTTGGGCAAAAGAATATTTATCAATAATTAACTGAAGTATTTTTTTGGCCGCATCGGTTTTACCCTGGCGCAGTAAACTTTCTGCCTGAATAAAATAACAAGTGGCCACATCATTTAATGTCTGCACTGCTTCAATTTCTTTTTTATTTTTTGGAAGGGCAGTTAAAGATGCCTGTTCTTTTTCTGCTTGAACTTTATATAAATCAATGCACTCCTGAGCATATTTATTTGTTGCCTCAATATCACCCTTACCGTGGGCAATCCAGGCCTTAGTGGTCAGGTCTGCGGAAGATAGTTTCTCTACAACAGGCGCAGACTGTGCCGCTTGCAATTGACCAATTGACCATCTGACACCCTGGCACGCCAGTAATACTATAGCTAATAAAATTATTCTTTTAATAATTCTCATTTTGTCCAACAATCACCCCTAACTCTAATCCCTTCTTTGGCCTCTTCGCTTATCTTCTTCTATCTGTATTTGCTCTTTACGTCTTTCTTCTCTGCGTCTCTCAATCTTACACCGAATATCATACGCATTATTTTCCGAAATTTCAAAAGTCGCAATTACAAAAATGGCCACGATAGAAGTTACGATCGGAATACCAATATCAAAGATTCTCATCCACAACAATGTTCCGGGTGCCTGACCCAAACCTAATTCCTGATGAAAACCGGTGAAGTTAATGAGAAACCCGGAGATAACCGATGCCAGCGCTAACCCTAATTTTACCATCCACCAATAAACCGCACCAAACATGCCTTCCCTGCGGGTGTCGGTTTTAAGTTCATCGAGGTCGCAAACATCAGCAACCATAGAGCTCATCAAAGTAAAGAGTGATCCTAAACCAAAGGTAATAAAAGGCGCAGCGATAAGCAATAAATAAGGATGCTCAGGGTTATATCCTATCCATTTCAAAGCGTAACCGATGATTGAAAGAGGAATGGTGATAAAAAAAGTGTTTCTTTTTCCGATTTTAGTAGACAGCCAGGTGGTCAAGTAAATAACGCCCATCGTACAAATAGCGCTAAGCGTTCCATACCAGCCAAGCAATAATCCTCCGGAGGCATAAGCATTATCCAAAAGAGGTGAATTTTTAAAAACATAAAAGAAAACAACATAAATAGTAAAAGCAGACGCCAGCATGAACCCGCCGAAAATCAATAAAGTAGCGGCGCACAGCTTAACAAACGGCTTGCATTTAAGCGTAATCGCAGCCCCATTAAAAAAATCCTTGGTCACATTCAAGGCACCTTTAACGTTTGGTTTTGGTAAATCACTAAAATATTCTTTATTAAAAATTGCCGGCAGGATCCCGAATCCTACAATAATGCTCCCGATGACCAACGCAAGAAACCGCCCTCCTGCAACAACATCCGTAAACCACCCCTGATTATGCATAATTGCCCAACACCAAGGAGCAATCAGCCAGGGCAGTTGGCCGGCGATATTACTGGCTCCCTGCAGGCGCGTGCGTTCATGATAGTCTGGTGTCATTTCATAACCTAAGGCGATCCAGGGGATGGAAAAACAGGTGAATCCAATAAAATAGAGGACTTGAAATATTAAGAAATACCAGAAATAATACATTTCGCTACGTCCATGGAATAGCTGGAACATCAAAGCAAAACAAAGCCCTCCGGTAATCGCCCCGAAAAATATAACCGGCCTGCGGCGGCCCCACCGGGTGCGGATATTATCCGAAATGTACCCAGTGATCGGATCTGATATGGCATCGATAATACGCGGAATTGCTCCTACCAGGCCGACTAAAGCCGGATTAACACCTAAGCCCAGGTTTAAAACAATAACCATCTGCCCGATGAAAGCGGCCTGGGCAGTATTAACAAATCCACCTATGCTGTAGATGAATTTTTGAAAAATAGAAATACGGTCTTGAGGAGCGGTAATATGGTGCTTTGGCTGGCTGGCTGCTTGTTCCATTAATTATTCTCCTTTTTAATTAAACCGATGGCAATAAAGTGTGTATTATAACAAATATGGCTAGTATAAGCAATATTAAACATTTTTCATCCGAATACCGCGCCACTGGTTATTCCCTTAATAATATACTTCTGCATCAATAAATACACTATTATTATAGGTAAAGCGGCAATAGTAAGGCCAGCCATCAATAAAGGATAGTTGGTCACAAATTCTCCTTGAAATATCTGTAACGCCACCTGCAGCGGCATAAACTTGCGGGAATCAAAAATAATCAAAGCCAGGATATATTCATTCCAGACATTCAATGCATTTAATACTATCACCACCGCCAAAACCGGCTTGGCTAGCGGGAGCGCTACATGCCACCAGATTCCCATTTTGGAACAACCGTCAATACGCGCAACATCTTCCAACTCCCTGGGTATTTTGTCAAAAAATGTTTTAAATAAAAATATGCTTACGGACAGGCCGACGCTGATCATACATAAGATATACCCGGCTGGAGTATCCCTCAGATGCAACTTATTCAGAAGGAAGTATAAAGGCACGAAACTTGCCGGGATAGGTATCATCATCGCTGCCATAAACATATAGAACAAGACGGTTCTTCCGAGGAAACGCAGCCGCGAAAAAGCAAACCCTGCCAATGAGGCAATTATTACCACGCTAAAAACAGAAACGCTGGTATAAAATATACTATTTACGAAACTACGGCCAAAACCTTCTTCCCTAAGGGCATTGGCATAATTCTCAAAATGCAACTGTTGCGGGATTAAAGAAATATCTTTAAAAATAATATCCTGTGTTTTAAGGCTAGAGACAATCATCCAGAGTAACGGATATAAACAAGTAATCGCTACGCTAATCAGAAAAATATGTATTAACGTATTGATAAAAACTTTCTTACTTTTATAATATAGTGCGTATTTCACCCCGCGCCTTCTTTCCCATTTTCAATATATCTTATTTTTTATCTCCCATATTCTCTGGTTTTTAAACCATTTTAATAATAAGAAGGTATAGGATTACTGACCCTTATTAGAAAAACGGTACTGAATAAATGAAATAATTACCAAAATCATACCAAAACTGATGCCTTGGGCGCAAGCATAGCCAAACCTGGGCGATGAACCGCGCATCGATGACAAGATCCTCAACACCGGCACGGAGGTGTGCCCGGCAAATTCTCCGCCCACAAGCCCGAGGATCAAGGCGAACGCCTGCATGGAGCCTAAAACTGTCAATATCGCAACCAGCACCATTACCGGGATCATTAAAGGAATGGTAATTTTCTTCAACAACTGCCAGGCATTTGCTCCGTCAACCTGCGCTGATTCGTAAAGCTGGTGCGGAATAGTTTGCAAACCCGCCAAGAATATTAAAAATCCCCAGCCAAAACCCTTCCAACAATGTACGGCCGCGACAGTAGTAAGCACAGTCTTTGGATCAGAAAGCCAGTGATGCATGAGATTGGGAAACCCTGCGCCTGCCAACAGACGGTTAATGATATTAGCTCCCTCAATATCGTTAATAATAAATCGCCAGACCATGCCCACAACGATCTCTGAGAGGACCGGCGGAATAAAAAATATTACCCGATAAAAATTCTTCATGCGGATTTCGCGGTCGCAGGCCAAAGCAAGCATAAAGGCAAAGATATTCTGCAAGGTCAAAGCAATCAAGGTAATATAACTTGCATTCCACATTGCCTGCCACCAGTTTCTATCCTGTAAAAATATTTCTTTAAAATTCTGCAGGCCGACGAAAGTTTTGGTAAATGAAATCCCGTCCCAGTCAAACAAGCCTAATCGAAAAACCCAGATAAAAGGAATGATATAAAATATAGAAAATATCGCTACGGCAGGTAAAACAAAAACGTAATTTTCTAATGTATCCTTTATTTTCATTTAATTAATTGTCATTCAAACTGTGAAATAAGGGGACGGTTCTGTTTTTCAATCAAATCAGGCGACGGAAAAATAGAACCGTCCCCTAGATTTACCTTTTTTTAGCCAGCTCCCTTTCCTTGATCTTCTGCACATCAATCGCTACCTGCTCCGGAGTTTTCTCTCCAATAATAATAGATTGTATACCGTAGTCAAAAGCCTCAATCACCAACGAAAATTCTGAATTACCCCAAACATTAGGATGGGTTGCATAATCCATTTCGCGGGCAAATTGGGCGAGGATTTCAGGAATTTTAGATAAACTGCTTTTATTCGCCGGCAAATTGTTAGTTACCTGCGCAAGATAAACCTGCTGATCCTGATCAGTTAACCAAGTCAAAAATTTAACTGCTTCCTCTTTATTTCTTGAATGGGCATTAACCATAAAAGAAGAACCTGCTCCACCCCAAATCGCCATGGGATGCTCGCTAGATGCCTGCGGCGGAAGCATTACTCCGTATTCAAGATGCGGATTCATTCCCTTATAAACATTCACGCACCAGGAGCCATTAAAAGCAAAAACAGCTTTTTCATTTGCAAAAAGCTGCTCGGCGCTTTTATTAATCATCGTAACTATGCCCTGGGCCAGAACACCGGAATCATTCATCTGCTTAAAAATATCAAAAACTTTAATCCAGTCCGGATCGGTATATGGAACTTCCCCGCGTATCGTAGCCAATACTTTATCTTCACCCATAATGTTAAAAGCGTAATTATTCGCCAGACAATCAATCATCCAGACTTCACCCCAGCCGGAAACTAACCCCTGCATCCCGGCAGCCTTTATTTTGGCTCCCATATCTAAAAACTCCTGCATGGTTTTTGGCGGACGATTGGGATCAAATCCCAGTTGAGAGAAAAGTTTTTTGTTATAGACCATTTGAATGGTCATAATATCAATGGGGGCGCCGAATATTCCGGGGTTTATTCCATAACTGTTTCCCGGAGCAAATTCGTTTACTGCTAGTGCTTTAGGGAAAAAGTTATTTTTCCAATTATTAGCGTTAGCCTCCATATAGGGGGTAAGATCTAAAATATGGCCGGCTTTAATAAAAGAAACAAAATCCCTCTTTTCTCCTAGAATACCGAAGATATCAGGGAGATTCATGCCTTGCGCCGCAGCGCGAATCTTCTGAGAATAAGCTTCTGAAGGAGCATAAAGCTCAAAATTGACTCTTACTCCGGTTAAAACTTCATATTTTTTAGCTAATTCCTGGAAGGCTGGATCACGATCAGTCATCCAATGCCAGATATTAATGGTGGGTTTTGTATCTATTCTTTTCTCAGAACAACCTAATACTGAAAATAATACAAAAGCGCACACGAGTGCGTGCTTAAACCACATCCTATACTCCTTCCATTTGTCGTGGGGAATAATCCACTAGGAATAGATATAAAAAGACGTAATGTTAAAACTTAACATATTTAAACCAGCAGGTCAAGTTTTATATTACCTGCCCAAGAGAGAACAATACTGGTAATTTCAGGCTAAAATCAGGCACGCAACAGCCTGGAAATACCCATCAAATCCGCCCTCTCCAATTCAATGCCTGACTGGAAATTCCCCTTCCCTGCTAGTCTGCTCCAAACAACCTGCCCCCTGGTATACAAGGGATCAGTACTATTAGGAACATCCAGCCAAATCTCTAAATTAGTCTGCGACTCCAATTCCTGGCTGGTGGTCAATCCTAAACCCTTAGCGCTTACATCAAAAGTCTGCGCCTGGCCTTCTTTCCCGTCTAAACCGATAAAGCGGGCAGAAAACTCTTTTTTAAATCTTTCAAATATCCGATGATCGTTCATCTCTTCACCTCCTTTCGCTCCTTCAACATCCACAACCCCCAGCTGCAGTATTTTACTTGATTCATAATTAGGATAAAAAGCGTTAATAAATTTATTAATTTTATCTTTATCCGCATCCTTTATCTGGCTAAAATAAAACCCATAGTGATTACTGCCGTCGATCATTTTATGCCAGGCAATCCAAACATTAGCCATAACCGTACAATCCTGGCTAAGCTTTAAACTCATTTTGAAAGTAACATCTTGGGGTAATTTTGTTTTTAATATAACTTGCGCACCGATACAGTTAATATCTTTAATCTGACAGATTAATTCTTTGGCGGTATTAGTAAGCAGCGAGCGAATAACTCCCTGCTTGCCCTCCTGTTCCAGTTTTAAGTAAGCGCT
>JAPLLZ010000006.1 GCA_026387265.1 Candidatus Omnitrophota bacterium
AAAATGTTTAAGAAATTTGATAATTTATTCACCAGGCTTATCCCTGAATCGGCTAAGTATGAGGAAGTAGTAGGGGTATATGATGTTGGTGCCAAGGGTTTAAGAATTATGTCTGATGTTGTATCCCAGAGAGTAGTTTGTTTTACCGGGCAATCCATTTTGCCTAAATCATAAAAACCAAGACTTTTTCTAGAATTTGATGTAAAATATAGCCTAGTTTATATACTAGGCTATATTTGTTTTCTTTATTTAAGAGATAGTGATGGTGGTAGGCTCTGGTTTGTTTCATTCGCCAGGACTCTATGCCGGATAACGGATTAATGGAGGATTAATTATGAATATTTGGCAATTGATTAAGATGGGTGGTTTTACGATGGTGATACTTTTATGCGCATCGGTATTATCAATCGCGATTATTTTGGAAAGGGTTATTACTTATCGGCGTAAATCTAGGATTAAGAGGAAAGATTTTATGTTGAAGATGCGCCAGGAGATTAAAAAAAACAGGTTGAATCCGGCAATTGAGATTTGTCAGGCTACGAATACTCCTTTTGCTCAGGTAGTTCATGCGGGTTTAAGTTTTTTTGATTGTAGCGAAAAAGAGATCTCTAATAATATGGAGCGTCAGATTATTATTGAGACCACCATTCTTGAGCGTTTGACTTCCGTTATCGGAACAATCGGGAGTGTTTCAGTCTATGTGGGATTGTTTGGAACGGTGCTTGGGATAATCCGCGCATTTCATGATATATCTGTGAGCGGTTCCGGAGGCATAAGTGTGGTAATTAGCGGAATATCAGAGGCTTTGGCTTGTACTGCTGCCGGGCTTTGTGTAGCAGTCCCGGCAGTAGTGGCTTACAATTATTTTATGAAAAAAATTGACGATTTTATCAAGGATATGGAGTTAGCCGCTTCAGAAACTATGGATTTGATCAGTGCGATAAAAAAATGAGAACTCCCGGCAGAAGGCAAAAACTGATTGCGGAAATAAATATTACTCCGTTTACGGATGTAATTTTAGTCCTTTTGATTATTTTTATGATTACTACTCCGCTTATTTTGCAGTCCAATATCCGGGTTAACCTGCCTAGTTCAGTATCTGGAGAACCTTTGGAACAGACCCGGCAGATTAGCGTAATGGTGACTAACGAAGGCATGATCTATTTAGATAATAAACCAACTTCTAAAAAGGCACTAAAGGTTGATGTTTCTAGATTGCATCAGGCTAATCCTAATCTGGAAGTGGTTTTGTTTTCGGATAGGATGGTTAGGTTTAAGGATCTGGTGGCGCTTTTGGATATTTTTAATGAGTTAGGTATTAAGAATTTAAATATTGCCACTAAAACAGAATAAGTTTTAATTAGGTGCAACCGAATTTATTATGTAGAGACGCAAAATTTTGCGTCTCTACAGTATTCTTGGAATTCATAATATCAAAACCAAAGAATAATTGACAAACATTGGATTTGTGATAATATAATTTCTGCTGACAGAGAAGTAGCAGTAGTTAATAAAACAGAGACGTCCTAAATCCAGTATTGGATATAAGACGTCAATTTTTTTTTGAGTACCTCGAAGGTTCTATCTGGCGAAATCCTGCGAGCCGAAGGCGAAGCAGGATCTAAGGCCCCTTAGAGATTTTATACAGCGCACCTTGCGCTAACTTGAATTGCGCAAGTGCACGCTAACTGCGCGAAATCCCGCGTATCGGGGTTGAGTATTTTTTATGCAAAATGAAAACTTTTATAAGGGGATAAAGACTGTAGGGTTTGTTACTTTTATTCCTTTTATATTGGCGGCAGGCCCGTTAACCGGTTATTTTATCGGTGCTTTTTTACAGAAAAAGTTTAATTTATCAGTTTGGGTAGTTTTGTTAGGTGTATTTTTTGGTTTTTTAGCCGCATTTACCGAAATTATCAAGATTTTAAAAGCTGTAGCCAGGGTGAATAAAAAATGAGCCAAAATACAACTGTGCCGGAGATGCCGAATATCTTTGCTGTTCTAGCGGAGAAATTTCCTGAAAACCATTTCTTCCAATTTGTGCATCTTTGGGAAAATGTTAGCTATTCTTTAGTTATCGTTTTGGTCTTGGGTATTCTGGCTTTCTTTGCTTGCCGGAAGAAAAGCCTGGTTCCTGGAAGATTGCAGGGGGCATTTGAGGCGATTGCCGGAGGTTTAGATGATTTTGTCTGCGGAATTATGGGTCCGAAAGGGAGGAAATATACCCCTTTTATCGGCACCTTATTTATCTACATTCTTTTTATGAATCTTTCTGGATTAATTCCTTTTTTTAAAGCTTCTACTGCTAGCTGGTCGACAACTTTGGCTCTTGCTTTATGCGTATTTTTTTATGTACAATATACAGCAATAAAGGAATTAGGTTTTTTGGGTTACTTAGATCACTTAGCAGGTAAACCACGCGGAGTGTTAGCTTTTACGATTATTATGCCGTTGTTTATGCTGTTTTTGCATATTATTACAGAACTAATACGTCCGATAAGTTTATCTTTACGTCTGCGCGGCAATATGTGGGGAGATGAAGTGCTGCTTGGGTTGCTTTCTGGATTTGGTATTAAGGGTTTGCCGCTTTTATTCTTTAATATGTCTATGGCCACCTTAACGGCAATTGTCCAGGCTACAGTTTTTTGTTTATTGACTACTATATATATTGCACTTGTTTTAAATCACGAAGAAGAAACAGCATAATAACAACGGAGGAAGACATGGATCAGAAAACAGCAATGGATTTAGGCGTAGCCATAGCTTTAGGCGTAGCGGCATTTGGGTCTGCGATTGGTTTAGGTATTGCCGTATCTTCAGCTTTAGCGGCAATCAGCAGGCAGCCTGAGGCAAATAACAAAATTATGATGAGTATGATTATTGGCTGCGCTTTTATTGAAGCCATTACTATTTATGTTCTGGTGTTTGCTTTTATGTATGCTAAATAAATTAAGTGTTTATTTAAAAGGAGAGTAATTAGTGGAACTTTTAAAAATGCTCAGCGCCAGTGAAATTCTGGCACAGGTTTTGAGTTTTTTCCTGCTCTTATTCTTACTAAGAATATTTGCCTGGAAAAAGATTTTGGGGCTTTTGGATCAGCGTAAGGAAAAAATCAGCTCCCAGCTTGGCGAAATAGAGAATACTAAACTTCAGATCGCTAAGCTTAAGGCCGATTACGAATCCAAGATTTTTAATATTACTGCTTTGGCCCAGGTTAAAATTAATGAAGCGGTTGAGCAGGCGAAGATAACCAGCGCGCAAATGCGTAAGAAAGCACATGAAGAAGCGCAGGATATTATTACGGATGCGCGCCAACAGGTAAAATATGAGGTTACGAAAGTTCAGGAGCAACTTAAGGAACGAATCGTGGATATTGCTTTGGGTGCTGCCCGCTCAGTGATTCAGGAGAAGCTTACTGAGGATGGGGATCGTAAGATAGTGGAAGATTTTATACGCCAGGTGGAGAAAGCTGAATGATTAAAGATAAAGCGGTAGTCAGCAGGTATGCCGAAGCTTTTTTGAGTTTTGCCCGGGCTAATTGCGGGGAAAATAAGGCTTTAGAAGATCTGGTTATGGTAAAAAACACCATTCGCGATAATCCAGGTTTTGGCCAACTGATGGATAACCCGGAGATTTCTTTTGCTGAAAAGTGCGCGATTATTGATGAGGTAATTAAAGACGGCCCAGCGGAGGAGACACGTAATTTTCTAAAACTCCTTTTGGAGAAAAAACGTTTTAATATTTTTTTGGATGTTGCCGAATACCTGCGCGCAAAATACAGTCATCAGGGGCAGGTGGATGTGCTGCTTAAGACAGCTTTTCCGCTGGAACTGGATTTAATCAAAAGAATAGAGGAAGCTTTAAAAAATAAGTTTAAACAAAATCTAAGGTTTTACATAGATTTAGACGGCAGTTTATTAGGTGGAGTACAGGTGGTTATCGGTAATACGATTATTGATGGCTCAGTGAAAAAGCGCCTGGATGAACTCAAAGATAAACTGATTACCGTGAGAATGGATTAATTTAAGGAAGGAATAAAATGGTTTTAAAACCCGAAGAAGTTACCTCGATAATCAAGAAAGAGTTGGAAAAATATAAATCCCGGTTGCGTACTGAGTCTATTGGCACAGTAATTCAGGTGGGAGACACGATCGCGCGTGTTTACGGGTTGGATGATGTGATGATGGGTGAACTGGTTCAGTTTTCCGATAATATTATGGGGATGGTCTTGAATTTGGAAGAAGATAGTGCCGGTGTAGTAATCTTCGGTACGGATAATCCGGATCAAACTATCCGGGAAGGAGATTTGGTTAAGCGCACGGGCAAAATTGTGCAAGTTCCGACCGGTGAAGCTTTAGTCGGTAGGGTGGTTAATGGCCTGGGCCGGCCGATTGATGGTCGTGGCCAGATTAATACTCAGAAATCCAGGCCGATAGAATCCAGTGCTCCGAATGTCGTAGAAAGGCAACCGGTAAATCAACCTTTGCAGACTGGAATAAAAGCTATTGATGCAATGACTCCCATTGGCCGCGGCCAGCGTGAATTGATTATTGGAGACCGTCAGACCGGCAAGACTGCGATTGCTATTGATACAATTATTAATCAAAAAGGAAAAGATGTTTATTGTATTTATTGCGCGATCGGCCAGAAATTATCCAGTGTGGTGGCGGTAAGCGAAGTGCTTAAGAAGCATGGTGCGATGGAATATACTACCATTGTTAGCGCCTCAAGTAGAGCTTCAGCCAGCCTGCAATACCTTGCCCCTTATGCGGCTACGGCTATGGCTGAAGAGTTTATGTATTCAGGGAAACATGTTTTAGTGATTTACGATGATCTGTCTAAACATGCTCAAGCTTATCGGCAATTATCCTTGTTGCTTAGACGTCCGCCGGGAAGAGAAGCATACCCGGGAGATATTTTTTATTTGCATTCTCGGCTTCTGGAACGCTCAGCTAAATTAAATGATGCTTTGGGTGCCGGTTCCATCACTGCTATCCCGATTGTTGAGACTCAAGCCGGAGATATATCCAGCTATATTCCTACTAATGTTATTTCCATTACCGATGGCCAGATTTATCTGGAGAGCGATTTGTTTTATGCGGGTATCCGCCCGGCGGTAAACGTCGGGTTGTCGGTTTCCCGTGTAGGCGGCAAAGCTCAGATTAAAGCTATGCGTCAGGTAGCTTCGAAATTAAGATTAGATTTAGCGCAGTACCGGGAGCTAGTAACTTTTACACAATTTGGTACAGACCTGGATAAGACCACGCGGGCGCAGTTGACCCGCGGCGAAAGAATGGTGGAAGTCTTAAAGCAGGCGCAATATGAGCCGTTGGAGGCAGCCCGGCAGGTAATTATTATTTACGCCGGCACCAACGGGTATTTGGATGATTTAGCCGTAGGTTTGATTAAGAAATTCGAACATCAACTATATAAATTTATCGATACGAAATTTCCGGGGATTCAGGCTGAAATAGAATCTAAGAATGATCTGGATGTGGATTTAAAGAATAAGCTGGATATCTTAATTACTGATTTTAAGAAAGAATTTTTAGTTAACCCTTAAGGTGTATTGATGGGGCAACCTATAAAACAGATAAAAAACCGAATCCGTAGTGTAGAAAATACTAAAAAAGTAACCGGAGCTATGCAGATGATTTCGGTGGCCAAGTTAAACCGCATTCAGGATCAGTTATTTGTTTTACGCCCGTATGCTTTAAGATTAGAGAGTTTTATGCATAATTTGATTGGTCCCTCTAAAGAAAATTTATCCGGGTATTTTAAGCCAGGAGTTGCTCAAGCGCCTACTGTGCTTTGTTTGATTACTTCTGATAGCGGGCTGTGTGGATTGTATAATCAGAATGTTATGCGTCTGGCGCAGGAATTTTTAGATAAAAATAGCTTTAAAAAGATAAAATTAATTTTAGTTGGGCAAAAAGGGCTGAACTATTTTAGGACTGCTCCGCAAGAGATATTGAATTCATACCTCGGGCTAAATGCGAAATTTAAGCAGGATTTTTGCGATAAGATTATTGGTCAGTTAAGCCAGTTATTCTTGAGCGGGCAGGTAAGCGCAGTGCATATTGCTTATACGGTTTTTGAAAATTCCCTGGTTCAGAAACCGGTTATTGAACAGTTATTGAGTATTCAGTCAAAGAATACTAAGCTGGTTGAGTATATCGCGGAGCCCGATTTAAAAAGCATACTTAATGATTTAATTCCACAGTATCTTAAAATTAAGATGCAGCTTATTTTACTGGAATCTTTTACCAGCGAACATGCGGCGCGGACTGTATCCATGAAAACCGCCACGGATAATGCTAAAGACCTTCTAGAGGGGCTAGTGCTTTTTAGGAATAAGGTCAGGCAAGCAGGAATCACGCAGGATATTTTAGAGATTACTTCATCAGCTGAGGCTTTGAAAGGATAGTAAGTATACTGTTAATTTAGTAAACTGCATCCAGTATACTAAGGGGGTGTGGGGGAGATTGTCCCCCACGATTGGGGGGTGCTCAGCGAGAGAAGCGAGCGCCGAAGGGGGGGCTTGCCCCCATAGCGGAAGTACGCAGTTAACTTCTGCTAAACTAACAATATAAGTTAACGGAGTACTATTATGGCAGAGGGACAAATTCTTCAGATTATTGGGCCAAGCGTGGACATTAGATTTCCTGAGAATCAGGGTCCGCAGCTTTTAAATGCGATTAAGATTCAGGAAAAAGAAATTAATCTTACCCTGGAGGTGGCTCAGGATATCGGAAATAATACTGTACGTTGTATTGCTCTGGGTTCGACCGATGGTTTAGTGCGTGGGATGAAAGCAGTTGATACCGGTAGTCCGATTACCGTGCCGATTGGCCAGCAAACTTTAGGCAGGATATTTAATCTTTTGGGTGAACCTATTGATGGAAAGGGGCCGCTTGAACATCCGGAAATAAGGAATCCTATTCACCGGACTTCACCTAATTTCGAGGAGCAGTTGCCCATTGAAAATATTCTAGAAACCGGATTAAAGGTGATTGATCTTTTGGCGCCGATTCCTAAGGGCGGTAAAGTGGGGTTATTCGGCGGGGCCGGAGTAGGCAAAACAGTAGTGGTTATGGAGTTAATTCGTACCATTGCTACGGAACATGGAGGAGTCTCGGTTTTTGCCGGGATAGGAGAGCGCACCCGCGAAGGAAATGAACTGTGGCTGGAGTTAAATGCTTCCGGAGTAGTTAAAAATAGTGCTTTAGTGTTTGGCCAGATGAATGAGCCGCCGGGAGCCCGCCTGCGTATTGGCTTATCTGCTTTAACTATGGCAGAGTATTTCCGTGATCAGGAAAGAAAAGACGTGCTTTTGTTTATTGATAATGTCTACCGTTATATCCAGGCAGGCAGCGAGGTCTCTACACTTTTAGGCCGGATGCCTTCAGCAGTCGGTTATCAGCCTAATCTTTCTACCGAGGTTGCCCAACTTGAAGAGAGAATTGCCTCTACTCGTGATGGTTCAATTACTTCTATACAGGCAGTATATGTTCCGGCAGATGATTTAACTGATCCGGCTCCGGCTGCGGTATTTTCACATTTGGATGCCAAAATTGTTTTATCGCGCCAAATTTCTGAATTAGGTATTTATCCGGCGGTTGATCCGTTAGATTCTAACTCTAGAATTATGGATCCACGCCTACTGGGAGAGGAGCATTATAATACGGCTCTGGCGGTACAAAAAATTCTTCAGCGCTATAAAGACTTAAGGGATATTATTTCTATTTTAGGTATTGATGAATTATCTGATGAAGATAAGTTAATTGTGCAGCGGGCACGTAAGGTTCAGCGATTTTTCTCTCAGCCATTTTTTGTAGCAGAAAATTTTACAGGAATTAAAGGCAAATATGTAAGATTAGAGGATACCATTAAAGGGGTAAAGATGATTATGAGCGGCGCCCTGGATGATTTACATGAGCAGGCTTTTTATATGGTTGGTACAATTGAGGAAGCCATAGAAAAGAATAAGCAATTGTCTAATAATAAATAGAATGGCTAAAACTTTCCAAGTGGGTGTTTATTCATCTGATAAGATAATTTTTGAAGGAGCGGTAGTCTCCTTGATTGCTCCTTCAGTATTAGGTTCCCTGGGTATTTTAGCGGATCATGCTCCTTTGGCGGCTAAATTATCCAGCGGTAAGATTGTTATTCGTACCTTAGAGGGAAGCACCAATGTGATTGATTCGCTCTCCGGAGGTTTTCTGCAAATTCTGCACAATCAAGCAACCCTGTTTTTATAAAAATTAAAACATAGAGGAATATCCTTGTTGCCTACGGCAACAAGGATTAATTCGCACATTGACTTACTTGTACTGCCGTACTCGTAAGTCAAGTGCTCATTAAAAAGGTTGACAAATTGATAATTCATGGTACATTTATGAAGTAAGATTACATTAGAGGAGAAACAAAGAAATTGATTAGTAACACGTACAAACCGCAAAGCAGCAACAAAAAATAATTATGCTTTGCGGATTTTTTTTATCTTAAGAGGAGGTGAGAAACAAAATGGCAAAAGGCAAAGTAAAGTGGTTTAGTAACCAAAAAGGTTACGGATTTGTTACTTCTGAAGATGGCAAAGATGTTTTTATTCATTTCAGCGCTATCACTGGAGAAGGCTATAAATCTTTAGCGGAAGGCGATGAAGTTGAATTTGAAGTTACTCAGGGCCCCAAAGGCGACCAGGCAACTAACGTAAAAAAGATATAAGTTCCTCATATAAAAAAAGACCAGTTCTTCATTGAACTGGTCTTTTTTTTATTTAATTGCCAAAGGAAGAAAACGATTAAACACACTCTGACCCCCCACGCCGGCCTTTTCAGGGCCGCGCTCTACCACTGAGCTATCTCGGCTAGAAATCCACTAATCTTTTGATATATTGTACACAAATTCCTTAAAAAGAAAAGAGAAAAAATAAAATAATGCGCTTTTTATTTTATTTCTTTTTTAAAAAAACCTTAGTAAAACAAAAAACTGTAAGACTAATAATTAATCCCCAAGAAAGAACTAGAAATATCCATCCGGATAATTTCATTTATATTCCCCCTGTCTGGAAGATCTAGAATGCCAGGCGATTTTAACTAAAATTGATAAAATTATAAGTATCAATAACAAACCCAAGCGGGTACC
>JAPLLZ010000024.1:0-26415 GCA_026387265.1 Candidatus Omnitrophota bacterium
CGATGGCGCAGTAGCAGCTGATTCTGCTTCTAAATTTATCGCAAATAAGGGAAAGTAAATGGACAAAAAGTATACCACCAATAAAAAATTGAGTGAATGGATTAATGTGATGGCAAAGCTTTGTTGTCCTGAACGGATTGTCTGGATTGATGGCAGCGAAGAGCAGAAATTGGCTTTAGAAAAAGAATGTGTTAATAGTGGGGAGTTAATCCGTTTAAACCAAGAAAAATTGCCTGGTTGTTTTTTACATCGTACTGCCTGGGATGATGTTGCGCGGACTGAACACTTAACCTTTATTTGTACTAAAAATAAACGCGATGCCGGGCCAAATAATAATTGGATGTCTCCTGGAGTTGCTTATCGTAAAGCCAAAGCAATATTTAAAAATTCCATGGCTAAAAGAACAATGTACGTAATTCCTTTTTCCATGGGCCCAGTAGGTTCTTCTTTTAGTAAAATTGGCGTGGAATTGACTGATTCGGTTTATGTTGTTTTAAATATGTTAATTATGACCCGCTGTGGAGAACCGGTTTTAAGACAGCTGGAAAAAGAAGACGGTTTTACTAGGTGCTTGCATTCTAAGGCTGAGTTAGATATCAAAAAAAGATTGATTTTACATTTTCCGGAAGATAATACTATTTGGAGTGTAAATTCCGGTTACGGCGGGAATGTTCTTTTGGGTAAAAAATGTCTGGCTTTACGTATTTCCAGCTTTGTCGCCCGAAAAGAAAAATGGATGGCCGAGCATATGTTGATTATGGGTATTGAGGAGCCGAATGGCCATATTGAATATATTGCTGCCGCTTTTCCTAGTGCTTGTGGTAAAACAAACCTGGCGATGTTAATTCCTCCGGAAGGCCTTAAGAACAAAGGGTACCGGGTTTGGACGGTGGGCGATGATATTTCGTGGATGCGCGTAGATTCTGATGGTTCGCTTTGGGCGATTAATCCGGAAACAGGATTTTTTGGAGTTGCACCGGGCACTAATTCTAAAGCAAATCCGAATATGGTAAAAACTATCCAAAAGAATACTATCTATACAAATGTGCTTTTAAAGCCGGATAATACGGTTTGGTGGGAAGGAGCTGACGGTGATGTGCCTAGCCAGGGTATTGATTGGAAGGGTAATCCCTGGAAACCGAATACCTTGGATTCCGAGCGACATGTTATTAAGGGCGCACATCCTAATTCGCGTTTTACTACTCCGATTGTAAATTGTCCTTCAGCATCATTCAGGCTTGAGCAGCATCACGGAGTTCCGATTTCGGCGATTATTTTTGGCGGTAGGCGGCAGCATGTTGCTCCGTTGGTATACGAAGCATTTAACTGGCAGCATGGTGTATTTGTGGGAGCAACAATGGGGTCGGAATTAACTGCTGCTCAGGTAGGTAAAATTGGCCAAGTGCGCAGAGATCCGATGGCGATGCTTCCTTTCTGCGGTTACAATATGGCAGATTATTTTAAGCATTGGTTAAATATGGGTAAGCTTATGGCTAAGCCTCCGAAAATATTTCACGTTAATTGGTTTAGGATGGATGAACATGGTAAATTTCTGTGGCCGGGATTTTGTGAAAATTTAAGGATCCTGGAATGGGTCCTAGACCGTTGCAATGATAGAGTCAATGCTATGCGTACTCCAATTGGTTATGTACCGTACCCGTTTAACATTGATATGACTGGGCTGAATTTTCCTAATGGGGTTTTGGAAAAACTTTTAAAAGTCGATAAGCAAGAATGGCTGGAAGAATTAAAAGGTATTTCCAAATTTTTTGGCGAATTTAAAAAGGATTTGCCTAAGGAGCTCTGGGATGAACATGATGCCTTCTTGGAGAGGTTAAAGAAAAATGGGTGAGCAGGTTTTGTTAAAGACAGAGTTTGAAGATTTAACACTTTTTCGCAGGGGTAAGGTTAGGGATGTTTATGATCTTGGTGATCAGTTGCTTATCGTTTCTACCGATCGCATATCTTGTTTTGATGTGATCTTACCCAGTGGTATACCGCATAAAGGCGAGATTTTAACCCGTATCTCCGGATTTTGGTTTAATTTTATAAAAGATATAATCGGCCATCATTTGATTACTACCGATGTTGATCAGTATCCGTTGGAGCTTAAGAAATATAAAACTGAACTGGACGGCCGTTCGATGCTGGTTTTAAAAACTAAACCTTTGCCGGTAGAGTGTGTGGTGCGGGGATACTTATCCGGTTCAGGTTGGAAAGAGTATCAGCAAAAGCAATCAGTTTGTGGTATCGGTTTACCTGAAGGATTAAAAGAGTCTGAAAAATTGCCGGAGATTATTTTTACTCCATCAACTAAGGCTGACGTCGGCCATGACCAGAATATCAGCCAGAAATACGTTGAAGAACTTGTAGGGATGGATATGGCCAAGCGTTTAAAAGAGGCCAGTATTACTATTTATCGGCGTGCCAGTGAATATGCTTTAAGTAAAGGTATTATTATCGCGGATACTAAATTCGAATTTGGTATTTATCAGGGCCGTTTGATTATCATTGATGAAGTACTTACTCCGGATTCATCGCGTTTTTGGCCGTTGAATGAGTATAGGGCAGGCAGAGGGCAACCAAGTTTTGACAAACAGTTCGTGCGTGATTACTTAGAGACTCTGGGTTGGGATAAAACTCCTCCTGCGCCGCCATTACCGAAAGAAGTAATTCGCGTAACTACGGAAAAATATTTAGAAGCTTACCGTAAGCTGACATCCTAAAAGATAAAATAATGATTAAAATTAAAAGCATATTAACTTTTGTCTTAAGAGTTGGCATCAGTGCTTTGCTTTTGGTATTTTTATTTAAATCTAATAAAATTGATTTGCGTATTTTATTGGGCGATATAAAGGGAGCAGATAAGTCCTTGTTGGCCGCTGGTTTTGCTATTTATTTTTTCATTTATTTATTTGGGCTTTTACGTTGGCAGATGTTGCTGCGGACTGCCGGAATCAGTGCCTCTTTTAAAAAAATCATCAGTTCATTTTCGGGCGGAGTTTTTTTTAGTATTTTCCTACCTTCAACCATCGGGGGAGATTTAATCCGTTCGGCTGATTTAGCTGGACATACTAGGAAAACAAAAGAAGTGATTGCTACGGTATTTTTAGATAGATTAAGTGGCTATATTGGGTTAGTGCTTATAATTCTGCCTGGTCTTTTGCTTGGAGGCCGCTTGGTTTTAGATAACCTTGTTCTTACTTCAGTCATAGCAATCATACTTTTATTAGTGGTTGGCCTGCTAGTCCTTTTTAATAGCAGGATTTATGCTGGAATTACCAGATTTCTTACTACTCCGGGAGCCGGGAAAATGAAAGAAGTTATCAGGGATATGCACCAGGAGATCCATATTTTTCGCCAGCATAAACAGGTAATTATTTTAAATCTGTTTTTATCTTTTTTAGTTCAACTGTTCGCAGTTTTTAGTATCTATCTTATCGGTCTTTCATTGGGTATAAAAATAAGCTTTGTGTATTTTCTTATTTTTATACCGATTATCGGAGCGATTACTCTTTTGCCTATTGCCATCAGCGGCTTAGGTTTAAGGGAAAGTTTATTCGTGCTTTATTTTGCCAAAGTTGGGGTAATTAAGCAACTGGCTTTAGCAATGTCGCTTTTATCTTTTTCTTTTGCTGTTTTTTACGGTGCTATCGGAGGGCTCATCTATGTCTTTACAGTACATTATCGACGCCTACAATCTGATAAACCATCCTGCATTTAAGCCTATCGCAAAGTCAGCCTTAAATATTCAACATGCCCTGGCAGATTTTATTGAATTAAACAAATTAAGCAAAAGTAAGAATAACAAGGTGATCCTTGTTTTTGATGGATATCCACCTTCGGCTGGGGATATTCCTTATGGTAATAATTTGCTCTGTATGTTTTCGCGCGCCAAAGAGGCAGATGAATTAATTAAAGAAATAGTAGAGAATTCGCTTTCTCCCAAAAATATCGTTGTAATTTCAGATGACAAAGAGGTGCAATTAGCCAGCAGGTTATTTCATGCGCAGGTTGGTAGTGTTGAAGAGTTTATTTGCGGTAAAAAAGATAATAGATTGGCAACTAATGCAAAGTTAGCTGCGGTTGATGCTAAGCTAAGTTATGCCAAGATGCAAAAGATAAATGCCGAATTGAAGAAGAGGTGGCTAGGCGAATAATTCAGGTGGATCTAGGAATTAGAAACCCCATTTTTATGAGAATAGAAGAGAGCTAAGCGTAATGTAGAGACGCAAAATTTTGCGTCTCTACAGACTAATATCTTGACATAACTTGTTAGTTATGATAAAGTTATAGAAATAGTAACCTTACAAAGGAGGATAATATGAGTAGTTGGCAGGTAGTATTGCTAGAACCGGCACGCACAGCTTTGGGGCAGATTAGTCAATTTTTGATTAATGCGTTACTGGTGATTATTATTTTGCTCATTGGTTGGTTACTTTCTAAGATGGTAAAAGCTGTTGTCAGTAAAACTCTTAAAACAGCTAAGATTAATGAGTTATCCAGCCGTATCGAATTAGATAAATTATTAGGAAAAGGCGGGATAACTTATGATTTATCTGATTTAATCGGGATCATTTGTTACTGGTTAGGTTTGCTTATAACATTTATGGTCGCGGTTAATTCTGTAGGTCTTACCACTGCCGCTGATTTATTAAACCAGGTTGTTCTTTATATTCCTAATGTTATTGCTGCTTTGTTTATTCTGATTTTAGGGATGTTTGCATCAACTATATTGAAAAATATTGTGCAAACTGCAGCAAACAACGCGGGCTTAAGTCAAGGTAAGATCCTGGCTCAGGTGGTTGAGACAGTGGTTATTGCTTTTGCTATTTTTGTGGGGTTAGAACAGTTAAATATAGGTATTCGCATTACTGAGTTAACTGTTGCGATTGTTTTGGGCTCTTTGGGCTTAGGGTTGGCTCTTGCTTTTGGGCTAGGGTGTAAAGAAATTGCCGGTAAGGCTGTTGCTGAATTAATTGAGAAATTGAAAAAGAAATAATGCATTTGTTTTTTGCTTAGGAAATATATAAACCCTCCGTCAACAATAATGACGGGGGGTTTATTTTTGTTCCGCTGTATTTGTTAAGCCTAAATAATCAAAAAATTGATAGTTATTTTGGCAGTTATTCTACGATAATTGTATAAGGAATAATTATGCGTGTATTATTTATTACTAAAGAATGGTTATTTCATGAGCGCATGGGGATTATGTGCTTAAGCTCTTCTTTAAAGCAACGTGGATATTTAGTCCGCATGGCAATCGTAGATAAAATAGGGATGAATAATGTCCAGCAGTTAGTGGAAGAGTTTTCTCCCCAAATAATTTGTTTTTCAGCAATGACCGGGGAATACCCTGCCTTGCTTGAGCTGAATAAAAAACTTAAGGAGCGTTTTGAATTTATTTCCGTTTTCGGTGGACCGCATGCTACATTTTTTCCTGATATAATTTATGATGACGGGATTGATGCGGTTTGTATAGGTGAAGGGGATATTGCTTTGCCGGCTTTTTGTAGAAGAGTTGATGAATCCGCAGATTTTTGGAAGGCGCCGAATTTTCGGGTTAAATATAAACAGGAAGTATTTGAGAATAGATTATTGCCATTAGTGGAAGATCTGGATCAGCTGCCTTTTGCGGATCGGGATATTATGTATACGGCAGATCAAGATCTCTTAGGTGAAGGCCGCAAGATGTTTTTTGGCGGTCGGGGTTGTCCGTATCATTGCACCTATTGTTTTAATGAAAGATATAATGAGATTTACCGGGGCAAGGGTAACGTGATTCGTTACCGCTCACCCCAAAACTTAATTCATGAAATCATAGCTTTTCGTAAAGCTTATCCAGTGGACTATGTTTGGATTGCCGATGATAATTTTTTGGTAAAACCAAGAGAATGGTTTGAGAAGTTTGCTGTTCTTTATAAGGAAAAAGTAAGCCTTCCTTTTTCTATAAATTTAAGAGCAAATAACGTAAACAATAAAATTATTAGCTTGCTTAAAGAGGCGGGCTTGGATAGCGCCTGGATGGGGGTTGAGTGCGGCAATCAGGATGTAGCAAATTCCATACTTAAACGTCATCTTCCTAATCAACAGATTTTAGAAGCAGCAGGGGTTTTACATAAAAATAAAATAAAATTTATGACTGAGAATATTCTTGGTTTACCGGTAGCTGACCCTTATGCGGTTGATCTGCAGACCCTGGATTTTAATCTTAAGCTCAAGCCTACGCTAGCCATTGCATCTTTACTATACCCTTTTCCAGAGACACCGGTACGTAAATATGCTATAGCTAATAGTTTTTTAAAGGAGGATGCGAGTTTTTTGCAAACAAGTAAATGTTCTACAATGTTGGGATTTTCCGTTAAACTAAAGCGCAGGATTGAGAATCTGCAGAAGCTTTTTCCGATAATTGTACGGTTTCCGGTTTTAAGGCGTTTTACAGATATCCTGACTTTGTTGCCGTTGAGGCCGGTTTATCTGCTTTTATTTTATTTTTGGTACGGATATATCCAAAAATTTAAAATTTACTCGTTTCATTCAGTTACCAGAGAATTGGGTGCTTATGTGCGGTTTTGGTGGAGTTTTTTGCGCAAGACTTAAAGCTATTTTGTTCAGTTTGATAATTTTAATAAAATATAATAGGATGTTTAAGGACAAGTTGGCCTAGTCGGGAGGTTTCTTGTGGAAAATGAATATAGGATTTACGACCGTAACCATGAATTAGGTCAGGACAAAGAGTTTATTCGCGGATTAAAGGGTTTGGATAAACTTAACGTCTATCCAGTGCAGAATTTTACACATTTTTCCATTATTCTGCAGTTAGGTTTTCAGAATATTAATTATAAATCTTATATAAGACAGTCCGATGGCGCATTATTTTGGTTGACCAAAGAGCATGCCTTTAAGATTGCAGAAGTGTTAGATGTTAGCCTTAAGGTTTTAGGCCTTGAAATAACCATGCCTGAAGATAATGCTTTTGATATAATGGCTGATAATATAGTTAAAAATGTTACGGTAGAAGAATTAACAATAGCGCATAAGTCGGGCGATGAGGTTAGTGAAAGAGAAGCCGTTGGATTAGCTAAACTGGTGTCTGGACTGAATGTGAAAACTTTTCGTCTTTGGGCAGGGGAGTTTGAACCCCGCGCGATCAGGACCTTTTATGAAAAGTTAGTTAAACTCAACAATAAAACCCTAACCTGCATAGATGTTTGTAATGTAAGTTTAGCGGAACCTGCTGATCGAATTCGCGATGAGGCTCTTGAAGCTTACGTTGAATCAAACAAAAAATGCTAAACGGAACTATTTTTGTTATTTTTGAGGAAAATTAGTAAAAAGTTTGGTGATTAGTTAAGGTATTTACTAAAGTAACAAATTTATAGGGGGCTCATTTATGAAGAAAACGCTTATTTGGTGTGCAGCGATATTTTTTTGCGGGTGTTTAAATTTCGGGGACAATCTTGAACTTCGGGGTGAGAAATTTAGTAGTAAGTATATTGAGCAGGTGACTAGGCTGACTGGAATAAAATTTCCGGCAGGAACTCATGGTATCGCTTACTTATATTTAGGCTCGGGCATAGATAGCTCAATTGCTGCTAAACTTGAAATTCCTGAAGAGAAAAAGGATGAATTACTTAAAAATGATATTTTCGAAAAAGGGCAGCTAAAAGCTCCGGTTATGCAGATTGGGAAGTCAAGGAAGTGGTGGTTGTTGAATACTCTCAAAGAGCGGATTGATCGTGTTCTTGATTTACCTAATGCCCGCCTGCTTGAATGTTCTGTCGGAAAAGAAAAAGATAGTTTAATTATTTATATTTCATGGAGCGAAACTTAATTGAGTTTACAGTAATTCCTTTAATAAAATGTAAGAAAGTGGATATAAATGCGATGAAGAACTCCTGGAAAATTTGTAAATATTTTACCTTTCGTTGTGCTGGATTTCCTTTTGAATTAATGGAAACGGTCAGATTTAAGGATGCTTATCAAATAATCGATCAGTTGTTAGAGAAGGAGAAAAAAGGCCCTCTCGATCAAAAGGCAAAAGACATCTTTAAGCATGAACTTTATAGAAAGCGCCTGCAATTGCAAAAGATTGTTTCAACAAAAAAATTTCAAGAAGCGGTTTTTCATCAGAATCAGAATAATTATCAAGGCAACGCTTATGGAACTATAGCAAATCTTTCCCGGCAAAAGATTGATCCTGATAAAAGAAATTATGAATCAAGGCAGCAAGAGTTTTTAGCATATCGATATTTACAGAGATTTTGTACCAAAAATGAAACGGTTAGTTTTTTCGGGCCTTTTTATATAGATAAGTTTGATAATGTTAAAAAAAATATGGTCTTTAAAAAAAGCGGCTCAAATAAAATAAAAAATAGGAAAACCTATATTACTACCTGGTTGTTAAAAGCTATTTTGGATAAAATTATTCATGATCCGGAAGTTTTTAGGATGCTTAAGCCACGAATGGTTCCAGTAATATATTTAGATGGTAAGCAGCCGGTGCACGGAGCAACTGGAAAGAGGATCGGTCTGGATAGGATTAGCTTAAAAATTCTAAGGCTAGTTAAGCAGGAATATAGTATTAAGGAAATCTCTGCAATATTTAAGAAACAACGAATCAAGGAAGAGAAGCTTCTTACTAAGGTAATGGAACTTATTGAAAATGGCCTGTTGCTTAGTGGTTTAGAAGTTGCTGCTCACATTGATCAACCGGATAAATATTTAATTAATAAGCTCGCCGACATTCCAGCTGCGATAAAGAATGAATGGTACGTGAAATTAATAAAATTATCCAAATTAAAAAGTGAATTTGAAAAAGTAAATTTTGAGGATAGGGAAAAAATAATCTTTGAATTAAGGAGCTTGTTTCTTCCTTTACTTAATAATCCGCAACTTAAAGACACAAAACACGAAAAAGGATTTTTTACTGAGTATTGTGAATCAGATATTGATGAGTTGAAGCTGGGGAAGAATATCTATCATGATTTAGAAGATAGTTTGAGCTTGATGCTGAATCTAGCTTCTTATAATAAGGCTAGTTTAAATAAAATTAACCGTTCCCTTTTACGCAATTGGTTAAAAAAGAACTTTAGCGGCAAAGAAATCAGTATTAAAGATTTTATTAGTAAAATTGGGAAGAGCCCTGGAAGGATGAATAGCCCATTTAAAATTGGGGAAAGAAATTTTCTGAATTCAGCTGCTGATGATTTACCTGTGGATTTTATTAATTTTATTAATCAAGATAGAAAAAGCAACCAGGTGGAATTTAGCAGGAACGAGCTTAAGAAGAAGTTTAGCAAATTTTTGGATAAAACAGGCTTACTGGCGGGAACCTGCTGTGATATTTCTTTAGATTCATCGAGCGAGGGTACAATAAATAAAGGTGGCTATAAAATCGTATTCGGCGAAGCGCATAGATTGCGTAAAGCATTATCGGTTTATAAATGGATGGTGGAATCTGCATCTGGCGGAGGCAAACTAATCAGAGAAATTAAAAATATCCATAAAAGGATAAGCAAGCATTATACCTTAGGAGATTTTTCTGTTATTCCTCAGGATATACTGGATAAGGGGTATGATTTTCCTGCTGTTTCTCAGATTAGTTATAACATTAATTCAGAAAGAAAAAAGAATAAGATGGGGATTTTCGATTTAAAGTTACATGCAGGCCAGGATTCTGTTAGCCTAGTGGATGGCAGAAAAAAGAAGCCGGTTTTATTTTTAAATTCTCCAATTGCTTTCTTTAGCTTATTCTCAGTATTGTCTCCTGAAATTTCAAATGTTAGATTTTCAGAAACAAGAACTCATTTTCCCAGGGTGAAGATAGATAAATTTATATTCCAGAGAGAATCATGGATATTTTTAAAAAAGGATTTATTTTTTGCCCAGGAGTCATTTAGCCAGAAAGGTTTAGAACTATGGTTGGTATTGGATCAATGGAGAAGAAAAGAGGGTATTCCAAAACAATTTTTTATGAGTATAAGCACTACCTCGAAACCATTTTTTGTTGATTTTGAGAATTATTTTGCCGTTGAGGTATTTATGAATTTTATTAAAAAAGCCAAAGAGAAGCTAAGTATTACGGAGATGTTGCCTGGCCCGGAAGGCTTATGGTTTAAAGATGATGAAGGAAGGTATACTTCAGAATTTAGGCTAATTGCCTATAAAAACACAAATCCTTACAAGTAATTTTAAAAGAATTGGATAATTGCTTTTGACTATTAGCTGGTGAATAGATATAGTAATGGTTAATAGCGAGCTGATTATAAATAGATTATATTTATTGGAGGTGTAAGTCATGAAAAAATGGTATGAGTCTTTATTCGAAAACTACGCGCGCACATACGATAAAGAATGTTTTGTCCAGGGCACTGTAGGTGAATGTGATTTTATCGAAGAGGAGATAGCCCGCGATAAGTCCTTAAAGATTATCGACATTGGTTGCGGTACCGGCCGTCATGCGATTGAACTGACAAAGAGGGGATATAATGTGACCGGCATTGATCTTTCCGAGAACCAGATTAAAAGGGCAAGGGAAAAGGCACAAGAGGTAGGGGTGACCATCGACTTTCAGATACAAGATGCCCGCAATCTTGTGTTTGACGGTGAATTTGATCTGGCAATTATGTTATGCGAAGGCGGGTTTTCTCTTATGGAAACAGATGAGATGAACTTTGAGATCCTCAAGAACGCAACAAAAGCGCTGAAAGGTAAAGGCAAGCTCATTTTCACCACATTAAACGGATTGTTCCCACTGTTTCATTCGGTCAATGAATTCTATAAGTCGAAGGAAGAAGAAGGCCAATCTCAGTGTAAGGAGTGTTCCTTTGATCTGTTGACTTTCCGTGATCATAACGCAGTTGTTTTTGAGGACGATTCCGGCAAAAAAAGAGAGCTTAGGTGTAATGAGCGTTATTACGTACCTAGCGAGATAACGTGGTTATTAAAATCGCTTGGTTTTAAGAAAATCGATATTTTTGGAGCAAAATTAGGAGCTTATTCGAGGGATAATAAGTTAACGCCGGAAGATTTTGAGATGCTTGTTATTGCGGAAAAATAGTATTACTCAACAGCTCTTTGTGTGATTGTTATGAAAAAAATAAAAGGAGAGGGTAAATGAGTTTTAGTATAGATAAAGGTAAAACGGCTAATCGTGTCGAGATGGCAGTTTGCTGTTTCAAGGAAGGCTTAAGCTGTTCGCAGGCGATTCTCTCGACGTATGGGCAGGTATTGGGAATAGATAAAGTAACCGCGCTTAAAATCTCTGCGCCATTTGGGGGCGGGATGGCTCGTATGGGTGAAACGTGCGGAGCAGTTACAGGTGCTTTTATGGTCATAGGGCTTAAGTATGCAGTGAGTAAAGAAGAAAAAGAAAAACTCTATGGTTTAATAAACAAATTTGCAGAAAAATTCAAGTCAAAAAATGGTTCAATTTTATGCAAGGAATTGTTAGGTTACAATATTGGTACTGCTGAAGGCATGAAAGCGGTAAGGGAAAAAGGGCTTATAGATACACTATGCCCAAAATTAGTCAGAGATGCTGCAGAAATTCTGGAAGAGATATTATGAGCGTAGAGAATGCGAAAGAGGTGAAGTATGGATATTTACACAAAGTCATATCAGACTAAGAATGGTTTAGTTGAAGGAGTGCAGGTTAAATGGCCGAATTTCAGTATTCTCCTTGTTACCGGCAAAAAGGCATTTTTAACCTGCGGCGTTTTTGACCTGGATGCTATTGATGCTTTCGGAGGAGCGGCTGCCATAGTAGAAAGCACGCCATCTAATCCTATAGGCAATCTTGATCGTTTTCCGGACAGGAAGATCGCTAAAGTTAACGCGAAAGCGAAAGCGCTTGGCATTACCGTTGGCATGGATGTTAGGGGCGCTTTCGAAATAATCGCATAAGAGCGAAAGATGAAGATCCTTCGGGCGGATATCAAAGATGCGGAAGAGATACTGCGGTTGCAGAGATTAGCTTTTTATAGTGAAGCCGAAATCTATAATGACTATAATATCCCGCCGCTTAAGCAAACTCTTGATGAGTTCAAGAGAGAATTTAAGGACCGCGTTTTCCTAAAAGCAGTTTTAGACAGCAAAATAGTGGGGGCTGTCCGTATATATGAAAAAAACGGTA
The DNA here is from genome assembly GCA_026387265.1 of Candidatus Omnitrophota bacterium. Classification (GTDB taxonomy): domain Bacteria; phylum Omnitrophota; class Gorgyraeia; order Gygaellales; family Profunditerraquicolaceae; genus UBA6249. The sequence continues at coordinate 12,137 of JAPLLZ010000024.1, forward strand.
CATGTTATATAGAGCGTCTCATAGTATCCCCAGATATGCAAGGCCGTGGTATCGGTACTGCTATTTTAAAAAAGATAGACGGGTATTTTAAAGTAAAAAGGTTAGAGCTTTTTACTGGAACAAAGAGCGAGAAAAATATAAGTTTATATGAAAAGCTCGGCTACTCTATTTTTAAGGTTGAGCCATACCATCATGGTGCCATTGAGATGGCCTATATGGAAAAACGCTTTAACTTATGAGCAAAAAAGTTTAACTTCGTACATTCGATTGATCGTTGGGTAAGTACTGCAAGACGATTTTGAGAATTTTAAAATTGTTAAGCGGTAGTGACCCAAAGAGTTGAGTCAATAAATAAAGCTGTTCCAATTCTTAAAAAAGGAGTTAACGCTATGGCTAAATTAACTCGTTATAGTTTTCTGCTTATTGTGAGTATTTTGTGTATATGCGGTTGCGGGTCTCCTATGTATAATACGCAATTGATTGCCAATGTTCTTTCCGCGGACAACGTGCCGATCGCCTATGCGGTATACGGTCCGGTAACTGATCCGGCCGTGGTCTTTGTGCACGGGTGGAGCTGCGACAGCCGTTACTGGCACAATCAAATCCCGTATTTCTCGAAGAAATACCGGGTAATCACCGTCGACTTGGCCGGACACGGCAATTCCGGTTTCGGCAGGAAGGTTTATACTACGGAAGCGTTCGGTCAGGACGTGGCTGCAGTATTACGGCAGCTCGACGTGAAGCGGGCGGTGCTGGTCGGGCATTCCATGGGTGGAGAGGTCATACTGTATGCGGCTAAGATCTCGCCTGAAAGGGTAATCGGCCTGGTTGGGGTTGATACGCTTGAGGATTTGGGTATGGTATACCCGGATGAAGTGAAAAACAGTATCTATGAACCGATCGCCGCGGATTTTGTTCCGGAGGTGCAGAAGTTTGTCCGCACTATGTTCCCGGCGAACGCCGATAAAGCCCTGGTCGAGGCGGTCGCCCGGGATATGTCATCGGCTCCGCAGGATGTGGCGTTGAGTTCGATGAAGGAATACTTCAAGGTATCGGACCCAGAGCTGATCAAGGATCTGAAAGTGCCGCTTAAAAGTGTTAACGCCGACTTATGGCCGACCAATGTCGAAGGCAATAAAAAGCTTGTGCTGTCATACGAGATGGCACTGATGAAAGGACATGGTCATTTTATCATGTTAGAAGACCCGAGCCAGTTCAATGCGCTACTGGAGCAGATGATCAATAGAGTTCTTGTTGAAACAAAGGAAAAGAAATGAGAATTTGCTGAACCTCTATGAGCAATAAAGAGTTAAGGAAAAATAAGGTTTTTCTCCGCACTTTCGGTTGACCGATGGTGTAAGTACCGAGAGATATTTTAGGGTAATAAAGAAGCTAAATGATTGCAATAAAAAGGATTAGGGTCAAGAATAGACCATTCCCATTTTAGGGGTAACTGAAAAAAGGGACGTTCCCCAAAGTGATACCCTTTTAGTGTATAATATAATGATTATTAATGAATAAAAATGAGGTTTGAAATAATATGACAAACGTGTTTCTCAGTAGACCTAATTGGGTTGATCCAACTTTTCGGAAAGGATTAGAAGGATTTATTCTTCTCCTTCGTACGTTGGAATTAGACCCGCGCACCATCGGCTCAACCGACTATCCAAATAAGTCCCCTCTCGACGAAGTAATTCGACTTATGGATGGATGTAAAGGTGCGATTATTTTGGGGTATCCACAAATCGTAATAACTGCCGGAAGGGTGAAAGACCAAGCAATTATATCAGAACTCAGGCTTTCGACTGAATGGAACCATATTGAAGCTGGACTTGCGCATGCTCGAGGTATCCCGCTTCTCGTTATTCATCATCCAGGTGTAACACGTGGAATTTTTGACCGTGGTGCTATATCCAGCTTTATCTATCAGGTTGCGTTAGATGATCCCGATTGGCCGCTTCGGCCTGAAATTCAAGGCGCTTTAGTGAAATGGAAAAATGATGTCGTGGTATACACGAAAAAACCGATTGTTGATAACACAGGGGCTCAAGTGCCAATTACGCTGGCGGTTGCCTCCCATAAGGAAAAGAGTTTTGGTTACTGTTTAAGATGTGGCGCAATCCCGGGAAATTCAACATCGTGTAAAGGCTCGTATACAACGCATAATTTCGTGCCTTGGCGAGAAGGGGTCTTTTGTCGAAGGTGCGGAGCAGTTCCTGGCGCTCCATCGGAATGTAAAGGCTCATATATTTCACATGATTTTTCTGTATAGAAGAGTGTTGAGCGGGGACGTTACTTGGTCAGGCCGATTTGACTGAAATATTAATGATCTAATGGGGACGTTCCCCAAAGTGACACCATTTTGGTGTATAACATAATGATTACCAATGAATAAAAACACGGTTTGTATTAAAACTTTCGGTTGGCCGATGGTTACAGTGGCTAGGGATGGCATTGGATGTGTTAAAGAGGGTAAATGGTTTGGAATGAATGGGTTAGGGAAATCAGGGCGTAATTTCAATAATTGAATTTATGGACAAGGAAATCAAGAGAAGGAACATACAACCAAAACCCTACGAGTTTATTATTGATGTTGAGTATATCCCTTTTCCATCCGAGCAGGCAAGGAAAGAGGCATATTACACGCATGCAAAGCTATTCCTCAGGGCAAAGGAGAGGGAATTGCGGGAGAAGGGCTTATTTTCTTGACAAAGTTTTAAAAACCTGTAAAATCTATATTGTATAGGAATTCACCCAAGTGCCAGATAATGGAATTAACATGAAAAACAATACAATGAGGAACCTGAGCTCAAGAGAAACGGAAATCATAGCACGGCTTGCATATGAAAAGGCGGCAGTCGTGACTGCGGGGCAGTTTGACAGGTATTTCAAATTTCCCTCTCTTTTGAGGAACAAAATAATCTACCGGCTCACAAAAAAGGGCATTTTCAGGACAATCAAGAGGGGCGTTTACTTCTTTTCTCCGCTCGAGACAGGGGCGGCAGGAAGCAACATAAACGAGTTTCTTATTCCGCCAATCTTCTTTCCGAAAGGCAATTACTATATCGGGTATTCTTCAATGTATAACTACTACGGGCTTACTGACCAGCTTTTTCAGGTAATTTACATTCTGAACACCTCGATGCAGAAGGAGAAGGCAATAGGCAGCATGCGCTTCAAAATGGTTAAAACTTCCCAGAAGAGAATGTATGGCCTTGAGAAAATCAGGGTTAAGGATGCAGATGTTATTGTGAGCGACAGGGAGAGAACGCTTGTGGATCTGATTTATTTCCCTGAGCCTGTTGGTGGCATGGAAAAGGCATTTGAGATATTGAAAGAGCAGATTAAGGGCAGGAAAACAGATACTGCAAAGCTGATAAAGTATGCCTTGAAATTCCCCGATAACTCGACAATAAAAAGGATCGGGTATATTCTTGAAAAGGCGGGTTTAAATGACAGGATTCTTATGCCTTTGCTGAAAGCGGCCAAGAAAACATCATTGATTAATCTCTATCCTTCAAAATCGCGCAAGGGCAAAATAAGCAAAAAGTGGATGGTGATTGAAAATGCTGCATAGCGATAAAAACGAATTTCTTAAAGTCCTTGAGAGAACTTCTGCGCAAACAGAATTTCCCTTAAGGCTTCTTGAAAAGGATTACTACATTACAATTGTTCTTTCAAAAATACATGAATTAAGCAAAGATTTGATTTTCAAAGGCGGGACATGCCTGAGCAAGTTATATTATTCATACTATCGCTCAAGCGAGGATTTGGACTTTACGCTAAAGCTGCCTTCTGATAATTCTACAAGAGTGATGAGAAGAAATGCAATCAAGCCGATAAAGGAAAAGCTCAAGCTATTCCTGAAAAATTTTGACATGAGCATCGAGGACATTGAAAAAGCAGGCCATAGGGAATCAACGCAATACATCTTTTATCTGGATTATGATTCAGTTGTCCTTAATAAAAAAGAATCAATCAAGCTCGAGATTGGATTGAGATTTAATCCGACTCTGCCTGCTGTGACGAAAAAGGTTAATCATAAATTCCTTCATCCATTTACAAAAGAGCCGCTTTTTGACGGGGGAAGCGTGAGCTGCCTTTCTATTAAAGAACTTGTTGCAGAGAAAATGAGGGCTGCTGCCACCAGAGAGATGATAGCGGGCAGGGATTTTTATGACCTCGGTTATCTGCTTAAAGAGAAATTTGATTTTAAGGATAAAGAACTTTTGGCGCTTTTTAAGAAAAAGCTTGAAGAGGATGGATTTTCATCTGATTTGAAGAAGTGCAGGGTTAACCTTGGAAGGACAGAGAAGGAAATTGAAGGGATGAAATCAAGAATCGGGGATGAGCTGTTTCCTGTGCTGACCATTGATGAGCAGAAATCCTTTGATATGCAGAAAACCCTTGATGAGCTGAACCGGGTTTTGAAGGGGATTGAGTAAGGCAGTGGATAATTTTATTAAGAGCCGGAGCAATGTTTAAACATTATGGATATCCCCAAGGAATCTACGGAAGAAAAAGCTATGATTCAGAATAAATCAGTTTCTGATTTAATTTTTGATAAGTTTGCGGATCTTGTTAAGAGTGATACTTTGTTTGTTGATATTTCTTCGGAACTAGAAATTGCTGTTCGTTTGGAGAAACCTAAAAAGGCAGATATTATTAAGGTTCTTCAGAAACAGATACCAAAAGTGCAAGATAAAACAGAAGAAACGGCAAGATGAAAATTGTTGAATTGGAAGTAAAGAACATTAGAGGTATAAAACAGATAATCATAAAACCGGACGGCAAGAATGTCGTGGTTTATGGCCCTAATGGCACTGGCAAGAGCGCAGTTGTTGATGCAGTGGATTTTCTTTTGTGCGGGAAAATTACGAGGCTCACAGGAGAAGGAACTGATGGCTTGGAACTCAAGGAACATGGTTGTCATATTGATGCAAGAAAAGACCTTAAGAATACTATTGTTAAAGCAAAGGTGGAATTTGATGGCAAGATTGTAGAAATTGAAAGAAGCATAAATAAGCCTTCCGTACTTAAGGTTGAACCAAAAGAGCAAGAAGAAGCAGTAAACGTTTATCTAAGTGTTGCTAAGCTTGGCCAGCACGTGCTATCCAGAAGAGAGATTCTTAGATACATAACTTCCGAAGCAGCTAAAAGAGCGAAGCAGATTCAATCTTTGCTGAACCTTATGGACATCGAGAATCTACGTGCAACCTTGGTTACAGTTAGGAACGAAGCAGCGTATTCTTACAATCACGAGGCGAGTGATCATGAGGTTGCTAAAAGCGAAGTTGTAAATCTCTTGTCTCTTACAGTGTTCTCAAAAGAGGCTGCGCTTGTTAAGGTTAATGAATTGCTTGCTTTACTTGGCGGAAAGAACATTACAGAGTTGAGCCTTCCTAAAATTAAGGAGGGATTAACTCCGTATTTGGTGGGAGCAAAAAAAGAAGCACTTACTAAAGAACAGATACAGAATACAATCAAGGAAGTCAAGGATTTGCTTCTTAAACAAGAAGAGTTGGAAGGTAAAGAGGAAGAGCTAAAAAAGTTTTTTGAGGATATTGGAAAAGAAACAAAGCTGAAACAGTATTCTTTGTACAAAAAACTCTTTGAGGCAGGAATAAACCTTGCTGATGACTCAAATATTTGCCCTTTATGCGGGAAGAAGTGGACAGAGGGGAGCTTAAAGGATATTCTTGCAAACAAGAGTAAAGAATTCGATTTGGCTAAAGACAAACAGGCAAAAATAGATGAAGCGTCCACGTTAATAAGAGTAAAAGTTGAGTTGTTGAAGAAAGATTTTGAAAAACTGCAACAAGCCCTTGAACAGTTCGGACTAAAAGTCTCCGACGATGAAAGCGTAAAGACTTATTTGTCTGTTCTTATTTCATGGTCCGATACGTTACTTAAGCCTTTGGAAACTTTTGAAGGGGGCAAGTGGTCGTCAGAAGGCATTAAAGGTGTTTTTGATTTAGATTTATGGAAGACCAAGTTTTTTGATCCTTTGGATGCAGAACTTAAGAAAGCAACGGATGAACTGTCGAAGCAACAGGTTGCTTGGGAAACTCTTATTAAGATGGAAGATACATGGAGGCGATATGAAGAATCTTTAATACAATTGGAGCATGGCGAGCTGTATAAGCAGCGTTCTGAGGCAACACTTTCTTATTTTGAGAAAGCTAGGGACACTACGTTGGAGAATATTTATAATGCGGTGAAGGGGACTTTTGATAAGTATTACAAAGTCATTCATAGTGAGGACGAGGAGGCGTTTGTCTCAAATATTCACCCTGATGGGGCAGCATTGATTTTCGAGGTTGATTTTTATGGTAGGGGTATGTTTCCTCCTCATGCGTTGCATAGCGAAGGTCATCAGGATAGTATGGGCGTGTGTTTGTTTTTTGCCCTTAACGAATATCTTACTAAGGATACACTAAAGATTATTGTTTTGGACGATGTTGTTATGTCCATAGACAGAAATCATAGACGGGCTATATGCAAGCTTTTGAAAGAAAATTTTCCTGACAAACAATTTATCATAACTACTCATGAGACTGCTTGGGCTAAGCAGCTAAAGACTGAAGGGGTTGTTACCCAAAAAAATATGTATCATTTTGTTAATTGGAATATAGATAAAGGGCCTACTGTTGAGATGGACAAGGACTTATGGAGTAGCATAAAGGAGTGTTTAGATAAAGACGATGTTCCCTCCGCAGCACATAAGCTTAGAAGAGAGGCAGAGTGTTTTTTCGAGAATGTGTGCGATTCTCTTTATGCGAATGTTCCTTACAAAGGCAGTTATCAGTGGGAATTGGGTGAGCTTGCCCCTTCCGCTGTTTCTACACTCAAAGGTTATATAAAGAAGGCTAAGGATAATTTTCAAAGAATTAAGCAGCAAGACAAAGTAGACAAGCTTGATGAAATTCTTAAAAAGATTAATGATGTTGTCCAGAAGTTGCAGGTCGAACAGTGGGCGGTTAACGAGAATGTTCACTTTAACAAATTATCTGAGATGGGGAAGGAAGACTTTGAGCCAGTAGTCGAGGCGTTCAAAGAGTTTTTTGGATTATTTGTGTGCCCAAAGTGTGGTGCACTTATTTTCCTTAGTCAAGAGAAAAGCGGAGAAAACAAAATAACTGTAAGTTGCGGGTGCGGAGAAATATTTTGGAATATAACATAGATAGAAGAAACGTTTTTACAGAAAATTTATTAAGTGAACTTAGTTTCAGATAAAAAAGAGGATAAAGATGAAAGTTGAAACACTATTAAGAGATATAGAAAAGACGGATTTAGTCTTGCCTGAATTTCAAAGAGATTTTGTTTGGAATGAAGACGATGTGAAAAAATTTATTCAATCTTTATACAAAAATTATCCCACTGGCTCTCTACTAATATGGAAAACATTGAAGCCGCCAAAATTAAGAGGCGAGCATAAACAGGCAGACAATGTCTATACACGAGTCTTGCTTGATGGCCAGCAAAGGATGACCACTCTTTATCTGTTTGTCAAAGGCAAAACTCCTCCGTATTATACAAATATGCTTAAGAAATATAATCTTTACTTTAATGTTGAGACTGAAGAGTTTCGTTATTACCAGAAAACTTTAATGGATGGAAGGCAAGAATGGATTTCTGTCCTTGATTTTTTCCAGAGTGAAAGTGCTGCTCTTTTTATCCAAAACGCCCAAGACCCCTCTTACTATTTTAAGTATTTAGCTCAATTAACCAAACTGGAACAAATAAAGAATTATGAATACTTTGTTGACGAAGAAAAATTAGGTAAATTAAGCGATATAAAAGAAGTCGTGAGAATATTTAATTTGGTTAATAAACAGGGGAGAACTCTTCTTGAGCAAGATTTAGCCTTGGCTCATGTTTCAGCCTTTTGGCCTGAAATTAAAGACTTGTTCCGAAAAGAGTTGACCTTGTATAAGCAATTGGGATTTGATTTCGACTTTAATTTCTTAATTTTGTGTCTTAACGCAGCTGCGACCGGGCATGCAAAGTTTGAAGGCTTTTACAATGTTACTGAAGATTCAATAAAGGAATCATGGGAGAAGGTTAAGAAGGCATTGCTATATCTTTTGAATCATATTCGCGATAAAGCATATATTGATTCCAACGCTCCGTATGAGCTGAAATCAGAAGCATTGCTTGTTCCTTTAGTTGTTTATCTGGCAAATAATAATTGTGAGTTCAAGAATGAACAAGAATTAAATAAATTCCTTTATTGGTTTTACAACGCATTAATGTGGGGGAGATATACAAGAAGAGGCACCTCTTCTCCGCTTGAGCAGGATGTCGTAACCATTACGAGAGACAAAACACCCGAATCCCTGATACACAATTTTGAAAGGGAAGTGAGATATTTTGACGTTAAGCCAGAAAATTTAGAAGGCGCCTCAGTAACTAGCCCTTTTTTCAACATGGCTTTTATTGTCGCAAAATCAAAAGGGGCTGTTGATTGGTTCACCGGAAACAACTTGCATACCAAATTAGTGGGGCAGTCTTACCGATTGCATAAACATCATATTTTTCCAAAAGATTTCCTGCGAAAGAAAGGTATATACACTAAAGACAAAAGAAAAATAGTTAACGAGCTCGCGAACAGGGCTTTTCTTACAGAGAGGGCAAATCTTAAGATTCGGAATACCGAGCCAATAGTATATCTAAAAAAAGTAGTAGAAAAGTATCCCAAATCTTTAGATCAGCAATTTGTAACTAACAAAGAAGAGCTTTGGAAAGCAGATAATTTTAACGATTTTATTAAAGACAGAAGGCGCAAGATTGCAAACGAAATAAACAAATTTATGAAGTCTTTGGTGGATGAAGAGATGCATAAAATAGATATTAATGAGTTGATTCAGCAGGAAGAGAGCTATAACCTTGAGTTTAAATCAACTTTTAGCTGGGATATGAAAGAAAACAAGACCAATAAGGATCTTAAATTTGCCATCATAAAATCAATTGTGGGATTTATGAACGCCAACGGTGGAACACTTGTCATTGGTGTCAGTGATGCCCATGAAGTCATTGGCATGGATTTGGATTATAAATCTAACTGGAAAGGCAACAAAGATGGTTTTAGCATGGACTTTAGGAATTCTCTTGAAGAAGCGATAACTCTAACAAACTATAATAAATATATTGATTTGGGTTTTGTTAGTATAAATGGGAAAGAAATCTGTATTGTGAAAGTAGAGAAAGGCTTAGAGCCTATATTCTTAAAAAAAGAAGGGAAGAAATTTCTGTATATAAGATTAGATAACAAAACAGAGCCCCTAGATGATCCTGAAGAAGTAAATAAATACATCGAGGATAATTGGAAATAATAGGGCAAATAAAATGTTGTATTTCGCTTACGGGTCAAATATGAATGAGGATGAATTGACAGATATAGGGGTTACAATATTAAAAGCAGAGAGGGTGCTGCTAAGAGGTTATAAAATTGCTCTCACGCGCTTTTCAAATAAGCGTTGTGGTGGTGTTCTAGATATACTATCTTCAGAAAAAGACACAGTAGAAGGCGTGCTATATGAAATTCCAGATAAAGATAAACTCAAAATAGATATAAAAGAGGGTCTCAAAGGTGGCGCCTATAGACAAATACCAAAACCGCTTCAAGTTGAAACAATGGCGGGCGCTATTAGGAAAGGAGTTATTTCTTATGAGGTATGCGAGAAAGAAAAGCCACTTTATCCTCCGGCTGCTTCCACGGAATATAAAAATAGTGTATTAAGGGGTGCCTGTGAGCATGGTTTATTAGAAGATTACAGAAAAAAACTAAAAGTTGTTTTGGAAAAACGAAAAACACAGGAAGCTTATTAAAGATTATTCCATATTTTGGAGATAAAAAGATGGCTGAGAAAAAAAGAGGACTAAAAGGTTTGAGGGAGAAATTAACTAATATTGCATTATCTTCTCCTGAATTTAAAGAAGCATTAAAGTCTGCATCAGAAGAAATCCTTGTCGAAGCGAAGAAGGCTGCAAATGAGGCAACAATTGAGGGGGTTTTTGAGCGGGTACTCTATGCAATTCTTCGCGAAATAGGTATAAAATTCCACCCGGATAAAGAAGTTGCTCTTGGCGTTATACGGCACACTGGCAAAGGTAGGGCTGATAGCAGAATAGGTGCTTTAGTAATTGAGTATAAGCATAGAGATAAACTTAAATTTCAGGGAGATATTTCTTCTGCCAAAAATCAGCTTGAAGGGTATGTTTGCTCTATTTCATCTAATTTACACAATGAAGTTATCGGTTTTTTAACTGATGGTTTATCTTTATATGAAACAAGAGCTTTTGATGGAAAAATCGCTTCTTGGTCTGGTGAACAAAGCATTAACAACACTTCTCTTTTAAGCCTAATCCGAAATGTAGTTTCGCTTGAACAATCAGCCCTGACTGCAGAGAATCTTATAAGGGATTTTTGTGGTGCTTCTTATGATGAAGTACTTTTTGATGTAGCACGTATTTTAAATTCCATTCTTTTAAAAAAATCTACCCTTAAAACTAATATGCTTAGGTCTGAATGGGAGGAGCTTTTTAGGTTGGCGCATGATGACCAGTCTCAGCAAAAAAGGATTGAAGAAAGAAGAGCCATTCTCTCAGATATATTTAAAGAGGATTTAAAAGATGCTTCTGCTGAATATCGCGCTTTATTTGCTTTACATTCAGCATATGCAATTGTTTTGAAATTGATAGCTTATCGGGTAGTTTCTGATGTTCAGTTTGGATCTCCTATGCAGAATTATAAATCTTTAATCGGAGCAGATAGTCAAGTACTGCGTTCTTTCTGTGCAGATTTAGAGGATGGTGAAATATTTAGACGACTGGGAATACTGAACTTACTGGAAGGGGATTTCTTCTCTTGGTATAGCGACACAAATCAATGGAATAAAACTTTGTCTGATGCTTTACAGGAAATTTTAGAAATATTAGGCCGTTACGAGGATGTAGTAAAAATTTTTGCTACAGTTGACGCTATCGATTTGTTCAGAGAGCTTTACGAAGCAACTGTCCCTCAGGTTGTAAGGGCGAGCTTTGGCGAATTTTACACACCTTTCTGGCTTGCACAGCATGTTCTGCATACCTCCGGTTTAAATAAAAACTGGAAGGCTTTGGATCCTTGCTGCGGCTCCGGAACTTTTATCATTGCTGCTATTTCTGAGATAAGAAGAGAAAACAAAGGTGCAAATAAAAATGAACTTTTATCTCAAATATTAGCAAGAGTATGTGCCTTTGATTTGAATCCTTTAGCTGTTTTAACTACAAGAATTCATTATTTTATCCATATCGCAAATTTGCTACCTAACAATCTCAGGGACTTGGTGATTCCTGTATTTTTGGGAGATTCTTCATATGTTCCAGAAAAAATTAATATATCCGGAGTAGATTGTTTGAGTTATAAGCTAAGAACGCTCAAAGAGCCAATCTCTATTGAATTACCTATAAATTTGGTTGGAGATACTTCTAGATTTGTCCAATTAATGTATAAATATGAAAAATTAGTAAAAAACCAGGATGAAAAAGCCGCTACAAAGTTACTGATAGATGCATTAAGAGAGAAAGATAAAATTCAGGCTGTGACCGACAGGATGCTTAATCTTACTAAGCAACTAGTGGAATTAGAAAGAAAAAAATGGAATGGTATATGGGCGAGAATTATAACCAATTTTTTAACCACGGCTTGTCTTAATAATTTTTCAAATATTATAAGCAATCCTCCCTGGATAGATTGGAAGAATCTTCCTGCTGGATATAGAGAAAAAGTTAAGTCTCTTTGTATAGAGAAAGGGCTGTTTTCAGGTGCAGGAAGAACAGGAGGCATAAATCTTAATATCTGTGCATTGATTGCGCATGTTGCAGCGACAAACTGGCTTAGTCGTGATGGAAAATTAGCATTCCTTATGCCAAAAGAACTGGCTTATCAATCTTCTTATGAAGGATGGCGGAAGTCGGTAGGCGGTAACCATAGGGGCTTTTTACAATTTCATGATTGGTCAAATGCCGGTCACCCCTTTGATCCTGTAAAAGAAGATTTTATGACTTATGTGATCGGATTAAAAGAGGATGGTAAAGGTAGATTAAACGGTATCGTTCCCACGAGTATTTATGTCAAGAAAGTTGAGTGTGAAACAAAAGCTCATGAATGGAAAAATATAAATGAAGCGAGTGGTAATCTTGACACACAAGATTATATTGCAGGCCAGATTATTTCGGGAAGCACCGCATTTACTTTTGCTAAGAATAAGGAACAGCTTGCAAGATTTAAGCAAATAGCAGGCGAGTGTGCATATATTGGGCGTGAGGGAATTGAGTTTTACCCTCAAGAACTACTTATTTTTACGTTTGATAGTAAGGGACCTAGGGCAGGAACAGTTTTCCTTAAGAATATTCAGGTTCAGAAATCAAAGTATAAAATATCTAGCCAAAAAGTACTGCTTGAAACAAAATATTTATACCCGTTGGCAAAAGGTAAAGAGATAGAACGTTTTCATCATAACTATGAAAATCTGCTCGTTCCTTTCCCGTATGAGGAAGGGGATTCGCGCAGACCAGTTGATGCAAAGAAGCTCGAAGAAGAATCTCCTTTGCTTTTAGATTACTATAGAAAATATGAAAAGATAATCAGAGCTCAAACGCTATTCAGCGATAAAATCAGGGGGCCTAATTCAGGGGAATTCTATGGGCTAGCCAGAACAGGAAAGTATAGTTTTCAAAATATCCATGTAGCGTTTAGGGATAATACGAAATGGAGAGCTGCGGTTATAACTTCAGGAAGTGTGCCCTGGGGGACGAAAAAAAGGCTGCTTTTCCAGAACCATGCTGTTTCCATGTGCGAGAGAGATGATGATTCAGGATACATCAATGAAGATGAAGCTCATTATATTTGTGCTATATTGAATACCCCGATTGTCGAGGAATTTATTTATGCTTCATCTGATAATAGGTCATTTAAGATAAGACCCCCTGTTTTTATTCCAAAATATAATACGGCAGACAAGCTGCATAAAAAATTGTCAGAATTATCCAGACAGGCTCATAAAACAAAAGCCGATGTTGAGACTTTAAGAAAGGATATTGAAAAAATCTATTTAGAGATTTGTAAAAACGAAAAGAAATAAATTATAATTAAAATGGCCGTTCCTCAATCTGACATAAAGATGCTATGGGGTAAGTGCGGAAATCATTGGCAAAATTTATTAAGACTAAATGGAGCGTATTTATAAAATGGTAGAAAAAGCAAGACAATGCACCCCAACAACAGTAAAAAGACTACATACTTTATCTGGTAACCAGTGTGCTGCCCCAGATTGCACAAGGCCGCTTATTGCAAAAGACGGAGAAACAATCATCAGTAAAATAGCTCATATTGAAGCAGCTAGTGAAAAAGGCCCGCGATATAATCCAAATATGACAGATGACGAAAGAAGGCATTTCAATAACTTAATTTTACTTTGTGATGAGCATCACAGTATTATTGATAATATGGAGAATGAAAGTAAATATTCTGTTTCTATGTTAAAGGAATGGAAGAGAAATCACGAAAGAAAATTATTACATAATAAGCTATGCACAAAAAATTCATTGTTAAAAATTGCAATCGACGCTATTTCTAATATTGATTTTGAAAGCAGTGAGAGAAGAAGCGACATCTCAATAGCATTTAATATTGATGATAAGATTTCCTATAATGCTATCAAAAGAAATAAGCCCTTGATTGATGAATATAAAATATTCCATTCAAAGTTAAATGAATTATATAAAGAATTGGAAATACAAGGTTCTTTTAAAAAAGATAAGTTATTGAGAAACATCAAAACAATCTACCTCAAAATTAAAGGGAAATATGTAGGAAATTCTCCAGACCCGATCGTGCTTATTAAGCAAAATGCGGATAATATTATCGAAGATATTGAGCAGGAATTATCGGAATTGATCGAGAAGGATCCTAAACGTTATGAAGAAGACATTACGTTTGGAATTTCTATAATTATGGTTGATGCTTTTATGAGATGTAAAATCTTGGAAGAGCCAAAATGATAATTATTGATAATGATATTAGCCCGGAAAGAGAGATTTACTATTTGGGTGCTATGATTATTGAAATACTTAAAAGCATACCGAAGAACGAAGTAGAACTATTCGATGCCTTTCAGCTATTAAACGAGCGAACACGGATATCCATGAATTTATTTGTTTTAACATTAGATTGGTTATATCTCTTAGGTGTTATTAATAATAGGGAGGGGCAGATCGTAAAATGTTTTTAAAAA
>JAPLLZ010000024.1:26425-30122 GCA_026387265.1 Candidatus Omnitrophota bacterium
AGAAAATAGCGGAAAAATAATCAGGGATATCCCTTTTCAGAAAGGCATAAATCTTATTGTCGATGAAACAAAGACTGCTGACAAGAAAGAATCTGGGAATAATGTTGGGAAAACAACTGTGCTGAGGCTTATAGATTTCTGCTTAGGCGGGGATGGCAAAAACATATACCAGGACACTGAATTTAAAAACAAAAGCAATACACAAATTGAGCAGTTTCTTAAAAACAACGATATTATTATAACTTTAACGCTGAAGGAAATTTTGGATGATTTGAATTCATCGGAGATAGAAATTAAGCGGAATTTCTTAACATACGGAGAAAAGATACAGGAGATAAATGGGGAAAAATATTCAAACCCCGATTTTAATAAAAAATTAAAGGAATTAATTTTTCATTCAAAGGCAGATAAGCCGACTTTTAAGCAAATTATTTCCAAGAACATCAGAGATGAAAGAAATAGACTTGTTAATACTGTTAAAGTTTTGGACTCTTTTACGACACAGGAAGAATATGAGGCTTTATATCTATTTTGGCTAGGGATAGATTTAGATTCTTCTGACAGAAAGCAGAGATTAATATCTCAGAGAAAAATCGAAGAAAACTTACAGAAAAGACTTAGAAAGGAAAGCTCGCTGTCACAGGTTGTTCAGTCATTGCTGGTTATTAATAGGCTTATTGAAGAACTTGAAGCTAAAAAAGATATATTCAATCCAAATGAAAATTTCAATGAAGAGCTGTCAGCCTTGAATCAAATTAAATCTGATATAAACAGGTACTCAACTGAGATTGGCGGCTTGGAACTAAGAAAAGAATTAATCATCGAGAGCAAAGAAGACCTTGAAAAAGATTTTGCAGAGATTGATATTCAGCAAATCGAAAGATTGTACTTAGAGGCAAAGTCGCTGATCCCGAGTATTCAAAAGTCATATGAAGAAACACTGATTTTTCATAATCAAATGGTGAAAGAAAAAATAAGATATATAACAAAAGAGTTACCGGGATTAGAAAACAGCCTACTTCTCATCAAAGGAAAATTGACCGAATTACTTAATCAAGAAAAAAGCATTAGCGATAGATTAGTTAAGACGGGGGTAATGGAGGGGCTTCAGCAAACTATTCTAGAGCTAAGCAGGGCTTATGAGAAAAAAGGTAGTTTGGAAGAGCAGAAAAGACTTTGGGAAAGCTCGATGACTCAAATGGAGTCAATTGATACTGAATTGTCAGAAATAAATAGAGGCATACTTTCTAAAGATGATTTAATCCAGGAGCGAGTGTCAGAATTTAATAAATATTTCTCTAAGATTTCATCCAGTTTATATGGCGAGCAGTTTGTGTTGAGCACGGACAAAAATGCTAAGGGGTATGAATTAAATATCAGTAGTCTTAGCGGTAATTTAGGAACAGGTAAAAAGAAGGGGCAAATTGCTGCTTTTGATTTGGCATATGTTCAGTTTGCGGATTCTTTGGGTATTGATTGTTTACATTTTATTTTGCAAGACCAAATAGAGAATGTTCACGATAATCAAATATCTAATCTTTTAACGGAAATAGTTAGTGGAATAAATTGTCAATTTGTTTTACCTGTTTTAAGAGATAAATTACCTGAGGATATTGATGTGAAGCAATATGAAATATTAACTCTCTCACAAGCAGATAAATTGTTTAAACTTTAGTAAAGCTGATGAAAATATTCTGCAAAGTTAATCATAACACTTGAGTAACTCATTATTTTTCTCCAATCTTGATACAATGCTTAAAAGCCCCATCGTCATTACTTCTGAATGGAACCCCAAAACCAGTACAGAAGTGTAATTCCCTCCTATTTAGATAATCCAGTATTAAAACCAAGAAATTTCTACGAGACGGGCTTGGAAGAAAGCCTTGAGAAAATTGTTCTGCATGATGAGCCACAGAAGGAAAGAGGGCTTATTGACAAAATATTTTCTGACAGAAGCAGGACTCTTAAGGCGACAATCAAGGCGTTATTCAACGAAGTGCTTACGCGAGAGCATTTGAATTCTGTTCTTCTAAGGGATATCGATTCGGAACTCTGCAAGACAGGAAGTTATCTTGAGCAGATTCATGATGCAACCAAGAGACAATACACTCATGACCTTGAGCTTGCTTTCTCAGGAAGGAGAACGCAACTTGAAAGCAGGCTGCTTGATCTGACCAAACAAAAGCGGGATGAGTATTTGCCATGCTGGAAAGATTTGGCATATCTCAGCAAAGGGTTGCTTGTTGCCTTGAAGGATTATTGGGACATGAGCCATAAGGCGGGCTTCATGTACGAAGAAAATGCTGCATGACAACGAAGTGCGGGAGCTTTGCAGGAAGCTTAAGCCTGTTATCGGAAAGAAGGCAGATAATCTTTGGATTCTTTACTTGGCTGAGGATGAGAAAAAGAAGCGGGAATTTGCCTCTACCATTCAGTTGATTGCAGAAAAGTATTTGGGGAAGGGAGAGAAGCAGATTCTTCTTGCACCGCCGAGTCAAGAGGATGCCTTCGGCTTGTTTCATCTGGGCGATGTTCAATACAACGGCAAAAATCTATATCCTCTCTGCCTTTCGCCAGATGATTTCATAAAACAGGTCGGGATATTTAGCATAACAGGCGAGGGAAAAACAAACACAGCGATGCTTCTTGCATTGCAGTTGATGAAATTTCGGCTGCCTTTTCTTGTGGTTGACTGGAAGAGGTCATGGAGAAATCTTCTAAGTTATAAGGGCAAATATCCTGGGCTTCCTCTTTCCAATCCTAAGCAATTTTCCATAAAAGATATTGAGGTATTCACGATAGGCAGAAATATTGCCCAGTTTGAATGGAATCCTTTTCGGGCACCGCCTAAGGCTGATCCGATAATGTGGATAAGCACTATTGCCGAAGTATTGGAGAAGAGCCATATCTCAGGCATGGGTGTTGGGGCTTTGGTGAACAGGATTTATTCAAAGAAATTCAAAGAGCTCAAGATAAACAGCGATTCGACGTTCTTTCCTAATTTCTATGATGGGTTAAAGGAGCTGGAAGGGCTTTATGCAAGAGAGCGCGAGCTGAAATGGAAGCAGACAGCGTTGAGAATATTTGAGAGCTTCACGCTTGGCCCTGCTTCAAAGGCATTCAATTCGAGGAATCCGATACGGCTTGAGGAATTGCTTTCAAAGCCTGTCATTCTTGAGCTTGATTTGGAAATGCCGAAACATTTGAGGGTTTTCTTTACCGAGATTATTTTAAGATGGATTCATCTTTACAGGCTGGGGCAGGGGGAAAGCAAAATGCTAAGGCATAATTTGTTTTTAGAGGAAGTTCACAATATTTTCCCTCAGGCAAAATATGGCAATGATTCTTACAGCAGCCTTGAGAATGTTTCAAGGGAGATAAGGGCGACAGGGCAGGGGCTGACTTACATCACGCAACACCCAAGCCTTCTTCCTGTCTGGCTTTTGGGCAATTGCCATACTCAAATCTATTTGGGACTGCAACATGAAACGGATATCCGTGCCGCCCAGCAGAGTCTTTTTATGAAAAGAGAAGAGCAGGAATATCTAAACATGCTTAAAGTTGGAGAAGCGATTGTGAAAGTGAAAAACAGGATTGAGCCCTGCCTTGTTAAGGTGCCCCTGGTCATTCTGGGGGAAAATATTGAGGACGATTGGCTAAAAGAGAACATGAGGGGGTATTCTACGGCCCTCAGCGA
>JAPLLZ010000040.1 GCA_026387265.1 Candidatus Omnitrophota bacterium
TATCCACAATAATCGCCGGATTCGCTAAACCGCGTTTTAAATAAAGCTGCGCAAACTGAATCAGGTCTTCATAATGATAATTTGGAATACTTTGGGCGTGATGGTCGATTGCTCCGCGCAAAATACAATGACTTAAAGGATTACCCGGAGTTTTTACCTCCCAGCCATTATAGATAAAAGTATGTTCGATTTGCGCAGCTTGCACGGAATTTAATAAAACATTTAGGTCGCCGCTGGTCGGATTTTTCATGCCCACCGGAATATCTAAACCGCTGACGGTTAAGCGGTGCTCCTGATTCTCCACGGAACGAGCGCCAATAGTTACATAACTTAAGATATCTTCTAAATAAGGATAATTCCCGGGATAAAGCATTTCATCAGCCGCCGTCAAGCCGGTTTCACTTAACACCCGCACATGCATTCTGCGAATCGCAATAATTCCCTGGGAAATATTCGGGCCTTCGGAAGCTTTAGGCTGGGTCAACATCCCCTTATAACCTGCTCCAGTAGTCCGCGGCTTGTTCGTATAGATACGCGGGATAAGCATCAACTTTTCTTTAACCTTATCCTGCAGGCGGCTCAGGCGGCCGACATACTCACAAAGCGCATCAGTATCATCAGCTGAACAAGGTCCGATAATTAAGAGCATGCGCTGATCCTTACCCTTAATTACATTTAAAATTTCCTTATCCCGGGCTGCTTTTATTTTGATTAATTTTGCCGACATCGGCATCTGCTGAGTAATCTGGGCAGGAGTGGGAATTTTCTGAAGATATTTGAAACTCATATTATTGTTGAATAATTTTTACTGTGGTACGCTGGCCGTCTTTCCAAGGCCAGAGCATTGCCAAAATACCATCGCTACCTAAATCTTTATAATAAAGTGTCTGGCCCGGCATTACTCCGCCAAATCCATCCACGGTCTGGCTTACTTTATGCGCCAGCCTGTTTTGCGATGGATATACCGGCTCACCCAATAAATTCTTTAACCGCCCATTAAGCTTATCTAATTCCTGCTGGATAATTACACCTTCAAAAAAGTTATCACAGTCTGTGCGCAAGGTTTCAAAACTAAACGAATTCATGTCTTTTCTAATTAAGTTAAAGTCCATGTTTTCTCTCCTTTTGCCTGCTAAGGCAACTTAGCGCAAAATACCTTGTGTATAAATAAATCTACTCAACACAAATTAATAAGACGTTTAATTATTTATATTATATCACGATAAAAAATAAAATATCTATTTTTTTTATTTCTAAATTTATTTAGCTCTTTTAAAAAGCGCGGGTTCACACCTGCCCCCCCCAAAGCTAATATACGATCACAAAGCCTGATGGCTAAAGCATATTCTTTGCGCATAAAATAAATACGGATTAAAATGCGCAACTGTAAACCCTAAGATTATAATCAGCAGGATAAAAATAACGGATTTGAATTTACTCAAAAAAAACTAGGCGGGTATACCTTATAATATCTTTAAGAGATTAAGGCCAGTAGCCGGGTCAATATCTTTTTGCGCCTTTACTCCTTTTAACTCCAGGATAATAGCTTCAATTACCAAAAATACTTTTGAACCCCCTCGCACACAACCGGTTAAAACCTTGTTCTTCTTCCCCATACTGGCATGGATATGAATCTGGGGGCCTTTAGCGTTGGTAAAAAGTGTGCCGATGCCCATAACCTCCCAGCCATCTTTAAAAAACAACTTATTCGGTTCAGGCGGAATCACCGGTTTCTTGGGGCCGGTTACTAAATCGCCCTGCCGAAGCGCGCCAATAAAAATCATCGTAGCGGCTTTAATTTTTTCTTTTTTAGCCAGAGCGCTAATGTTAGAAATTAAAATATCATTATTTTCAAACTTAACCAGAAAAACTCTGCCGATTGTGCCCTGGGTATATTTCATATTGAGCAAAGCTGATTTTAAACTGCAGTTTTTAAAAAGCCAGCTGATAATAGCTGGAAATACTTTTTATTGAATTTACTAAAAGCGCGGTCATGATGTATGTTGCCACCAAAACCACTACCGTGATAATTATTTTTGCTTTTTTGCTGAATCGCGGATTAGCCCAAACCAAAGGCAGCATGAATGGCCCGATGCAAAGAAAAGAAGCAACTAACGACCAGGTTTTAAAATACCATTTAGGATTTTCTTGATTATCCATCGTTACTTTTTCTTGGCGGTTTTAGCCCTTTTGATCCTGGCTTTATGTATCACGCAAAGTACATCGGCAATCGGAGCAATTTTGCCATTTTCATAAGGAAATTCTTTACATGTTACTGGTTTTAAGCCGTAATCAATTTTGTGTATCCGGCATAAACCATCAATATCCTGAAAAGCGCACGGCTCATCTTCATAGCTAGTGCCCACCTTATATCCAGAAGGAAATTCCTTATCGATTTCTAGATGGAAGAAGTCTCCTTTTATTCCTAAAGCCAAAATCTTTTTAGCTTCCTCTAAATCAATCCAGGCCCCAAATCTGCAGCAATCTGCCTGGTTCTTGCATTTACGGCAATCAATTTCGATTCTTTCTTCTTTATTTTTTTTCATGAAATATATTATACTCTTTTTGTTATAAATCTAAAGTATTTTTAAGCAAGATGCACATTAATTGCCCGCGGCCCCTTATCTGATTTCTCCACATCATAAGAAACAGACTGCTCCTCATTAAGCGCGTCAAATTTCACTTCCACTAAGCTATTCTGATGAAAAAATAATTCACGGCCATCAGTATCGCTGATAAAACCAAATCCTCTGTCGCGGACAAGTTTCTTAATTTTTCCAGTATTCATTTTACCTCCTGCGCCACCTGGCGCACACCAACACAATTCCTCTTAGCGTTGGGTGCTGCCCATTAATAATATCGACGTCATTCCACTTAAACGCCGGGTGCCTTTAAAGAAGAAAGCCTGACCTCTAGTGAATAGAAGCCAGGCTATCTTTTTTGGTGTTTAGTTTACAGCTTGACTACATTAGTAGCCTGCTCGCCCTTAGGTCCCTTCTCAATGTTGAACTCAACATCTTGACCTTCAGCTAAAGACTTATAACCTTCACCCTGGATTGCGCTGTGATGAACAAATACATCGCTACCGGATTCAGGTGTAATAAACCCAAAACCTTTTTGGTCCGAAAACCATTTTACTTTACCTTTTGCCATTATTTACTCCCCCTTTCCTCGAAATTTTAGTAAATAACGGCAGAAAAACAAAAAACCGCGAAGGATATTTTCTAAACCTCGCGGCCTACAAACATCTAATCCTTTATTCACTACGAAAGTAAGTATAACACATTTCGTCGGCTTGTCCAGTATTATTTACTATATTATCAACGAATGAATTTGCCCACTTACCACCTTAAACTCTAAACACTAAATTCTAAACACTAAACAAATCTAAAACCCTAAACTCAAAAATAACCTTTCAGGTGTTTTTTAAACTTTGAGTTTGATTCTTTTGGGTTTGTTTAGAATTTCGGGTTTCGGATTTAGGGTTTAATCAGACTAAAAAACTTAATACCTAAAATGAACAAATATTCTTCCAAAGTTCTTATCGTCTTTCTCCAAGCGATGATATAACTGTTTAATCCTGGGCTGCTCAAGAAAACGCAACACGCTCTTTTTCAACTGGCCGCTGCCCTTGCCTGGAATAATCTCAACCTCAGTAATCCTCTTTTTTACCGCATCCTGAATTACCTGCTCTAAAGATTCTTCGATCCTACGACCATCGCTATAGATATCATGCAAATCCAGCTTAAGCCTACCCATGTTTAAAATATGCGCAGTCCTGAAAAGGTAAATTGTGCCCAAGATCACGAATTGGCACACAATGAAATTTTTTGCCGGTAACCGTAAATTGCAAGCCAATTCTGTTTGAATAATCGCTGCAATAAAACTTACCCTGTTCATCGCTTTTTAAGCGCGCGCAAGGATCTTGGCCAAGAGCGCCGCAGCAAGAACCACATCTCTTACACCGCGCTTCATAAGCATTCTGAATATCTTGCTGTTTTTGCAAATAAGCTACTTTATCCATCTAGCCCTCTTGTCACCTTAATACGGCCATTTCCAGTTGCGAATCTCCGGCATATCCTCGCCATGAGCAATAATATACTGCTTATGCTCAATCAGTTTATTATGCAGCCAATCTTTAACATGCGCTGCCTGATTTTGCAGGCGCTGGACCCGATCAATTACGTCATCTGCTAAGTTAAAACGATCAATCTCATTTAACACGGTCATATCAAACGGCGTAGTCGTTGTCCCTTCCTCCTTATAACCGCGCACATGGACGTTTTTATGGTTAGTCCGCCTATATAACAGCCGATGGATAAGCCAGGGATAACCATGAAAAGCAAAAATTATCGGTTTGTCCACAGTAAAAAGGCTGTCAAAATCTTTATCCGAAAGGCCATGCGGATGTTCGCTCTGCGGCTGTAAAGTCATTAAATCCACAACATTAATCACTCTTATTTTTAAATCACCAAATTGCTGCCTTAATATATCCACTGCCGCCAATGTCTCCATGGTCGGCACATCGCCAGCGCAAGCCATAACCACATCCGGCTCTGCGCCATGATCATTACTTGCCCATTCCCATATGCCGATACCTTTAGTGCAATGCTGGATAGCCGCGTCCATATCCAAATACTGCAAACCCGGATGCTTACCGGCAACGATAACATTGACATAATGACGGCTGCGTAAACAATGGTCAGTCACAGAAAGCAAAGTATTGGTATCCGGCGGTAGATAAATCCGGATAATTTCGGCCTTTTTATTCATTACATGATCAATAAAACCCGGATCCTGATGTGAAGATCCGTTATGATCCTGCCTCCAGACATGCGAGGTCAGCAGATAATTTAACGAAGCAATCGGGCGGCGCCAGGCAATCTTGCGGGAAGTTTTAAGCCACTTGGCGTGTTGATTAAACATCGAATCCACGATATGAATGAATGCTTCATAGCAGGAAAAAAATCCATGCCGGCCAGTAAGCAGGTAACCTTCCAGCCAACCCTGGCAGGTATGTTCACTTAAAATTTCCATTACCCTGCCATCTACGGCCAGGCGATCATCTTCCGGCAAAATTTTACCTAACCAGGTGCGATTAGTAACCTCTAACACCGCGCCTAGGCGGTTTGAGGTTGTTTCATCCGGGCCAAATAACCGAAAGTTTTTACTCTTAAGATTATCTTTCATCACATCCCGCAAGAAAAACCCCATTACTTTTGTCGGCTCTGATTCAACTACTCCAGGCTTCTCCACTTGTACCGCATATTTGCGAAAATCCGGCAGCTTCAGGTCACGTAACAATAATCCGCCGTTAGTATGCGGGTTATCACTCATGCGCAACTTTTTCTGCGGAGGCAATTCCGCTAATTCATGAATTAATTTTCCATTCTTATCAAAAAGCTCCTCAGGCTTATAGCTCTTCATCCATTTGGCAAGTGCAATAAGATGTCCAGGTTTCTCGGCCATTTCCGCAAAAGGCACCTGGTGACTGCGCCAGTAACCTTCGGTTTTTAAGCCATCAATCTCTTTTGGGCCAGTCCAACCCTTAGGAGTATTTAAAACAATCATCGGCCAAAATGGCCGCTCAATATGTTTTTTATTACTGCGGGCTTTTTTCTGAATAGCCTTAATCTCAGCTAGCACTAAATCCAGAGTCTTAGCCATTAACTGATGCATTTTTTCCGGGTCAGCACCTTCCACAAAATAAGGTTTATAACCTTGCCCGACAAAAAACTGTTTAAGCTCATTTTTAGTGATACGCGCCAGGATAGTTGGATTGGATATTTTGTAACCGTTTAAGTGTAAAATCGGCAGTACCGCTCCATCCAAAGCAGGATTTAAAAATTTATTGGAATGCCAGGCAGCAGCCAAGGGGCCGGTTTCTGCCTCACCATCACCTACTACGCAGGCAACAATTAAATCCGGATTATCAAATGCTGCCCCGTATGCATGAGACAATGAATAGCCAAGCTCTCCTCCTTCATGCATGGAACCGGGAGTTTCTGCGCCGACATGGCTGGGAATACCGCCGGGAAAAGAAAACTGCCTAAACAATTTTTTCATTCCTTCGCTGTCTTGCGCAACATCAGGATAATATTCGCTATAAGTTCCTTCTAAATACGCATTAGCTACCAATCCCGGCCCGCCATGCCCAGGTCCGGTAATATAAATCATATCCAAATCATATCTTTTAATTATGCGGTTAAGATGCACATAAATAAAATTTAAGCCGGGAGTTGTGCCCCAGTGGCCCAAGAGGCGCGGCTTAATATGTTTAAGCACCAAAGGCTCCTTAAGCAGAGGATTATCCAAAAGATAAATTTGGCCCACCGACAGATAGTTGGCAGCACGCCAGTAAGCATTAATTTTCCTGAGTTCATCTTTAGATATTTTTATTTTATTATTTTTCATCCTGCGCCCCCTTTTTTAAGCTTATCTGGCACTAAGAAATCCAAGCCATCACATGCGCAACAACTACCCACTTAGTATTTTCTTTTTTCAACAATAAATATTGCCCGTTGCCAGCCTTACTATCGCACATAATACCGCTATATATGAAAGCCATATTTTTTTCAGCATTAAATGCAACTCTTGAAAATTCAACAATACAAGAATTTGGGTATTTCTTGCGGAAAACCTCCCACCCGCCACCTGATTTAAATATATCCTGGCGCTCTTTATTAGAGATCAAATGAACTTTCAGGCTTTTGTTAAATTTATTTTCAAGTACTACAGGAACGGCATTATTCAAAAAGATAAACTCCTTAACCATCTCCTTATTTAATTGAACGCCGGACTGTTTCTCAAAATAATCCGCCGTATCTAAGGTAAAAGAATGCCTGGAAAGAAAAGCCTCTTGTTCCCCTGTTTGCTCTTTAACCACGCGAATATGATCAGAAGGGCCTGTCAATAAATCAGAATATACCTCATATTCTTCGGTACTAACTGCTTTCGGCTCAACCACTTCCTGGCAAATCCCAGTAGAAACGGTTAGTAATACAGATACAGCTATAAATAATATCATTTTCCCCGCAGTTTTATTCATTTTACTAATCTTTTACCTTTCCAATTAGAAATAATAATTTAACTTGTTGCAACACTCAAAAAGGATAACTAATTATATCTGAATTATCATAAAGCGTAAAGAATCTTTACTTAATATTTTAACTGTTAGAGGCGCAAAATTTTGCGCCTCTACACACTCACATGAGCATTCTAAATCTGTAAGCTTGGTAACCTAAAATAAAACAGCCTCCCTTAACTTTAAAGAGAGGCTGTTTTATTAATATTTAATAAAAAATAATTATTTCTGGTTTTCGATTGAGACTAAGCTTAACTCATCGCCAACCTGCTTGGCAGTAATTGCTACCTGCAACTTGCTGTCAGCTTGTTTTAAAAACCCTACTACTTTGGCGCTTGAAGCTGTGTCAAAAGCATAAACCTTGCCATCGGCAAAGATAGAATAACCGCTTTCGATACAACCGGGTTTCAAAGCACACTCCTTAGCATGTGTTTTAACATACTCGGCCATATTATCCTTATTGGCAGCTACACATGTGTTATCTACAATTACACCATTCAGCATTACTTCAGATACAGCAGCAGCCGCAGGTTCAGCAACAACCACCGGAGTAGCAGTAGTGACGGCAGCAGATGCAGTGGTAGCCGCAGTTGTAACCGCAACTGTAGTTGCAGCAGTCGTATCTTTAGTTGCGGTTGTGGCAGTAGATTCAGCAGCAAAAGCTAAAGAGCTAACTAAACAAAGCGCCATAAGCACAAAAAATACTTTCTTCATTTTTTTCACCTCCTCTCTTTTAGTTAATTGTTTTAGTGCGGGAATGAAAAACTATAAAATAATCATAGCAACTAGCGGCCAGTTGTCAATGATTATTAGAAATTACGCAAAGAGCTTGCGGATAATCCGATGTTTCTGACTAAAATCCTGCCGCAGTATTTTTTGCCTTGCGCATATGCCATTGCTTGCTTTTTGGCCACAAAAGTAACAGTTTTATCCGCCCGAACACAACGACCCAGCGGCTTTGCCGTGGTAGCATCCAGGCCCGAAGGAATATCCACGGACAAAACATAACTACCCGAAGCATTGATTATATCTATAACCCTCTGATAAAGCGGGCGGATTTGGCCGCTTACACCTACCCCTAGAAGCGCATCAATAATTAAACCGGATTTTCTTATTTTATTTTTTACAAAACCCAATTTTTCCGGAGTAATTTCCATAATTCTCTGCTTTAATCTTAAAAGGATATCTAAATTAGTTCTGGCTTCATTTTCCACATCCCTTGTTTTGCCTAACAAATATACTTGCAGCTTGAAGCCTTCCGCTAATAAAATCCGGGCAGCACAAAATCCATCTCCTCCGTTATTGCCCGCGCCGCAGAATACCGCAATTTTCCCCGGCCTGCTTTTGAGTATTTCCAAGGCCGCCTGCGCTACCGCCTGTCCGGCATTTTCCATCAAAAGAAGCACCGGCATACCAAACTTATCTTGCGCCTTCTTGTCTAAAGCCTTAGCCTGCGCCGCAGTTAAGAAATATTCATTTTTCTTCATAAAATTAGATAGATATCTTCAGGTCGAATTATTAAAAAGTTTTCCTGAATCTTGGGCGATAAGATTTTTTAACCGCTGCGGATCCCAAGGATAAAACGTCAGGTTTTCTTCTCTAACTACATCCGGCAAAACCGCGTCTTGCGTCCCTTTCAAAGCCATCGCGATGATCTTGTTGCCTTTATTGCGGTTTTTTTGCAGCTGGGCATCCACCCATTTGCTGTTATGCGTATTTTCTCCGATTAAACAAACAGCAATATTGCATTTAGTAATTTTTTCTCCGATTGCCTGCTTGATAGAATCGGCATCCGGGGCATCAGTGCCTATACCTAGGGGAACTTCATAAAAATCTAATTCATATTCCGGGCTATTGAGTAAAGGTATTAATTTTTTTATCCTTTGCGCGTCTTCATTTGCAAAACTTAAGAAAACTTTTTTCATAATTAAAACCTAGCTTATAAATTGTGCGCCAAAAACCATACGGCTGAGCTTATATCTATACCTTTACTATGCTGATCCAATAAGAAGGTTTCAATCTTGTCCTGCTCAATGAGAATTGTTTCAATATCCTCTGCCGGCTCAAGGCGTTGCCGAACATTTAAATTTTGCGGGCTTCTTTCATCAACCTGCGCAGAAACCACCAGAAAATCGCTGTTCATTATCGCCGGATTAAGTTTTAATGCCGGGCTTTTTGATTGAATCGTTCCACTGTATCCTGTTTCCTCTAGCAACTCTTTCAAAATACAATTATCTAGATCTACCGCATTTACCACATCCGGACCGGATATTCCCGCCGGTAAACCAATTACGTAATTATTAATCGCATGGCGGAACTGCTTAATCAAAATATATCTATTGGAAGGAACAAGTTTTGCGATTATGCCAAAAGACGGGGAATTATGCGTTCTTTCCACAGCTTCCCATACAACTTGCTCATTTTTGGAATTCACAAACTTATCTTTTTTTAAAACCAGCCATTGACCTCTATACAAAATTTCTTCAGATATCTTTTTCACTTTTGTTAAATTTCCCTATTTTTAAGCTACTTTCTTACCTAGCTCAATGGCTTTTTTACGAGCGCCTTTTACTTTTTTAATCTCGCCGGATTCTCCGGCGTCAGGCACGAGCAATGACTGAAACTTCATCCCGGAATAATCCGCAGTAATAGCAAAGGATTTTTCCAGTGTATCCAGCCCGATATCTTCAAAGGCACTGGCCAATAAAACAAAGGTCTTGCCGGATAAAGGCGTAGCCATCGTGTCCGCCAGGTTATCCCATTTATAAAGCGAAAACATCCTATCCATAATCAGCTTTAACTGCGCGCTGGCTGAATAAAAATACAGCGGAGTAGCCATAACAATGACATCCACAAAAGCCATTTTCGCCAAAACCGGCTTAGCCTCGTCATTTATAACGCATTCGTATTTTTCTATTTTTTGGCACTGCCTGCAAGAAGTGCAACCGGTGGATTTGTATTTTAGGAAGGCAGTATTAACTACCTCAACCTGGGCGCCTTTGGCTTTGGCACCCTGGCGAAACCATTTTACTAATTGAGCAGTATTGCCGGCTTTTTTAGGGCTGCCGGAAAGAATTAAAATTTTCTTAAGCATGCTATAATTATATCCCTATATAGCAAAAATTCAATTCCCTTCTATCATCAGAAGAAAATTGAAGCTCAGAAAAAATCTCAAGGAATGGATTAATTTAAATAAAAGAACGCCTCAAAAACTAATGCAAAGGTATTGGTATTATTGGCCGCAGGCATTCCCGCATCAGATGCGCCAGTTTTTGCTGTTTTTCCAAATCAATATTACTAAAAGATACGCCTACTCTGTATCCCTCTTCTTCATAAGGCATGCAGGAACGCACCTTCGCATTAACTTCAATCGGCACAGCCAAGCTCTCGTAAGGATTTAACTGTGAATCAAAAACAATAAACTTAAGGCCAATATCAGAATAAGTTGGTATGTTGTGTTTACTAATAAAAGCCATACCAAAAGGGCTGATATCCAGAGTAACCGCGGCCAAATCGGAAGAGCCAAGCATCCGGCAAAGATTTTCCGGGCGTAGAGCCTTATACCAAACGATTAAATTAAGGCTAAGCCTCTGAAATCTCCTACGGTCCTGTCCCCATTTGCGGTTATACATCCGACTACCCCTTTAAAATAAAAAAACCACGGCGATGAAATAAATTCATTTCATTTTTCCGTGGCTTGGGTTCAATTACCTGCTTGTATTTGAAGTATACACTATAAAACGGTTTTTTTCAATACCGCCAGGATTTTCAATTCAGGACGGGTTTATGGTTTAGGAGGATTTTTAAGCCGGGATTTAGCTGAAGAGTTGGTAATCAGCTGCCAACCAAACAATATAATCATTATCACAATGGCGATGCTGCGCAAATACCGTATAGAAAAAATCATGTTTTTACTTTTCTGGACTTTGTCTTTTAAGAAAGCTTCCGGATCTGCCAATGTTTTCTCTCTAGCTGTAAAATCCTTAGCCAGCATTGACTCACGAGGCAGTTTATCAGTAACCAGTATTTTATCTAATTCAAGCTTTAAACCTTGCCTGCCGCCGACTGTATATGCCACCAGAAGCTTATCATAAAAATATGTATCCACTCCGTAACGCAGCATCATTCTTACTGCATAAAAATTCGCAAAGAGCATGCAGCATAAAAATACCAGCATTACGGCGAATTTAATTATCTTATTTCTAGAAATTTTCATATGCTATTTATATCTATCTAGCTTTAACGTTTTTGTATGGCCTTTACCATCCTATCCCGCAAAGCAACCAGCTCATCAACGTCCATACCGTATCCATATAATTTTTCCAACTCAGCTTTGGTCGCGGAATCCGAAGTAGAAAGCCCTTCAATATTGGCCCTTTTAACCTCCGCATAAAGCTGTTCTTCATCCTTGGGGGCATAGACCAATCCCTCAACTGTAATTGCAGAAAGCCTAGTCACTTTTCCCAGGTTGTCCGCAGAAACCTGCCAGGCCCTGCCGGTAGCAGAATCCAGCAATAACGCCAGGTCCGCGTTGGCGCTCTTTAAAGAATAAAATTTATAACGCTGCGGAGTATCTTCTGCAGCCCAGGCGCAAATGGCTAGCGTAGCGATCAATAAAAAAACTACCGTTACAATCCTCATGGCTACCCTCCTCTTTTAATCACTTTAAATGAATTAAAACTGCGGTCGCTTTTATAACCGGCAAATGAAACGCGCACCAGGCTCCAAGTATAAACCTTACCATCATCAAATAAATCCGCCCGGGCTTCATAAGAAGATAGATCGGCGGACAAAGTTTCTTTCAGGATTAAATTATCCGCATACATATTGTAGCCTTTGTAAATCTTTAGGATAAAACTACCGGTATTTACGCAATCATTCCACCAGCTAAATTCCAGAGGTTGGCCTACGTTTAAAGTAACTGTATCATAAATCGGAGATTTAAGCCTTGGTTCAGGAAGATTATTGTACTGCTGGTTATCCAGAGCACAACTAATCATAGATGCAGAACAAGTAACGCCAAAAGTAAGAATTAAAGCTATTAGGATTAATACCTTTTTCATGGCAGAATTTTTCCCTTAGCTATCCCCTATTTGTGTTTAATGAATATGTTTAAAACGAGTGTAAGTATAAGGCTGATAATTAATGAAGCAGCTAGCGGGAAATAAATATCCAACCCTTTCTTATGAATCTCAATATTCCCCGGCAGTTTAGATAGGTGAGGAATCTTACCGAAAAGGATAAAAAGCAAACCGGTAAAGATTATCATGATGCCAAAAAAAACCAGTATTCTACCGATACTTTCAAGAGAAAACATTTGAAAACCTTTTGTTTTTACCAGTTTCGTAAATAATTATATTTTTTGAGTCAACCAGAAAATCAGTCAAGCTGTTGCGGTAACCAAAACGGTGCTATTTTATCCTTTACTTGATATTTAAACTGTCGTAATTCACAACTACTGAGTTTATCTTACTGTAGCTAATTGTGCCGCATTGCCCGCCAGCTTGATATTTCAGGACAGCTTTCGGCTGATCAGCAGTTTCATCCAAAGTGAAATCGCCAAAAAAAAGCGCGTCATTACAGAGCTCGGCGCCTTCTTCATTCAAAAATTTTATTTTAAATCGCGAAGGAGTAAACTCCTGTTTTGCAGCTGGATCATTAATTCTTAACTTTTCTTTTACTGTTTCCGGTGCATCCGAAGCATTATTGTAGATTATCTGAACGCTAAGCAGGCTTCCCTCCGGCGTAATCTTTACTATCCCGCCATCCCCAATCTCAAATGTTTTACATTGATCTTGAGCAAACACAGCGCTTGAGCTGATAATAAAAAACGCAATCAACAAAAATACCTTTTTCATCCATCCCCCCGCCTCTTTCCGCCACCTGGCGGACACCCGCGCAATTCCAGTAGGCGCGGGGTGCCTTCAATGCCGTTTATAGTATTCGTCTTCCCAGCGCTTTTTTTCTTCTTCATGAAGCTTTTTTTCCGGCTCGATCACTTGTTTACCTGTTTGGCGCCTTATTTCTTCCTGCGCTCTTCTATCCGCTTCTTTTGTTTTACCCATTTTGAATATATAAAATATTGCAAATGGAACAACAAATACTATTGTTACTATTAATAAAATAGTGTTCATCGCTTGTCCTGTTATTTAATTATATCACCTTAGATAAAAATAGAGCCTTCCCTGTTTCTGCCTAAAATCATTATATATCCATAAACCAAAAATCCCAAGCCTTTTTAGGGATTGGGACTAAAGATTAACACACTATCCTGATCAGGCGTTAAAATTACGATTTGAGGCATGAATTTGAATATAATCGGAAATGTAAGCGCGTTCTGACGGCACAATATTCATAAAACTTACACCTAAACGATAACTTGCTTCCTCTGTCATTCCGCAATTACGCACTTGCGCATCTAATTCAAAACTACGCGCGCGGTCTTCCGTGCTTAATATGGCATCATTAATGATCGTAAATTTCAACAACAACAAAGAATCAACAGGAATTTTAAAATTCGTGAGCAGCCCCATTCCTCCTTCTCCAATATCACGCGCGATAGCAAAACAATCGTTATCGCCAATACTAATACGTACCTGAAAGGGGCTTCTAACCGTGTATGCCACCATGAAAGATACCGGGAAACGCTGATACTGTCTTTTTTCTTCTATTTCTTGAACGGGTTGAACCATATAAAATTTTATTCAGAAACGGTTTTTTAAGTTACTTTCTTTTATAAATAAAAACACCTGCTATTTACCAAGAGGTGTCTACAAATTTTCGCTATTTAGTTTCATGCCACGCCCCGATTTTGAAACCATTTTACTCCCGTTAAATACCTTGTCAACAAGAAACCTGGGTTTTAAGAGTTAAAATTCAAGTATTAGGCGTCCCAATTGCGTTGAAAAATATCACTAACTACCTATTGACCCACAACACCCATCATATGCTTGGCGCGCATCATCTAAACATTTCTTATAAGCAGCTGTATCCCTTTCAGGATACCTACACGCTCCAACCCGTTGTTTAAGATCATCATTACAATAATCGGGACAATATTTATTGACTGATTTAGACTTAATACATCCCTGCGCGCATAAAACACATCCAGAAATCAATATAAGCAGGCAAATATACTTTGCTCCAAACTTAAGCATAACCTCTCCTTTGTAAATTACCCCAGCTTCACTAGGGGCATTGTCCCGGTTAGATTGTAAGCGTCTAAGCTATGCTATTATCTTATTTACAACAAGAACCTTTACTTTTAGTAATCTTTTTGATTACCCCGCTGATAATGAAGCAGGCCAAAGCCAAGAAAATTACCAAATTATCCGATAACGGCAGAACATCAAACGCCGCCGCTAAGAGCAACAGTATCCCAACGCCGGTTAAAATCGTGTGACACATGCAGGTATTCTTGTTTTCCATCTTTCCCTCCTTAAATTAAAAATCGCAAATAGACTTGCGATTTTTAATTTACACCGCGCGATACAAAGATCGAAACGCACCTAACCGCATCATCTAGGTTGAGCGCGGTGCATCTTTCCTGCAATTATTATACCGCCTTAAACCAAAATCCCAAGCCCTTTTCGAGCTTGGGATTTAAAAGATTTAATCGTCATCTTTATTTATTTTCTCATTTACTAGTCTATCCCAGTGGTGATTGCGCTGCTTGAATTGTTTGAAATCCTACCGAAGATAAATTATGTCCATCGGCACCCAATTGAAGACTATATTTACCAGCTTTCGTTATAGGAATAATTAAACTACCGACTAAATTCCATTTATAATGGGTAACGTTCATTTTAATCGGTATAGAAAAAGGTATCTTGCCTTGGGGCAATACTCTGTTTCCATCGGCATCGATTACATCCAATTCTACAGTATGTGTCCTACCAACTTCCGTTGACAGCAACTCAAGAATCACTACAAAACTAAATCTTATTTGAGCGGGGAATGACTGTAAATTCCAATTGTCAATTCCACCTCTTAGCAAGGAAAATGTCCCATCTGGATGGGGAGTTGCAGCATCGCATAATAAAATTGATTTCACTTCCATAATACGCTCCTTATTTTTTAATTGGTGATAATGGCGCCAGTTCTAATCTTTGCTACCTGCAACAAAAACAAAACCGGCGCCATTATTTATTCATTTAACAAAACTACTTATTTTTTAGAAGCTAAAACTCAAGTTAGATCTTCTATTGGTGCTGATGGACTATGCTGCTTTACGAAGTTTATACCATTGACACAATCACTCTTATTGGTGTATCCTTCTCCAGAATCAGCTATTATCTGCCCATTATTTGCTTTGAATCTCCAGCGAAATTCATCGTTACGATCCTTGTATAATACAAATTTGGCCATCTGTTTACCTCCTTCTTATAATATATTTCTGCGCAGAACTTATCAAAGTATTTGACGATTACACCTCCTTAGGATATACTAATGACAATAACGCTAGTGCAGATAACTAGTGTTTCAAGGGTGGATAAAGGTCCCAAACCGAATTTTATCCACCCTTTTTCTTTATGATTTAAAGCTTAAACGGTCGCATCAGCTTTGTTTCCTTTTCACTATTCCCCTTTTCCAAAAATTCTCTGAGTTTATTTGTGATTATTGAGAAGCTTTTTTTACTAGTACCAGCTAATCCCGCTGTCCCATCTACGTGCCAATATACACTATTCATTCCCTCTTTCATTTTACCTAAGACTTCTTTAAATTTTTCCTTTGTTAAGCGCTGACCCTCGCCGCTTAAGCAATAATTTATCACGGATGTTAAGATTCTATTCAAAACCGCTACCCCCATTGTTCTTTGGATAACATACTCGCTGGGTACATCAAAAGCCTCAGGGCAAAGTTCTTTCATTGCCTCCCAATATCTACTCAATATCTCCGCAGCTTCTTCTTCATTATAATCTGCATACATTGGATTATTTAATATAGACTCAAGAGAATCTGTAAATGCTTTTTGACTGATAATAGAAAAAGGTGAATTTTTCTTAGTGTCATTAGGCAATCGTATTCTTCCTTTCCAACAGCCATCTTTAGCATTCAAAATATCGGCTACCCTGGTAGCCTTCGGTATCCAATCTATGCCTCGAGTAATAAGAGAAGGGAGATCACTAAGGGCATCCGGTCCTTCTTGTTTCGCTAATTCAGTTAGAAAACGCTCTGCTAAATCAGCCTTCACGCCCTTTTGGGTACGATTAATAATAAAAAACTGCTTTGCCTCCTCATAATTATTCTCTAGGGGAAAAATAATAGCAGGAACTTCGAAATCTTGATAGA
Organism: Candidatus Omnitrophota bacterium; assembly: GCA_026387265.1. Taxonomy (GTDB): domain Bacteria; phylum Omnitrophota; class Gorgyraeia; order Gygaellales; family Profunditerraquicolaceae; genus UBA6249. The sequence continues at coordinate 16,376 of JAPLLZ010000040.1, forward strand.
TGGGTTCCTGCTCAGCTAACATTCTTAAACCTTCAATACGATGCTGTCCATCTACAACCCACATCTGTAATTGAGTAGATATCGTGAGCGTACCAAAACTCTTACCTGCTTCTTCTTTATAATTAACCTTTCCCCTTCCGCTTAGCAAAATAGAGACCGGAGATACACTCCTAGCATTTTTTATGAATGATGCGAATGCTCTAGCCCTTGAAGGCGTTGCAATCCTCTGATAACCTTCTATATTATCATTATCCTTCCTCCAATAATCTACTTTCACTTTCTCGCCATCAATTAAATCTCTTGCATTAATTTGCGTCAAATAGAACTTTTTACCATGCTGCTCAACTTCCATCGCAGTTAGCTTCATTTTAACCTCCTTATAATTAGATTATTATCTAAATAAAGCTTTCCCAAAGAAAAATTACTGACCGTGAAATTTTGTATATATAAGCTTTTCATATATTCATGCTTTCCTACTAAAAAGAGTGTAACATACTAAATGTTCCTTGTCAAGAGTTTTTTTTATTAGAACTAAATATATTGTTCTTAATTATAAAACTCATAAGCGTATGAATATTAGCGGGTGGCACGGGGATGCTTCAAGGCAAATTTGCCGAGAAGCGCCACGTGACAGGACCCGCTAATTTGATTAAGCGAAGAAATGACGTGGCATTAATAAATAATCCCAAGCCCTTTTCGAGCTTGGGATTAAAAATTTGCTTCTTCTTAATTCAAAAACCTTAACATTAAAAAGTGTTACTTACTTTGATATTCAATTATCATCTTAGTAACTCTATCCCTGTGAATCTCTAAAGCCGAAATAAGCTGGTGGATAATTAACTTATCTTTTACCTCAATCGGTTCAAACATCTTAAACCAGCTTTTATCAATCAGGGAGTTTTCAATATCCAAAGACACAACTAAAGCCCGATTCATCCCAAATTTTTCTACTTTGAAATCTACCAGCCTTTCTTCTAGATAATCATCAAACAATTTAACCGTCTCAATATGGAATTTTTCATTTACCGGTAAAGCGCCTTTCCGATAAGATTCCTCAAGACTTCGAAGCCATAAAGCATGCGTTAGTTCTTCTTCTGATAATGTAGACCAAAAAACCTGATAATCCTTATAGGTAGCCGCATACTCCTGATATAATTTGCTCAGTTTCTCTTCATTTTTAGCCAAGGCCTCAATGATGCTTGGATCTTGTGTTGGCATACCTTTCTCCTTTATCAAAAACAAACAGCGTAAATTATTATACCATGTTGGCAATAAAAAAGCCGAACCTTTTAAGTCCAGCTTTTTAAAAAATTAACAATATTTTTTAAACTATTCTTTAAATACTAATGCCTAACAGAGTTTTCGTCATCGTATGCTTTATAAGATTGCTGAAGGCTATCCCAGGCAAACTCCGGAGTCATAATTGATTTACTATAAGGAGGTATAATAAATGTCCCAAAATCAAACACGCCCTCTAACCCCCGCAATAAAGCTGTCCATAAACCCTGAAAACTTCCCAAGACAAAACCCGTAAAATCATTATCTTCATCAGCGGCAACGCTAAACATGCTGGCCGGTACTTCCAGAGGACAAGTAATAATATTGGTTGCTCCGCGCAATAATTTCCTTATCGGAGTCCGATGATACCGCATATCCCTTGTGTCAACTATGGTAATATCTTTACCTTTGGCCGCATCTTCTTGAGCTTGACTTGCCAATGCGTCAGAAAAATTTAAGGTTATAAAACATAAAAAGACAAAGATACAAATCTTCTTTACCATATTGTTCCTCCCCTTTTTTATGAGTTTAAATGAATAATACACTTATAAAACAAAAAAGTCAATACGCTATTATAAGAAAGTTGACAGATGGCATAATTTGGATTAATCCTCAGGCCAGGGGTGACAACACTAAGAGAGGTATTCCCGTTCCAAAGACAAGCTTTGCCCGCAGGAATAGAGAAACTTCAATGGCAGGACCCCGAGGCGCTTAGGTCCTACGCTTAAACCTAGATACTGCTAATTGTATCGCGCAGGATAAAATAAAACCGCCATGGCTTGATTCCATAGCGGTTTTATTTTAATTTCTCAACGGTTTTTCTTTAACTTATTAAAATAGTTAAATTAAAACCTTTAATCACTCATTTTTATTTTCCGGAGCGGGCGTAACCGTTATCACAGCGCTATTCGTTTTAAGCGCTTTAACCAATTCTGCTTTAGTTGTTTCTAATTCTTTTTTTATAGCCTCTAAATCTTTTTGATTTTCAAAAACTTTTTTAATCAGGCTATTGGTTTCCGTGCTCTGTTGCTGAACAATTTGAATTAATACAGTTTCGTTTAATTTGCCATACATAACATTGGTTACCACTAAAAGAGCGATTAGAGCTACTACTAAAATCGACAGCGCAACATTGCTTAATTTCATTTCCATATACCCTCCTTTTGTTTTTATTATACCACTACTTTTTAAAATTAGTTAAGAAATTAAATTCTAATAATTCCCTAATTTCAAACGAAGTTAAAATAGCGCTAAGACAAAAAAATCCCGCTACTCATTTTACTAAACAACAGGATTTAATCAATAATCTTTCTTAAGGGATTGAATACAACTGGTTAAACGCAGGGCCTCTGTAATGGGGTGACACTTGGCTCAAATCTCAAAAAAAATTAACTACCAATATAAAGGATTGAGCACACATAGCAATCTAGCGAAATCCTTTAAAATTTCCCCACAATAAAAACCCCACTAATCTATCGCTAGATTAGCGGGGCAATTTTAAAGGAGCACCGACCTACTCTCACATGTCCTTACGAACACACTACCATCGGCTCAGAGGGGCTTAACGGCCGTATTCGGAATGGGAACGGGTGTTTCCCCCTCGATAAAGGCACTCCAAATTTTTTGAATTACAAAATTTGAAGCAAAAAATTTGATCCTTAGCGCTACCATAAATCTTTTATGCAAAGTCTAAGCTAAGGACATTTGCTAACAAAAACATCAACAACTACATACAGATTTAATTATGTGAGCTAAAAACTACTTATCCAAAAAAACCTCATGAAAAACAAAATTAAGGACAAGCCGATTGGCTGATTAGTACGTATTAGCTTAAACTCTCACGAGTCTTACACTCTACGCCTATCAAAGTGGTAGTCTACCACTAGCCTACAGAGTCTTGCGACTCAGGGATACTTAGTCTTGGGGGGGGCTTGGCACTTAGATGCTTTCAGCGCTTATCCCTTCCGAACATAGCTACCCGGCCTTTGCCCTTGGCAGGACAACCGGAAAACCATAGGTTCGTTTCTCTAGGTCCTCTCGTACTGAAGAG
>JAPLLZ010000038.1 GCA_026387265.1 Candidatus Omnitrophota bacterium
CCGCCTTATCAATACCAAGAACAATTTTAGGAGTAGTAAATATATCTTTAATTTCTTTTTTCAGAATTTCTTCTATTCCGCCAAAACGCTCAATTGCCGCGTCTACCTTTTTTGCGCTTGAGCCTTGGGCTGAACGGTCTGGAAAATTTTCCTTAGAAGAGCTAGAAACTATCCCCCAAGTATCCCTGGCAATCACCAATTCTTCGTTGGTAGGAATGACCATAAGACGGGTGGGTTTCCTGATCCCCGGCAGATAATCAATAATCATCTGGCGGATAACCGACTCATTTTCGCCGATGCCGGCAGTAAAGATAATGGCATCAACCCTGCCGAGCATAGTGTAATAGGCGCCGATGTATTTTGCTACTCGATAAGCAAAAACCATTAAAGCTAAAGCACAGCGCTTGAGCTCTAAATCAACATCCTGCCTGGCAAAGGCCTGGACTTTGGTTATCTGCTGCCTAATCTTCCTGATATTCCCCGGCTTAGATTGGTCAATTTCCCGGTTTACTCCTAATTTCTTCTCTATATCGCGCATATCACTGCCTATTCCTGCAATACCCCAAATACCGCTTTCTTTATTGAGAACATCGATAATATCCTGCAGGGTTATTCCTAATTCCAGCGCAATTTTCTTGTAGGGTTCAATAACTGTTTGTTCTATATTTTCTAAAGGTATTTCCGGATATTGGCGAATAAGCTTAATAATATCCGGTAGCTTGATTCCTGCTCTTTGGGCTATTGTATTGAGAATACCAAAGACCCCCGGGTCAATGTCTCCGGCACGGGTACCCATTACCAAGCCCTCTAAAGGCGTCATCCCCATAGTTGTATCTACCGATTTCCCATTTCTTATTGCCGCAATGCTGCTTCCGTTACCCAGATGGACAGTAATACAGTTAAACTTATCCAGTTTTTTCCTTAACCATCCAGCTGCCTTTGCCCTTACATATAAATGGCTCGTGCCATGAAAGCCATACTTACGGATTTTGTATCTCTTAGACAATACATAATCCAGGCCGTATAAAAAAGCCTCCTGAGGTAGTGTCTGGTGGAATGCGGTATCAAAAACAGCAACTTGAGATATACCGCCAAATACAGCTTCGCAGGCATTAATGCCATCTAAATTAGCCGGATTATGTAGGGGAGCGAACTCACAACATTCCTCTATTGCCTTTTTAACTTCAGGAGTAATTAAGACAGATTTGCTGAATTTATCACCGCCGTGAACGACCCTATGTCCAATCGCCCGGATATCTTCTTTTTTAATTCCTATTTTTTCAAGATCCGGAAGCACAAGGTTGTTGATTGCTTCGGCATGGCTGGCAGGGCCACCCTTACCAATCCTTTCAATGTTCTTCCCGGCAATTTTCTCTTCGGTAGACATATCTATAAGCTGCCATTTAAGCGAAGAACTGCCGCAGTTAAGAACCAAGACAAGGTAGCCATAGGAAACTGCGGCTGTTTGAGTTGCAGCAGGCTTAGGACTAGGTTTTTTAAGAATGTCCCAACGCAGGCTAAAATAGCCCAAAGAGATTTGTTCTTTTAGGATTTCTTCTTCGGAAGACTCCGGACTTGCCTGGTGCAACTGTTCATGCTCGTCAATTATAGTTTTAGACAAAGAAAAAAACCATGAGATAAAAGATAGGCGGCTTCGGGCAAGGCGTTCGATAAAACGGTAGGCGGAAGTATAAATAATTCCTTCGGTGTCGTTCTTAAAATAAGCGATTTCGCGCTTATAGAATGGCAACCTAAGTTGGCCCTGCTCTTGCGGTGGCCCAGTGAGCCTGATTGTCTCACGCATAAAAGCAATGTATATAGCAATAAATGTAACTAAAAATTTAACTACCCAGCCTATTCTTCCTTCCCACAAGGCAATACCTGCGCCCCATAAGGCATGCTGAGAAGTCATAGAGAGACAGTCATCTGTGGCATAATCGGGATTCTTCTGGTTTCTTGCCGAAACAGTTTCATATTCTATAGGAACATTAAACTGAGACTGAAAAGAAATATTGTGTGAGTTTTGCGTATTTACTAATCCATATGGAACTGTGTTAAATTCATAATCCTTCCATCCTATTTTCACAGCTTCATCATCAATTTCGATTAACCCTTTCCCCTGCAATTCTTCCAGGACACCTAATTTATCCTGACCGACAAGAAATAATAAAACATGGACAAAGCCCTTGGACAGCTCGCACATCGCACTTAATCCATGCGCCCTTCTTAAAATATCTTTTTCTGAAGATGACAATGATTGCCATACCCTAAACAACTCTTTCCGGGTCTTCATCTTACTTCTCTGATCAAGCTCTCCGATCATCTTGTATTCTGATTTACCATTATCAAAAACAATTACATCCCCCTCAGGAATCCCTTCTCCTTCCCGCCTCCCATAATCCCACCACCTTATTCCTATATCCTCCAGCCTTCTTAAAAATTCGCCTTGAACAACCTTCATCTCCTCCTGAGAAGCTCCATACTTATAATGAATAGTTAGCCCATCAATATCAGAACCAAACATTACTGTTCCCTTTGTAAAAGAACATTCGAACATAGCTAACGTAGCAATAATGCCGTTATATTTTAAGTTCATCTCTTCTATTAAAGCAGCAATATCTCCTTGTATCTTTTCTGTACTATTTGGGAAATAGGCATCTAATGGAGAAATTAAATCCTGGGTATCATATCCCAACATATTCAATAGATTAAGCATAAATATATATGACAGCCAGTTATTGTTCGTGGATATTATTTCTAATATTATCCGGCATATTGCTTCTTTTTTCGGGTTGACCAGCTCAGGCTGTTTCTGGGCAATCAAGATCAAGGCATTAACAGAAGCCGCACAAATAATCGGCTCTAATCCTTTTATTTTACAAACAGCCAACAAGGCAAAGACTACAGTTTCAGTAATAAACTTGGATTCCTTCTTGGTAACAAAGGTTAGGGCATTAACCACTACCTTGTAAACATCGAAATGTAACTGTTTGTTTTCAAGCACGCTTGATAAAACAAGAATACCTTGTCCGGATAAATCTGAATCTGTAGTAGAGAGGATAATTGAAGCTAAGGCATTAGCGGCTGCCCTGTAAATATAATAGTTCAATCCCGGAGCCTTAAGAATATTCTCTAAAGTAAAGATTACGGTTTTAGTAATAAGTTTTGGGTTTTTTTCAGCAATAAAAACAAAAGCATAGATAACTGTTTCGTAAGCAAAAAAGTTTAACCCTTGGGTTTCAAGGATATTCAATAGAATATTAATCCCCTGCTTAGGCAAATCTGAATCTGCAGTAGAGAGGATAATTGAAGCTAAGACATTAGCAGCTGCGCTGTAACTAAAATAGTCCGATTCTGCGGTCTTAAGGACGGTTTCCAAGAATTTGATCTTTTGAATCTCTCCCCGTTCTTTTTGCGCTTGGTCAAAGAATGTTTTATTTTCATCTGCTTCTTGCGGATTTGCCTGGTGGGTTTGTTCGTGGATTTTGATAGTTTGGATTAAATCGAAGATATCTGACTGGCTGTATTTATCTAAAAGAAGGTTGCTTAAACTAAAATAGCTGATATCGCCATCAGAACCACGGATACGGCCGCAATAACTGATTTCTTCTGTTACCCTGTTAAAACTTCCTATTGGTTCATCGGGTTTTAAACTCAAGGCTTTATATAAATCTTCAGTTATGGCTAGCCTGTTCTGCCAAATGCCGATATCTATCCCGTTTTGATATTTAGTTGACAGATAAGACACGAAAGCACGCAAATTGTTCAGGCTGAAATTGCGCCTATCCAACATACTGTCTATCTTCACCTTATCGAAGGGATTCGGTATTATATCTGTAGAAACTACTTCTTCTATAAAAGAGGTTCGTTTTTCAAGCTCCCGGATCTGATTTTCATTCAATTCCCCTGTTTCTTTTAATTGTTCCATTATTGCCTGCAGTGTTTCCTTATCCCAAAAAATATCATAACCCTCTGTAAACTCTCCATATACACAACCGATAAACATCCTCGAGGCTCCCCTGGATAATAATAATAAAGCCGCCTTTATTATCGTCTCACCGCTGGAGATTATGTCATCCAGCAATATAACATCCCTGCCATTTACATCTATATCCGGCATGACCATCGTTACCTGCTGGCTAGCGGGTTTTGAGGAATCTCTCTTTTTATCCATATGCCCGCCATATTCTATATTATTCTTTTCTGCCGCATCCCTAGAGAATATATCAGCACCATGATCTGCACCAACAATAAGCGGATCGATTAAATCCCTACTGTCTTTAAAGTACTTGGCCAAATCCACAAAAGTATTAACATTGTCTGCCTCAACCGGGGCAATTATTCCCGGGATCGCTTCCTTAATATTTATATAGCCGACTTCCTTAGATAAATGTATATTTAAAGTTTTAAATCTAACTGAAAATCTGCTTATTGCCTCAAAAATTACCCGAGCGCTATTATAACTAAAATACACAAAGAACAGCTCCGGATGGATACCTTCTTTTTCAAGCTCATATAGAACCTCAAGCAATCTGATTATCTCAATAAATGCATTTGTCGCACACACCAAACGGTAGCTTTTATTTTTGTCCAGGTTTTGGGGCAGGATTACCTTTCCTTTTTCATCTATTCTGATGGATTGAGCTTTCATATTGAGTTGCTTAAAATGCTCAGTATTAGGCATAAATAGAAGGGAATCAAAATATTTATCGCCGGCATTATTAGCGGCTCTGTATATTCTCGGAATAAATCTCCTGCTATCGTTTATAAGCATAAAATCGCGCTTATCAAAATCGCCTTTTTTCACTAACCACAGATTTGCAAATTGCGCTAACACTTCTTTTAACCAAGCGCTTGTATCTTTAGAAATAACACAAATGATGCTTTTTGCCTGGCAATCCTGCAAAAGGCCAAGTGTAAAGATCAATTCCAGTGCTTGGCGGCTTCCATTTTCTTTATTGAAGAATACTACGCAGTCTTTCTTCTGGACATAACTCGGATTACTTACATAAGCATAGATCTCTTCATTACTAAACTTACCTAAACGGACTTCCAAATTTATTCCACCGGCTTCCCTTGCAGAATAAAGCCTGCACTGATCCAATTTATCATCCTGGCCCTTTATGGTTATAAACACTTCACCACTAGTTAATAATTTCTCTCTTTGCTCCATTGCATATTTACAAACTAACTCCTGGTTGGTATTTCTAGGAGTATTGAATTTATCTAACCCTTCTATATCTCCTTCCAAAAATAGTCTATCGATATATAATTTCACGAATTTATTTATACCTGTCTGTTCATCTACAAAAAATTTAAGCCAACCCCTATCTTTCCAAACCTGATCATGTTTCCTGTGCGGAGTAATGCCTTTTTCATAAAATTCATGGTCCAGCACAAAACAAAATAACCAAGGATCAGCCAGAAGTGATTCATAGAAATTCTGAGTTATATAACAGCAAAGGTTAGTACCCGATTTATCCAATATGGTATAGAGAGGAATGGTATCCCTGGCTAAAACAGCATTTTTGTATCTTGGAATACCGAAAAGTTCACAGATGAAAGGTGTTCTTACTACAAATAATCTTAAACCAGGGGATCTTTTACCAAGGAGAGCTTTAATTAAATCACTAAACCCCTTACCCTTACCTTCTAATTCGTTAATTAAACTTTCCGGAATCCTCACTTCTTCTGCTTTTTTAATAACATTTTCAATATAAGTAAAATCACAATTAAATCTCTGCATTAAGTTATCGGTAGTCGGGGCTTTAAGAGTAGAAAAATCCGGGATTTTTACAGATCTGGATTCAATTACCTTAAAGGTCGGTGAATCATTTACCTCCAACTCCACTTCTTTGCCTATTATTTTAGTAATGGCAGCCACAGGTACTCCGCTTAACCAGGGAATACGGCGGTCTCCAAACACCATCCTAAAAACAGTAGCTGGATGACAAAACATTCCACCATAAGCAGTTATCACTCCCCCGAATCCATACCATTCATTTATATTATAAAGAATGTCTAATAAATCAGCGGCTTTGTTGGCAGTAATCAAAAACGGATACTCAATGGTTTTATTTGCCTTAATTGTTTTTTCAACTTCATCAACTGTAAGAACAATGCCTCTGCCTACACCATCGGCAACAGAAACGGTTCTTCCGGAAGGATTGATTAAAGAGGTTACTTTCTCCAGCGCAGCGTTTGACTGATCACCCCAGGCAAAGATATGAATTATATCGTTATATTCAAAAGATAACTTTGCAACTTCTTCATACTCGCCTACCAAAGCTTTTCTTCCGTCTGATTTAACTAAAACCACTTGCGTCCCACTAAACTGTTCCTTAAGAATATCTCTCATATCCAGCGCAAATCTTGGATGAATTCCATCTTCGTCTGCAACGCATACGCAAACCGAAACAGCTTCCGGTGGAATAATAACTTCTGAACCTTGAATACCAATAATATTCTTATGCTCGATCCAATCCAGAAAATCGCTTACGCTAAAGCGCGATGGAAGTAAAGAGCTAAAATTTTTCTGCAAAACTACCTTAATTGAATCACCTAAAACCAGTTCTTTAGAAGGATTGACGATCTCAGCAATAAACTTTACGGCTCCCACAATTTGTTTTACAATATAGCTGCCTAAATCGCTTGCTTTGGTTTTCTCCAATAATTCTTGCTGTGGCGTCAACGGCAAATCCAGTCTCACATATCCTAAATCGGAATCTTCCAACTCAGTATATGTCCCGCGCAAGGAAATCGCGTCTTTATGGTTTACCGCCAAAGCCTTATTACCATCAAACTGAATAGGATCCATACCCTCATATCTTTCTTTTAACTCCTCTCCGAAGATCACATCCCCTAACGCGGCATAGCGATGATCAACCCTGAATTTACCTCCTGAATATATTATATCGAAAGATATCTGGCCATTTGGCTCTAAATAATACCTAAATAGCATGGAAGAATCTTTAAGCTCGCTAAAATTCCAGTTGCCCCTCAATCCTTGGGCGATATACGCCTTGTAATTTGCCACTTCAAGCTTAAACCATAAACTATCGGAAATTTCCTTCAACTCTGGCTTACTTTCCCCTAAAATAGCCAGACATTCTAATAATCTACGTCGCGCATTATCTATATTATTCTCCTTTAGCTTACCCCATTCTTCCTTCTGTAATTTATTGATTAAATAATCAAAAACATAATCAGGCCATTGTGTTTTTGCAAAAAATTCGCAGATATTTTTAGATGAACCAAATTCATCGATGATAGACAACAAAATATCGGCATTTTCTTTATTCATTGCATACCCATATCTAGCGCATAATGTCCTGAGCACCTCTATAGTCATATTTACTTCAGACCAATAATTTTGGCTCTTAATTCTTATTAATGAATCAAAGATCAATGCTTTATCCTGTTCTTGGCCAAAGGCAGCAAGCAAATAAAACAACTCTGTTGTTGGCCGGGTAATTTTGATCGAAGAAGAAATCTTTGTTCTTAATTCATCCAAAAATCCTTCTTCTATATCTACAGAAGATATGTATCTGTTACCGTAATAGCTGCCGGCAATATAGTTGTTGGTAATTAATTCTAAATTCCTACCTTTACCAATAACGATAATCTCATCACCGGCGATATTAAACCTGCGATATTGCACTTCTTCGCCAAACACAATACCGCTGCTTTCCATTGCCTTATTCGTTAATCTAACATTATAAAATGGCGAATAATCTTCTTTTTGGACAACCGCATAACCTGCTTGCGCTAATTTTCTTGCCAAAGATAAGCCTTCAAGCTTCCAGCCATCTGGAATCAACTTGTTTACCAATTCCATAATTTCATCTGTTTTCTTCATAGCAGTTTCTTCATTTGTATCATTACTAACCAAATGAGCAATTAATTCATGCACCATAATTCTAAGCTGTTTTAATTCTGATAGGTTAAAGAAATCCGGATGAAGAAATACAGTATTTTCTGAATAATCAAGGCTGATCAACTGGCTAAGATTAATTGCCGCAATACAACCTTGGGTTAACCAGCGATCCTTGGCAATCACTAATCTCCAATCCCCGGGAGAACTTGTGGGAATCTGTTTTAATATTTCCGATATATCGCTCAATGCTTTACGCCAATTCTCCGTAAACCCTCTAGGATAATTCAAGTCGAATCCACTGGCGGACAAATCAAATAATATGCTGCTACTGCTAAAAGCATCAGTCTCTCCTGCTACAACCTTAAGCGAGTAAGTATTAGGCTGCTCATCCTCTTCTGCAATGGAAACCGCTTTCTCTGCAGGTAAAATAGAAGCGGAACCGGCTGGCTTTGTATGCTTACTTAATATTCTGGTTAATTCCTGGATTTCTGCTGGACTAAATAAAGAAAGCTCCTTCTCTAACTCATCACTCGATGGAACATGAATGCCGTTACAAATAAGGCCGATCCATTTTTTATCCGTTTCGAGATTAACATCAAAACCATTAGCATAAGCTATATCAACCACTGTTTTATCTTCAGTGATAAACGGTATAAGTTTCTGCCTTATGCTTCCCGGATGAGCATCATAGATATTGGTGGCGCCAATGATTCCTTTAACAATATCCTGGAAACTTTGTTTTTCCAGTAAACCATAAATCTCCTTATCATTAGTTTCAGCAGACACCATATTCGCGTAGTTCTTGCCAAAAATAACTTTAAGAATATTCCGGCCCTTGCCATCTTGATCATAAATAGAGATTAACTGCCTAAGCGGTACCGCCTGTTCCAAAATGAGCAACCGGACCCCGCCTTGGAGATAACTATTGGCCATTCCCAGCAGCCTTATATCAAAACTGGTAGGATTAATGTCTTTTGCTTTTTCAAACCAGGCCCGAAATGCTTCGCCGTCACGACAAGCCACTATTGCTTTTACTCTAGCAATATCATCATAAAATAAAGGATCTTCACCTATTTTCTCAAGAGACTTAGAAATACCGGTATCGCCCCACCGCGTCAAAATCTCATTAAAAGAAAGCTTACTTGCTTGATTAATAACGCTAACTTTAAAACCCTGCCCCAAGTAAAGCCGTAGTCCGGAAAACGCGCTTTCCTCTAATCCACCTTTAACCAAGGCTGTAGCAATAGAACCACATTCTTTAAAATTCCGAGCAAGATTATATTCTATGACCGGGGCAAAAAGTTCATCCGGCGCAGACGTAGAGCAAACTTCATCAGAAGAGACTGCATTTATAGGCTCAATAGATGGCAGAATTCCGCCCATATACTCTAGGGCTGCCAAATAGGCATCCTTCTCTGCTTCGGGTAGGCCTCTTTCTAAAGCTAAAAGCCTTACCCCAAAATCATCTCCATAATGCTCCATAAACCAATCAGCTAGTGCAATTATTATTTCTTCTGCTCGGTATAGAATTAAACCCTTCCTAGTTAAAGCATCCAAAGCTTGGAATGAAGAATCTGCTTCGAAGAAATCCTTGGAAATTTTCTTGGCATAACTGACAACTCCCAGCAACCCATCTTTTAATCCATCCTTTTTAGGTAAATTGATAGTTTTATCACCATCCAGAAAACCGTGATCCTTAAGTATTTCGTTAAAAATAGTACACAGCAATAATGGAGCTCTAACACTTAAAGGCCCTATATTCAACAATTCATCAGTAGAAATATGCTGACGGACATTTACCTCCATCTTTTCATCATTGCTTAATTGATTGCTGAATGGAAATGCAGACGCATATTGCAGGTTTTTTGCAGGATACCAGCTAAACCATTCCCCGCCTATTTTTTTATCCCAAAGCTTTTGCATATTAGGCAATATTAAGGACCTGATACACATGCTTGTCTCTTTGGAAAAACTTAAAGCCGGTAACACAGCATCGTCTCTTAATATTTTCTTAAGCTCAACCGATATTGCTTTCTTCAGCTCTTCTTCTTTCTGCTTTAAAACAAACTCAAACTCTGTTTTCATAAATTCTACAGTATCGACTAAGGCCTTCACTTCATGAGCCTCATTATTAGCGATATGGCTGATAAGTTCATGGTAGAGAATTGCGATTTGTTTCAATCGAGGGAGACTGAAGAAATAGGTGTGGATAAAGACTGTGTTTTCGGAATAATCTTTGGAGATTTTCTGGCCTAAATTAACTGCGGCAACACAACCTTGAGTCAAGGTAGAATCATTAGTAAATACCAACTGGGTGGTTTTTAATTTTTCCCTTGCTTCTGGAGGGGCCTTAGATGTAACGGAAGTTAATAATTCTTTTAGTTTTATTCTTTCAATCTCACGAGAAAGCTTCTTGTTAATACCCGGGAAATTATTTTGCATAGTAGCTTCTACTGTTAAAAAAGGATGAACAAAATCCTTGCCGTAATTCTGCTCTGCCTGTTTTTGAGCTTGTTCGGGGATAAAAAGAGGATAGGTATTAACCTTTAGAGGATTGGTATCTTTAGTTGTTTGATTTTCTATGCCTAACCTAGCGTTGGCCCGCTCTATCATTTTGATTGCAAAATTTTCTTTGTCCGGCCTACCTTTGCGCCTGGCTTCATCAATAACGCGCTGCGCCTCCTCAATAATATGCAGCCATGCTTTTCTTTGATACCAATGCATGAAACGTTTTCCATCTGCTAGTTCCTCCAGCATTGTCATCTGCCCGGCATCCATACCTTCAACATCTTCAAAGGTTAAATCCTCTACGATACTTGATTTCTCCGGATAACCCCATCTGCGTAAACCGGTAATCTCCCCAGCTTCGTCGCGCATAAACATAGTAACGATTGCGCCACGGTCAGAGTATCCTTCGGACATCTCAAAATCAATGTTGGCGATACCACTCTGCAAATCCGGATAAAGATAAATCCAAGGAAGCGTAGTTTCTTCGCTGGCAAATTTCTTACGTTCATTATGCCCCCAGATAACCATAAACGTAGATTCTCTATCTACAAATGCCTGAGTAATATGGCCCAGGACTTCATGGCCCAATCCTTCCAATCCACCATTTTCAATAAATTTTTTAACCGAAACCGCCTTAGCGTGGGCGCCGATATCTGAATACCAGCTATTTATTATGTTAAAAGCCTCTCCCAGCTCCTGCCACATCTTCTTTCTAAACGCCATAGAATCGGGTATTGTGTCTAACCCCTGAAAAAAAACACGGATATCTTCACCCATCAACTCTAGCGCAGGTAATCCGTGTAGATCTTTATAATCAACGATAAATCCTCCCCGCGTATAATCAACCGGCATAATATTATGCATATGTAAATTACCTAATATGTCCACATAGAAAAGCCGGAAATTCTTTAACTCCCACAAAGCGCGTTTAATTACTTCAGGATCACGCTTAAAATTATCCAACCGTACTTGCGCAAATTCAAGCTCCGGAACATCTAACTGACATTCAGCATTAATCCGGCTAATGCTCTGGTTATATTCCTGCTTTTTCTGTCTTAGAAATTTTGATGTTTCTGTAAAAATATCCAAAAGCGGCAATTCAGCTTGCCTCAGATAGCCAGGTTCATCTTTACGCAGCTCATTTTGTTCTCGAATCTTCGCATTCTTTTTCTTGGTTGTTTTTAGCTCTTTTTCATAGACTAATCTTACCGCCGACAGATTAATCGGCTCAAACTCATGAAGTTTCTGCAGCCTTAAAACCGTATTAATCGCAGCAAGCGCAGCATTAAACCTCTGCTGATTAATCTGTTCCAATTCAACATCCCCCCAGCCGGGGCGGTTAAATGCTTCGTGCGCCCAATACGCGATATGATGATTCTTAATATCTGCGGCATTTAAATCAACATTCTGATTGATAAACCAGCTGTCAACACCTAATACAGCCATGGTTCTCCAAAAATCATGATTGCCCAAAATCGGCTTGGCTTTACCCGCCTGTCTTAACCAGGATACCAAATCAAATACTCCCGCAGGATTGCTGCCGCGGTCATATTTATCGTTAAGGCCGACAAAGCGGACCGGTACATCTGCTATTTCAATACCTTCTTCAGCTAACAATGTCTTTAGATCATCCAAATCTGCGACTCTGGCATAAATATCATCCGGCAAACCTAGCACAAAACCAATTAAACCCATGGCTCTACGCGCTCCGCCGTGTAAATCCTGAATAGCAGCAGTAACCGGCAATATTCCTGAACCCGGTTCTTTCAGCTCAGCATCAATCTGCTCAATAATATGCAGCTGCTCCAATATTCTCTTCTGTGATTCCCAGAGATCAAAAATAAGCATCATGCTAAAACGGATATTACGGTTATCGGATATAGAGTGCTGCGCCTCTATATCCGAAAGAGCCCCCGCTAAAACATAGTATTGCTCTTTGCTAATCTCCGCGGCATTACAATCAATTCTTCTAAGCAAAGAGGTTATCGTTACATATACTTTAGGATATTCCTGTCGATCAAACACAGCATGTATATAGGTAAGCCTGTAGAATACCGGCAAAGAAAATAAACTTTCTTCGGCATAAATAATTTTGGCTTTTTCCTGCAGACAAGTCATGAATGGATTCGTTATACAGCTCTCATTTAAACGCGTATAATTAAGCCACTTCCAAAAATTGATTTTCTCTATCGCCGTAAGTGTTTTTAAGGCTGCCAAAGTATCCTGCATCGCCTCCTGTTCATTACTAATTTTTTTGAAAATACGCGAAAATAAATTATAGTAAAGTACCTTAAGCTGTAATCGCTCCAGAGTAAGCCCTCTCCTAGCAAGATCCTCTGAAGAAATGCTGAAAAAATACGGATGGATATAAATAATGCGATTTCTAATATCACAAGCGGCGATATTAGAATGGGTCAATTTAAAATCTTTAGTAATAATAATTTTCCAGCGCACAAGATTTGATTGCAAATACCCAAAGTATTGTTCTAATGTTTTTAACAGCCCTTGTAATACCGCTGCATATTTGCTAGAGGATCCCTCTGGCTGTTGTAAAATGAAACCTTTTATTTTTAGGACTTTATTTTCACCAAACTCTTCATCTGCCTGCCGCTTAGCTTCTTCAGGGATAGGAAGTTCATCATCTAAACAGATATCAAATCCTCCGACGGTTTCTCTTAATTGATTTAATTCTTCCTCAATCTCTTTATCAGATAGCTCATTTTCTTTAAAATTCCTGCTTAATAAAGCTTCCTTAATCATGCATAAATAACTCAGGGCCCCCTCAGGACCATCTTTTTCAGGAGTTATGATATTTTTATCCAGTAATTCCATACTTATTGGCCCTGACCCAACATTTACAACTAGATCAACTTTATTTGCTGCTTTAGCATCGCTTCCCCCCGGCTGAAATTCATCGCCAAAATAAATTATCGCTGACCTAAGAATCCCAGTATCTTTTATTATTCTATCTATCGCAGTACCTTTATTTGCTCCCTTTAGATTTATGTCTATCGAAGACTTTCCGCCTGGACAAGCAAAAACATCGATGATTTCTTCCCCAAATCTTGCATTGAGATAATCGGCTACTTGCTGTCTATTATATACTTGCCTTTCCTGCTCTTTAACATAATAATCAAGTTTCTCTTCCGTCGTAGCAAGCTTACCAATAACAAAAATGGTAATCTGAGATCCTCTGTCTTCTACAAACTCTCCTCTCACAGATTTCAACTCATACTTATTGATAGTTTCAGATATTATCTCAATAATTTTATTCATTTTTCTTCCGCCAAGCTCTTCCTTTAAATTAAGCTTATACATTATCTCAAACTTACCAGTTTGAGAATTATATTGATATGCCTCTGCTCCCTGATTAACAAAGATATAAAAATTAGCCAGTAAGTTTTCATCAGATGGAATTTTTTCTTTAATTTTATTCAAAAGTTGGCTGTTTACCGCTTTAATATCAGATGAAGTAAGAATTATAAATTTTATACCCGCCTTAAGTATATCCACTATAGTTTCGGCCATTTTATCTGAACAATTACCCCTGGAAGGTGTCAAAGTACCATCCATGTCTGTTACGACTACCGGCAAAATGTCTCCATCTAACATATTATTTAATTCAATAATAAATCTATCCATAGTAGATTCCGGTTTTACAGAATCTAAAGCAACCGCTTTCTTATTAGGCAAAATAAAATCAGGTTCAGATTCTTCTGCTGTATCAGAGAAATTACTTCCCCGGAAATCCTCTTCTCTTTTATTATTATCTAAATGGCTTAAATTAAATAGTGCGGTTGCGCCGATTTCATGGATTAAGGAAGTGGTTATTTCGAAAGCAGTGTTGTAAACAGGATATTTATTGCTTAGAATGATACTTTCCTGGCCTATAGTATTAGTATAGACAGTAGCTAAGAATCCTTCCAATGGCCCGGCACGGATAAGACCGGCTTTGGCCAGATACTCTAAGTAATCTGCCATAGCTTCTTTGTGGATAGAACGTAAATAGGTTAAAGCCTGGAGTACTTGGCAAGAATCTACTGTGATAGCTTCAAATCTATTTAGATCATGACGGGCTACTTCTATATTTACTGCTTCTCTTGTCGGCATAGGCTGGCCGGGGAGAGGACGGGAGGGGTCAGATTTTAATTTATTTTTGCATGAATCGCATAAATCAAATGTCCTAGCGTCAATATCTTCCACTTCTACAGCCGGATTCATCAAGCAATTATTATTACAATGCCCTAATTTCTTCATATGTCCGGCTTCATGCAGTATAAGATTCCGCATTCTTTGTATATATTGAGACTGGGATACCCCCTGCATTCTATAAGAAGAAAGTATCGCAATATCGTTGTGGCCACTTGGCATACGCAAATTCCATGTCCTGCCGAAAGTAAAATCTTTTTCTGGAGAAAATAAATCAGCGTCTGTCAGAACCATCAAATAACTTACTGGCGGATATGTTCTTTGCAAATATGGGCTGAATTCCTCCAACATATAATCCATAAACACCATGCGGCCATGCGGCTCCTGGAAATATTCTCCTAATAATAATTTACGCTTAGAATTTAACTTTTTGGCCTCTTCAAAAAAATATGCCAGACCTTCCGGATATAACTGAAATGTAAGATAATCTCCTTTATATTCAAATCCAAATAACTCCGCCAGCTTAGGATTCACCATCTCTATTAATTTAAAATACTCCCCGTTTCTACTTTCATCCATCATGCATAATAATAGCATCATTGTTGCCGGAGTATTAGTAGGACGTCCGCCGTCGTCATTATGCTTTATATTTCCATTTAGAAAACTATCTACCGCTCCAAACACCAGCTTAATATCAGTATAGATTGTTGCATTTGATGCACGTGCGGTATCGCTGCCAAGCTTGCATATTTCTTTTGACAGTGCGGAATCAAAAGAGACTCCCGCATATTCTACGGCCAAACGGCCAAATACATCCCAAATGCTATCTGTGCTATGCGCTACTGTTCCGTCAAAATCAAATACGATAGCACCGATCCCTTTAATTTCAACCACTTCTTCAGTAACAGCATCAAAGAAGCGTAGGGTGCGCGTATTTCTATCCCATTGAGCTTGCGAGAAATCTTTAATAAAATAATCTGCATTAAAATGCTGGGCATCCGGTGAATGGTCAATGCGCGCAATACCTATCGTGCCGGGCACTTCTTTTGCGGATTTCATATCATATGGAGAATCTCCAAACATCAGCACAACACCTTCTTCTATCTTTGCATCTTGAGCCATACGAATAGTCTGCGCTTTAGTTGTATCCACTCCAAATACCCCACCGGAAAAATAATTCCGCAAACCAATATCATCTAATAAACTTTTAACATGTTCGGTTTGAGCCCCGGTAGCAATATAAAGAGGAATCCCTGAATCAGAAATCTTGCGTAATAATTCTTTAATCCCTTCAATAAGTATCGGAGGATTAACGCGGTTAATCTCTCTTAATATCTGATAAAAACGTGCTGCTGCTTTATCAATGCTCCAATCGACATCCTTTTTCTGTCCATCTTTTGTTCTGCTGAACCACTCATTAATCTGCTCTATAGAGATCTGGCTTAAATCTTCCACCACGATATCTGCGCCGTGTGCGTAGAGTTTTTCGGTATTCTTCTCTCGAGCAATGCCTAAGGTTAATCCGAAGGCGCCGTTTTTGCCGGCTTCTACTCCTGCCTCGGCATCTTCAACCATTACACAATCAGCCGCATCCAGGCCTAAGCGGCGGGCAGCTTCGATAAATAACCAG
>JAPLLZ010000049.1 GCA_026387265.1 Candidatus Omnitrophota bacterium
CTTTCTGGAAAAACATTAATTTTAGAAGTTTTTAAACAGGATGATTCGCTTAGGATGGGCCTATTTGATCAAGGGCAAATTTCCCCCACCTTGAGGCATTATAGCCAGGTGGGGATTTCTTTTGCCGAATTAAAACAGTTGAGCATCGAAATGGTTGAAATTCTCAACCAGAAACCTAAAGATCAGGTAGCTAGACTTGAGCAGCTGAAGGCCCTGGAGAAAGTCGGCCGCCTATTTTGGGATCATTTACTTAGCCGTGCAATTAAAGAAAAACTTAAGAGTAGTCAATACGCGGTTTTAACGCTTTCTCTAGATGAAGAGTTAATTCATATTCCCTGGGAATTAATTTTTGACGGCAGTGATTTTCTTTGTTTAAAATTCAGCCTGGGTAGGTTGGTGCGCAGTAAAGGAGAATCTGGTTCTGTGCAATACCGTGATCTATCGGAAAGCCTTAAGATGCTAATTTTAGCTAACCCGAATGCAGATTTAAAGTCAGCTTATACCGAAGGTTTAAATATTAAGAATCAATTTAACCATATGACAAAACGAGTTCATGTGGATTTTAAGTCGACCAATATTGATAAGCATTATGTTAAAAAAAATATCTGTGATTATGATATTGTGCATTTTGCCGGGCACTGTGAATTTGATAAAGCAGAATCTAAAGATAGCGGATGGGTTTTAAGTGATGGTGTTTTTAATGTTGACGATATTCTGAAGATGGGGCAAAGCTGTAGTCTTCCGGTACTGGTATTTTCTAATGCTTGTCATTCTGCGCAGGTTGATCCTGCTGTTAGCAACGCCACGCGCCGCGGATCTAATAAATCGGTAAATTTTGGATTAATTGATGCGGAATATCAGCGGGCTAATTATGGTATGGCCAGCGCTTTTTTATTTGCCGGTGTCAGGCATTATATCGGTTCTATCCGCAAGATTGAAGATAATGCTAGTCTGGTATTTGCACGGGAATTTTATGCTAAGCTTATTTCAGGTGTAAGCGTAGGGGAGTCTTTGCGTTTATCTAAGTTGAAATTAATTAAAGAATATGGATTAGCCAGCTTACATTGGGTAAATTATTTGCTTTATGGCGACCCGGGGTTTATTTTCTTTAAATTTCCAAAACATAAGGAAACCAGGCGCAAAGCGGTTGTTTTTTATAAAAAGATTATATTTAAGGTCAGCTTGATTTTCATTTTTGCCTTTTTAGCGTTTTCCCTAAGCTTTTGGTTACCTAAAATTAATCCTACAAAATTGTATTTATACCTTAATACAGTTACAGAATACCGCAAAGGAAATAATCAAGCTGTGATAATTTTCGGCCAGCAAGTAATTGGCAGAGATCAAAATTTCCTATCAGTTTACCCGCTGATCGCTGGAGCCTATCGAAATTTAGGAGATAAAGATAGTGCCTTAAAATATTACTCTGAATATATGCTTAAAAGTGAAAGACTAAATGATAAAGTACATTTGATTCAGGCATATATAAAGCTGGGGTGGTTTTATCAGCTTGATGGCCAATATATAAAAGCTCAGGAACTATATGAGAAAGCAATAAGTTTAAGCCGCCAGTCTAAAGACAGGTTCAATGAAGCTTTGGCTTTAAGAAAATTAGCAGTTTGGAATATCGATAAAGCCAATTATGACCAGGCCTTGGATTTATTAACTAAGAGCGCGGCGATTAATTTGGAATATCCTGGTAATTTCGAGAATGCAAAGAATCTTGCTTGTGATTATTTTGATATTGGATTAGTTTTTGCTAATAAAAATGATTATGGGGCAGCTAAAGATTTCTATAGTAAAAGCCAAAAAATATTTCAAAGGCTGAAATTAGATAATGAATTAAGCGATTGTTATTATAATCTGGGAGAAATTTATTTATTTGAAAAGCACTATCAAAAAGCTTTGGATTGTTATTTTAAGGGTTTAGCGCTAGATCAAAAACAGAATAGTAAAATAAATTTAGTATCTGGATATAATATGATCGGTGAGCTCTATTTGGAGATTGATGATCTCAACCAAGCAGAGATTTATTTTAAAAAATCGATAGAGTTATCTGAAGAAATTAACAGCCGATTGGATTTAGCTAATGCTAATTACAATCTTGGTTTATTGTATAAGAAGAGGGGGAGGAAAGGGCTAGCCAGGGATTATTTACGCAAAGCGCAAGAAATATATAGCTTGGTAGATCCGGATCAATATCAAGCGATTCGCAGGGAATTATTAGAATTAGATAGTATTTAGCTAAAGTCAAAAACACTTTTTCGTCATCCTTAAGGCCTCTGAAGTAAAGCGAAGGGCCGAAGAATCTCTTTAGATCCTTCGGCGAGGCCTTGCGTCTCCGAAAATTTGCCACCCACAATAGAAGAAATTATAAAGAATTATCAGGTATCTGTGCAGAAGAGGTACAGTTTTCTAATTATTAAAATGAAGATTGCGCAGTTTAATAAAAAAATTTTGCCTACTTTTTCTAAAAAAATCAATGTTTCAATTATTTCTTCGTTGTTTTTGGGTATTCTAGGAATTGTTATTTATTCCAATTCATTTTCCAACTCTTTCCATTTTGATGATTTTTCCTTTATTTGCAGTAATGATACGATAAGGAAGATTATGGACTTTAAGTCTATTTGGTTTTATTGGCCGTCTCGATTCTTTGGAATTTTCTCGTTTGCGGTTAATTATCAGGCCGGACAATTTGAGGTCTTTGGTTATCACTTATCCAATTTAGTCTTACATATATTAACAGCAATTCTAGTTTTTATTTTTACAGTTCTTACCTTTTCGACTCCGGTAATGAGAGCTAAGGAGATTTCCAAGTGGAAAAGAGTATTGGCATTTTTTGCGGCAGCGATATTTATTAGTCACCCGGTCCAGACACAAGCAGTTAATTATATTTTTCAGCGTGTAACTATTCTGTCAACATTTTTTTATTTGTTATCGTTGTGCCTGTATATTCAGTCTATGCTTTTAATTAAGATAAAGCGCCGGGTTGTCATTTTTTGTTATGTTTTGAGTTTAGTAGTGGCTTTAATGGGAATGTTTACCAAAGAAATAGTTTTTACTCTACCTGTAATGATATTATTTTATGATTTTTGTTTTTTGCGTACGAATGATAGGTGGGGATGGAAATATACTATCCCTTTTTTGGCCATGCTCCCGGTTATTCCACTTACCGTATTCTTACAAAAGCCACCTTTTTTAATACCTTTCGTTTCAGGGGAGATTCACAGATTTTTAACATCCTCTTTTTTGGATATTGTTTTAAATTTTTTAACTCAATGTAGGGTTGTTATGACTTATTTAAGATTATTGGTTCTGCCTTTTAATCAAAATTTAGACTATGATTACTTTTTAGTAAGGACATTATGGAATATACCGGTTATAGTTAGTTTTTGTTTTCTTTCGGTAGTTTTTGTTATTGCTATACGTATATTTTCTAAATTTCGCTTGTTAACTTTTTCTTTTTTCTGGTTCTTTGTTGCGCTTGCTGTGGAATCAACCTTTATTCCAATGATGGATGTAATTAATGAACACAGGCTATATTTACCTATGGTTGGAGCCAGCATTTTTATAGTAAGCTCTTTATATTATTTATTAGGAAGAAGAAAGATTAGATTAATTGTGGTAGTTTTGTTATTTTTAGTCTTCTTCTTTTCATCATTAAGTTATTATAGGAATAAAATCTGGAAAGATGAGATTAGCTTATGGTCTGATGTGATAAGGAAATCGCCTAAAAAAGTAAGGCCGTATAATGAGCGTGGCTTAGCTTATTTTGATAAAGGCGAATATGATAAAGCGCTTATTGATTTTACCCAAGCTGTTAAGCTTAACCGAAATTATGCTGATGGATTTTATAATCGAGGCAAAGTGTATCAGAAAAAGGGAGAATATGGCAAGGCTGTTTTTGATTATACCGAGGCAATAAAAATAGAACCAGGGTATGTTGGGGCGTACATAAATAGGGGATTAGTTTATTATTCAAGCAAAGAATACGAAAATGCTATTCTGAATTTTAATCAAGCAATAGAAATCAATCCCCTTGGAACAGAGGCGTATTTTAACCTTGCTTATCTTTATGGTAAGCTTGGTAAGAGAATGGAAGCTGTGGTTTTATGTAAAAAAATTTTAAGAATTAATTCAAATGATGTAAGAGTTTATTATAGACTTGGATGTTTATATAGGGATATCGGATGGAAGAATGAAGCTTTGGCGATGTTTAAGAAGGCAATAGAGCTAGATGAAAAATATATACAGGCCTATAGTGATCTGGCTAATATTTACGCCAGAGAAGGAGATAGTGAAAATTTGATATCTTTATACAAGAAGGCAATTGCAAACAAATTAAGTTATTTTAATGCATATTATAATGTTGGCAATCTATACAAAGATGCTGGTAAATATAAAGAAGCCATTTTGTTGTATCAAAAAATGATTAAAATTAATCCAAATTCTGTGGAGGGTAATTTAGAACTCGGTAGTTTATATTGTACTGTTGGTAGGATCAAAAAAGCAATAAAACTTTTTAAAAGAACTCTCGAGCTTGATCCAGATTTAAATGTAGCATATAATAATTTAGCGTTGGCATATTATTATGATAAAAAGTATGATTTGGCGGTAAAATCTTGCGATAAAGCAATTAAGCTCGGGCATAAGGTATCGCCTAAACTGTTAGATATGCTAAAACCATATAGCAAATAATGGCAGTTATTCTAGGTGGTATTTTTTTTGCAAAGTTTTTAAAGTAAGTTTCCAGATTAGATGGGTAGATGGTTACTAAAACTGTGCAATTACTGTATACCAAATAGGCTGCATTAATATAAACCTTGATTATAATAACTTTTTAAGCGTCAGGGTGTATATTCCTGTTTTTTTTCAGAATGACGGCTGGCGAATAAAGCGGGTGGATTAATGATACTATTTAAAAGAATTAAAATAATTACTTGACAAACTATTTTTTTAGTTTATACTCTACTATGTTGATAGAGTTAGTAGGGTAAAGCCTGCCTGCCGGCAGGCAAGGAGCTAGAGATGAGAATTACATATAAAGGTGATTATGCGCTAAAGGCGTTATTGGACTTAGCCTTGCATTATGAAAAAGGTTTATCCACGATTAATGATGTTGCCAAGCATATTGACGCTCCAGTAAAATTCTTGGAGCAAGTTCTTTTAGATTTGAAAAAAGGCGGATTTGTAGAAAGTAAGCGTGGTAATGTTGGCGGATATCAGTTGGCTAAGGATCCTGCGGAGATCACTTTAGGCCAAGTAATCCGTTATATCGACGGTCCGATTGAGCCGATTGCTTGTGTGGAAAAAGGGTATTCTAATTGTGTTGATTTGCGTAAGTGTGTTTTTAAAAACATCTGGCATAAGGTTGCTTTGGCAACTTCGAATATCGTGGATAATGTTAGTTTTGCGGATTTAGCCAGCCAGATTAATCTAGAGCAAAATGCTTTAGTCTATTCAATTTAAGGAGATTATTTTAGTGAAAATAAATTTAAAGTGTTCATATGTATTTATAGCTTGGCGAATGTGTTGCTTCCCTGATATGGTTAAGGATGAGTATTAATATTACCGATAAGGAGGAGGCAGCAATGAGTATTAAATTAAAATCTAAAAATATAGTTAATGACGCGATTGTTAAAGATATAGCGCAAGCAGTGGATTCTTTGGAATATGGCACAGTTACAGTCAAGGTTCATGATAAAAAAATTATTCAAGTTGAAGTAGCAGAAAGAAAACGTTTCGAAGATGTTTGGAGGATTGAGGAAGGAGGTGGCATATAGCTATAGTTGTTTTGGAATGACCGGACTGCCGGAATCATTTATCAATTAAAAAAAATCATTTCCCGATACGACCAGATAGCTGGAGTAAAGAGAAAAAGTATTGGGAGATTTAAATGAAGAAGATCATTTTTTTGACAGTATTAACAGTATTGGTATTTAGTTCTTTGACACCCAGAGTGTTCGCCGGGCCGCCTTTTAATAATTTGGAAGGCGTAGGAGGGGTAGCTTTTAACCCGCTGGCTTATTTAGCTGATTCAGGTGAAGAGTTTATTAAGATCGGTGATACCAATATAGTAGCTAAGCCGAGATTTGGCGCCTGGTATGTGAATTTAGATGATGCCAAGATTGATTGGACGGCATTCGGTGTAGCAACCACTCTTTTTAAAAAATTGGAAGTATCTTATGGTTATGAGACGATTGTCTGGGAGGCACATCCGACATTTCATAAAAATAATCTTGGAGCTAAGCTTTTGTTGCTAGAGGAAAATTCATTTAGCGCAAAATTTGTTCCTGCTTTATCCGCCGGGACAATTTATAAGTCTACTAGTAATAAATCGTTACGTGAAGCCGGCATCGCTACTCTTCGTTCAAGTGGGCAAGATTGGTATGCGGTAGCGACTAAAACGGTTAACCTGCTGCCTATACCGGTAATTATCTCTGGCGGCGTGCTTTCGACCCAGGAATATGTAACTGGCGTGTTGGGATTCAATAATAAAAGAAAGTTTACTGGGTTTGCCAATATTGATCTTGTATTACCTCATGGTTTTGTGGTTGGTTATGAATTTAAGCAAGGTGCAAGGTTCTCAAATGTTGCGAATACTAACTATTGGGATGCGCATATAGCCTGGATTCCCAATAAGAATCTTACGGTTATTGCTGCTTATACTGCAACAGGCAGTTACAATAAGTCGGGAAATACCAGGACAGGGTTGGGCAACGGTTTTGTGTTAAGTGCCCAATATGCTTTCTAATATAATAATGATTTATACCGGATAGAGTGAAATTTTGCTCTATCTGGTATATAATTAAAGAAAAGTTTTTAATATGTGTTTTGTTGAATACTATTTGATGTGATAAAAACAGAAATCAGAAGGAGGGGTAAGGATGAGCAAAATTGACAGTAGGTTAAAGATAGAAACATTAGTTGTGCATGGCGGCCAGGAAGCGGATCCGACAACTGGATCAAGAGCTGTGCCGATATATCAAACAACTTCCTATCAATTCAAAAATACTGAACAGGCGGCTAATCTTTTTGGATTAAAGGAATTTGGCAATATTTATACTCGACTAATGAATCCGACTACTGATGTGTTTGAAAAAAGGGTAGCATTACTGGACGGCGGGGTTGGGGCTTTAGCTGTATCTAGCGGACAATCTGCAATTACTATTGCTTTGTTGAATATTGCTCAGACGGGCGATGAAATTGTGTCCGCAGATAATCTTTATGGAGGCACGTATACCCTTTTTCATTACACCTTTCCGCGTTTAGGAATAAAAGTAAACTTTGTTCCATCAAATGATCTGGCAGCTTTAGAAAAGGCAATTACGCCTAAGACTAAGGCGGTATATGCTGAATCAATTGGGAATCCCAAGTTAAATGTAGCGGATCTTGAAGGAATATCTAAGATTGCTCATAAAAATGGTATTCCTTTTGTTTTAGATAATACATCTTCTCCTTATTTGTTAAAACCGATAGATCATGGAGTAGATATTGTAGTTTATTCGGCAACTAAGTTTATCGGAGGGCATGGGACAAGTTTGGGGGGAATTATTGTTGATTCTGGAAAGTTTGATTGGACTAATGGCAAATTTCCGATAATTGCAGCTGCGGATCCTAGTTATCATGGGATTAATTTTGTGGAAGCGCTCAAGCCGCTGGGGAATATTGCTTATATAATTAAAGCCCGGGTATGTTTGCTGCGCGATTTAGGCCCGGCAGTATCACCCTTTAATTCATTTTTGTTTTTGCAGGGTCTTGAAACTTTGGCTTTAAGGATGCCCAAGCATTCTGAAAACGCATTGGCAGTAGCAAAGTTTTTACAGAAGCACCCCAAGGTAAGCTGGGTAAATTATCCGGGCCTGGATAATAGCCCGGAAAAAGAAAGAGTGAAGAAATATTTACCGCGCGGAGCAGGAGCAATCATTGGTTTTGGAATTAAAGGCGGTTTGGAGGCTGGTAAAAAGTTTATTGATTCTTTGGAGTTGATTTCGCATTTAGCTAATATTGGTGATGCTAAAAGTCTGGCAATTCATCCGGCTACGACTACGCACCAGCAGTTGTCTGCGCAAGAACAGTTAGCTACCGGAGTAACTCCGGATTTTATCCGTTTATCCATTGGAATTGAACATATCGACGATATAATCTTTGATATTGATAAAGCATTGACAAAAACAGCTTAAGGGAGAATAATATGGCTAAAATATTTTCTGATATTACTAAGACGGTTGGTAATACGCCTTTAGTAAAACTAAATCGTATTACTGAAGGGTTGTCGGCTACAGTATTGGTAAAAATAGAATCATTTAATCCTCTTTCTAGTGTTAAAGATCGCATTGGAGTAGCCATGATCGAAGACGCCGAAAAAAGAGGAGTGCTTAAAAAGAAATCTACGATTGTTGAGCCGACCAGCGGTAATACCGGTGTGGCTTTGGCTTTTGTGGCGGCGGCTAAAGGTTATAAATTAATCCTGACTATGCCGGATACAATGAGCATAGAAAGAAGGCAGCTCTTAGCGATTCTGGGCGCAGAGTTAGTATTAACTCCTGGCGCCGAAGGAATGAAGGGCGCAGTTAAAAGAGCAGAGGAATTAGTTAAAGAGATTCCTAATGCGATTATTTTGCAGCAATTTAATAATCCGGCTAATCCTGAGATTCATCGCAAGACTACGGCTGAAGAAATTTGGAATGATACTGATGGAAAAATTGATATTTTGGTAGCCGGAGTCGGTACTGGCGGTACGATTACCGGGATTTCCGAAGTAATCAAAAAAAGAAAACCGTCTTTTGAGGCGATTGCAGTTGAGCCGGATACATCTGCGGTTTTATCCGGAGGCGCGCCTGGGCCGCATAAAATACAGGGGATTGGGGCAGGATTTGTGCCTCAGGTTTTAAACAAGGCGATAATTGATGAAGTTGTTCGGGTAACTAATGATGATGCCGGTGCTACTGCCCGGAAATTGGCTAAATCTGATGGAATCCTGGTAGGTATTTCCAGCGGAGCAGCTTTGTGGGCAGCTTTAGAAGTAGCTAAACGTAAAGAAAATAAAGGGAAAGTTATTGTAGTTATTCTTCCAGATACTGGTGAGAGATATTTGACTACTTGGCTTTTTCAAGAGGCGTGCCCCGTTAGAAAATAATAAAAACGGGGACTTTTCTAATGGGGCAAAAGTATGATTAAAGATAAAAAGATAATTCAGAATGAACATGTTGGAATTGTGCAAACTCAAACGTTTACTTTTGACCAACTCAAGCTTGAGAGCGGGGAGAAATTTGGCCCGGTTACTTTGGCTTATGAAACTTATGGTTGTCTAAATAAGGAGCGGTCTAATGTTATTTTAATTACACATGCTCTTTCCGGTGATGCGCACGCTGCCGGGGTGCATGAAGGCCAGGATAACCCAGGTTGGTGGGATGAGTTTATTGGTCCGGGAAAAGCTTTTGATACGGATCGGTATTTTATTATCTGTTCTAATGTTTTGGGTGGATGTAAAGGTTCAACCGGGCCTTCGAGTATTAATCCTAAAACAGGCAAGCCTTATGCCTTGGATTTTCCTTTGATTACGATTAACGATATAGTTTGTGCCCAGAAGCATTTAGTTGACTATTTGGGTATAGAAAAACTTTTATCGGTGGTTGGCGGATCAATGGGCGGCCAGCAGGTTTTATCCTGGTTAGTCAATTACCCGAATAGTTTACGCAGCGCTGTGCCGATTGCTACAACGATTAAGCATTCTCCGCAACAGATTGCTTTTAACGAGGTGGGCAGGCAGTCAATTATGGCTGATGCACACTGGAAATCTGGTAATTATTACGACGCAGTGGCTCCGACTAAAGGGTTGGCAGTAGCCAGAATGATCGGTCATATTACTTATATGAGTGATAAATCTATGGCGGAAAAGTTTGGCCGGACGAAAAAAGATATCGCCGAGACGTTTAAATTTAACCCGTTAGAGGTAGAACACCGAAGGGGTTCGACGGCTGCCCCCGGCAGCCTACCTCTAACGGGTTTTACCGCTGATTTTGAAGTAGAAGGGTATTTACGTTACCGCGGGGATAATTTTGTAAAACGTTTCGATGCTAATTCCTATCTTTATATTACTAAGGCGATGGATAATTTTGATGCTACAGCCAATCGTCCTTTGCAGGAAGTTTTGCAGGGTTCTTCAGTTAAGGTGTTAGTTATTTCTTTTAAATCAGATTGGTTATATCCGGCATATCAATCCAAAGAGATTGTGAAAGCCTGTAAACTTGCAGAGGTGGAAACTACCTATTGTGAAATTGATTCTACTTATGGGCATGATGCGTTTCTTCTAGAGGTGCAGGAGGAGTCGCATTTGATTAAGCACTTTCTTAAAAAAGTATTTTATGCTTATGAGGTGACTGGTGAATATGGCGCGTAAAAATATACAACTGGATCATGCTGTAATTTTAGACTTGATTAAGTCGCAATCTACGGTGTTGGATTTGGGTTGTGGTAATGGGGATCTTTTGTATCTTTTAATTAAAGAAAAAAAAGCCCGCGGTCAGGGGATAGAAATCGATGATCAGGCGATTTATAAATGTGTAGCTAAAGGCTTAAATGTTTTTCATGGTGATGTGGATACCGGTTTAGCTGAATTTAAGGATAAGTCTTTTGATTACGTGATCCTTAATCAGAG
Source organism: Candidatus Omnitrophota bacterium (assembly GCA_026387265.1). GTDB lineage: Bacteria > Omnitrophota > Gorgyraeia > Gygaellales > Profunditerraquicolaceae > UBA6249. The sequence goes on from JAPLLZ010000049.1 coordinate 10,658, forward strand.
CCTGCAGCAGATTCTTCGTGTAGATAAGGTGCTTACGGATGCTTTGCGCGTAGGCAAACAGGTTATCGTAGGTTTTCCTAACTTCGCCCACTATAAATCTAGGCTGCAAATGTTTTTTAAAGGCCGGGCACCGGTTACCGAATCGCTTCCATATCAGTGGTATGAGACGCCAAACTTGCATTTTTTAAGTATTCTTGATTTTAAAAAGTATTGCCGGGCAAAAAAAATCAATATTGAAAGCCAAGTTTGTATCGGAGAAAACCATAGAATCTTGTTTTTGCGTAATCTATTTGCGCAAGTAGGGATTTTTTTAATATCAAAATAATACTCGGTGCATGGAGCCGGTAGGCGCGTCTAGCGCAGGGGAGGAAAGATGCCATATATTAATCTTAAATTAGTTGGAAAGCTTAATAAAGAGCAAAAAGAAAAGATTGCCAAGGAATTTTCCGATACCTTATTAAAAGTAGCGGGAAAACCTAAGGACAGCCTTTATTTGGTTATTGATGAGGTCGCGGGTGAAAATTGGGCTAAGGGTGATAAATTTTTTGGTTAAAGAGGTAGTTTTATAGAAATAAATAAGATATAATTAAACAATGAATATTTGTTTAAGAGTCATAAGTATTTTTGTAATTCTTACCCTGGTTGCTGGAAGTACTTTTGAGTATGTTTATGCCGGCATTCATCAGGATTGTTCTTGCTGCAGTAGTAAATGCCAAGGGGCAAAGAATTGTCATGAGACTACTAAGGTTTGTCTTTGCCGCTATTCGGCACCACTCCAGGTATATTTACTCAAGAGCGATTTATTCCCTAAGCTTGTATTTTCTGGTTCTTTTGCACAGAAGCTATCTTTTACTTACGTTTTTCTTTCCACGAAAGATATTTTTCATCCCCCGAATGCCTTATTTTCCTGATTTTAGCAGTAACAAATTATATTTTAAAGGAGAGTTACTATGAAAAAGTACATATTCTTTATCACTTTGATTATGTCCGTGTTGTTTATTAACAGTTTTGCTTTGGCTGCTCAAAGCTGCTGTGTAAAGCAATCCTGTAAGTGTGTAAAAAGCGCATGTTGTACTAATGGTCAATGTGCTTGCAAAGGGAATTGCTGCACTGAAGGTAATTGTACATGCGCCGATGGTAAATGCAGTACGAAATGTAACTGCTAAGGGCGTTAATCGGGGAGGAGTATTTTCCTCCCCGATTTTTATAATCTTTTATTTTCAAAATTGTTATAGAGTTAAATATAAGGATTAAGTATATGAAAAAAATATCTTTAGTGCAGATTAACCCGGAAGAAAAAGTGAGCATCCTGGAGATTGTAGGCGGATCTAACCTGGAAAGTAAACTTCTCAGTATGGGTGTTTATAAAGGTAGGCAGGTAACTAAGCTTAGCCATATCGGATTAAAAGGTCCGGTAGTAATCAGAGCCGGCAGAAGTATTTTGGCTTTAGGCCACAGCGTGGCAGAAAAAATAATTATTGAGAGAGAATGATTAAAAAGATTTATTTAATCGGCAACCCTAATGTTGGTAAAAGCGTAGTATTTTCCCGCCTTACCGGCGTACAGGTGATTTCCTCTAACTATCCCGGGACTACTGTGGAGATTGCTAAAGGATATTTGACTTTAGCTGATAAAAAAGTTGAGGTAGTAGATTTACCGGGGACGTATTCTTTAGATCCTACTTCAGGAGCCGAAGAGGTGGCAGTATCTTTATTAAAAGAGCTTCCGAAAGAAGAAATTGCAGTAATTAATATTATTGATTCTACTAATATGGAAAGAAATTTACTTTTAACGCTGCAATTAATTGAAGAAGGCTATCCTGTAGTAGTTTGTATGAATATGTGTGATGATGCCGGCCACCGCGGCGTTCATATTAATTTTACTAAATTAGAGGAACTTTTAAAAGTCCCGGTGATTTCAGCTTGTGCTTTAACCGGCATGGGGATTAAATTATTGACGCAAAGGATAAAAGAGGCGGTATCGGCGCCTAAGGATATAATTACTCATCAGCAGCGTTGGCTGGAGATTGGAAAGATTATTGAACAGGTCCAGCATTTAGAACACCGGCATCATACGTTCAGGGAAATCATGGAAGATGCATCAGTGCGCCCGGTAACCGGATTAATTATGGCCGGGGTAATCATCTATGGTGCATTTAAAGTAGTGCGCTTTATAGGTGAGGGGATTATTAATCATATAACTGATCCGCTTTTTATTAATATTTATCAGCCTTTTCTTGAAAAGCTTTCTGCGTATTGGCAGGAAAAAGGTTTTTGGTTCCATCTATTAATCGGAGATTTGATTAATGGTAAAATAGATTTTAGGCAGTCTCTGGGGATTTTGACGACTGCTCCGTATATTGAATTAGGGATGGTCTTGCCTTATGTAGTATCTTTCTATTTTATTTTAAGTTTGCTTGAAGATATTGGATATTTACCGCGTCTGGCTGTGTTGCTGGATAATCTTTTGCACCGTTTAGGTCTGCACGGTTATGCTGTAATTCCAGTACTTTTAGGGTTTGGTTGTAACGTCCCAGGGATTATGGCAACGCGTGTTCTGGAATCAAAGCGGGAGAGGTTTATTGCCTCGACAATTATTTCTATCGGAGTACCTTGCGTTCCTTTACAAGCTATGATTTTCGGTTTACTGGGTAAATTCGGCGGATTTTATGTCGGCGGAGTGTATTTAGTATTATTTTCATTAGTTATTATATTAGGAATAATTTTAAACCGCACTTTAACTGGTTACAGCCCGGAATTTATTTTAGAGATTCCGCCCTATAGGTTTCCGCCGCTATTTATGCTTTGGAAGAAACTCTATTTTCGTATCAAAGGATTTCTAGTTGAAGCTATGCCGGTAGTGTTATTGGGGGTTTGTTTTATTAACATCCTGCTTTATTTTAAACTATTTGATTTGGTAACTTCAGTTTTTGCTCCAATTATCCATGGTTTATTCGGGTTACCTAAAGAAGCAGCGGTGGCTTTAGCGATCGGTTTTTTAAGAAAAGATGTGGCTGTTGGGATGTTAATGCCTCTTGGTCTTACTGCTAATCAACTGTTTATCGGTGCTACGTTGTTGGCAATATCTTTTCCTTGTGTAGCCAGCTTTGTGGTTTTAGCTAAGGAGTTGGGCTTTAAAGGTTTAATTAAGTCTACTTTGGTTATGATAGGTATCAGCATTATTGTTGGTACTTTGCTTCATTTTACTATATTGCGTTGACTTTTTATTCAAGCTAATTGACAATTATCGGAGTTAGTGGTTTAATAAACAAAATTAATGGGGAGGTCGCTAAAGCGGCCTGAGAGTTCTCCGCCACAAACCGTGGCGGACCCGCCATTTTTTGTGGCGGGTGCGTTTTAAGCAGATGACCCAAATTACCTGATCTGGATAATGCCAGCGGAGGAAAAGATGTGGAGTAAGTTTAATCCTTATGCTATTGGCATAAGGATTTTTTTTATATGTGGCCCTCCTTAGATGGTTAATATAGGATAATTTTATTAACTAACCAAAGGAGAAAAATGTTTAAAAAAATTACTGAAGCGCAAATATCCAAAGCCATCGTAGGGGAATTTAGCCGTTGGTTTATGGATTATATTGTTTCGGATGTGATAATTATTGGCGGTGGCCCTAGTGGTTTGATTGCCGGAGGAGCTTTGGCCGCAGATGGTTACAAGGTATTGATTGTAGAGAGCAATAATTATATTGGCGGAGGCTTTTGGATTGGTGGATACTTGATGAATCCTTTAACCTTTCGGGCTCCTTCCCAGGATATTCTGGATGAGCTTAAAATACCTTACAAACAGGTAGAAGATGGGCTGTTTGTGGCTGATGGTCCGAATGCTTGTTCTAAACTCATTTAGGCAGCTTGTGATGCCGGGGTAAGAATTTTGAATATGACCAAGTTTGATGATGTGGTATTACGTAATAATAGAGTCGAAGGCGCAGTAATTAATTGGACGCCAGTTTCAGCTTTACCTAGAGCAATTACTTGCGTGGATCCGATATCCCTAGAATCAAAATTAGTTATTGATGCTACCGGACATGATGCCTGGGTTTGTAAAAGCCTGGAGAAGCGCAAGCTGCTTAGCTTAGAAACTTTTGGACCAATGGATATTAATGTTTCCGAGGATGCCGTGGTGGAGAAGACTGGTATAGTTTATCCGGGTTTATTAGTTTGCGGAATGGCAGTTTCAACTGTTTATGGCCTGCCGCGCATGGGCCCTACTTTTGGCAGCATGCTTTATTCAGGCAAAAAAGTTGCGCTTAAGGCTAAGGAAATATTACAAGGTAGGTCTTTGGCAGAAAAGGCATCTCTGGAATCCGGATGTACGGTTAGTTAGGTGTAAGATTTAGAACAAGTTTAAGTTTTAAGGGTTTACCTAAAAGGGCGTCCTTTGCATAAGGGCGCCTTTTTTAGTTAGATTTCTTTGCCTCTTACGTCAATTACGGTAGGAGGTGGTAAAAATGTTTAAAACAGTTTTTAGTTTTGCAGTGATTTGGTTAAGTATTATGGTTAATTTGCTTTTAGCACAAGATTTTGTTTGGGAGGATATTGGCAGGGAGAATCTTAATTGTCAGTCGTTCTTAATTGATGGACAGAATAATAAAATTATGTTTATAGGGAAATCCGGCAGCATATTAAAAACTGATAATGCTGGCGCTAGCTGGCGTAAGGTATTAACAGTAAGAGTGGGATTTACGGATATAAATGATTTGGCGGTGGAAAAGAATAATCAGAATGTTGTTTATGCGGCTACTGGTAATGGTTTATATCTTAGCAATAATCAGGGAGAAGGATGGGAAAGGATTTTTCATGGTAAGAATGATTTAGAAAAACAATGTATGGCGGTATTAAGCATTACTCAGGGTTTATTTGTAGGTACAAAAGCCGGGCTTTTTGTCAGTAACGATCATGGCCGCAGTTGGCAAAAGCAGCAGTTTGGTGGCGGTAGTGATTATATATTTAATATTGAACCCAAAATAGGTAAAGAGTCTATTATTTACCTGTCTGCTACTAGCGGAATATTTAAATCTATGGATTTTGGTAAAAGTTGGGAAAAAATATTTGTAAGTTATTCTCACCAAGATTCTAATCAAGATGAATCTGGCGAGGAGGTAAGCGCTTCGGAAGAGATGGCGGATATAAAATTTTTGAAGGTTGGTTTAAATAATAGTAATTTGATTTATTTTTCTTGTAGTAAAGGGGTTTATCGCAGCCTGAATCAAGGTCAGAGCTGGGAGAAGCTTCCGGAATACGGTTTATTGAATCGGAACGTAAAGATGCTCTGTTTGTCAAATAATTCAGAGGTTTATGCACTTACTCAGACAGGAGTTTTTTTGTATCGTGATGAGCGCTGGATAGAGGTATCTTTGGGGTTAGTTTTAGGAAAGCTGAATTATTTGGTTATCGATAATTTGAATAATCTTTATATTGCCGGAGAAAAAGGGGTATTTAAGTCTATCCAAAATAATGCTCCTAATTTTAAGCGCAATTCTTTAGTTAGTGAGTATCTTAAAAATGAGCCTAGCATAAAAGATGTGCAGGCTGCAGCGGTAAGGTATGCAGAAGTAAGCTCTGAAAAAATATCCCAATGGCGTAAAGATGCAGCAAGAAAAGCATTCTTGCCTCAAGTAAACATCGGCCTTGATCGTAACAGTACTGACTTGTGGCATTGGGAGGGGGGATCTACTACTAAAAGCGATGACGATGTGTTGCGACGGGGCAGGGATAATATTGATTGGGATGTTACTTTAAGTTGGAATTTAGGCGACTTGATTTGGAATGATGCGCAAACTAGCATTGATGTGCGTTCGAAACTGATGGTGGAATTGCGAGAAGATGTTTGAGACCAAGTAACTAAGCTTTACTTTGAACGATTGAGGGTAAAAAGCGAACTGGATGCATTAGCCCTTGAAGATCGGCAAAAAAAGATTCCAAAAACAGTTAAAGCTCGAGGAGCTGACTGCTTCCCTGGATTCGTTTACCCGTGGTTATTACTCAGAGCAATTAGGTTTGTTGGCGGCAAAACAGTAGAACTGATTGAAATAAAGCAGGAGTTTAAAAGGGTGTGTTTTCTGATAATTAGATAAACGCACCCTTTTCTTTTTTACTTGCAATTGCTGGGGGTTTATGTTAATTTAAGAAATCTCCCAATTTTATTAACCCAATTAATGAGAAGGACTAATGTTATGAGTACGCAACATTTTACGGATCTTAATTTTAAAAAAGAGGTGCTGGGATCGGATTTACCGGTTTTAGTAGATTTTTGGGCTGCCTGGTGTGGTCCATGCAAGATGGTTGCACCTTTGATTGATGAATTAGCTAAAGAATATTCAGGCAAAATGAAAATAGGTAAAGTGGATGTTGATTCAAACCCTAAGGTTGCTACCGAGTATGGAGTAATGTCTATACCGACAATTATATTTTTTAAAAATGGCAAGGTGATGAATCAGCTTGTAGGGGCAGCGAGAAGGCCGGAGCTGAAAAATAAAATAGAGGAAAATCTTTAATGCGTCTGCGCTTTCTTTGTATCTTAATTTTAAGTGCAGGACTTAATGAATAAATAAAATAGAAGGTGTAAGGATGCGCAGAATTTTTATTGCCGCCACTAAACAGAATGATGGCAAAACTACGGTATCTTTAGGGATAATCCGTAACTTGCAGCAAAAATTCGGTAAAGTCGGTTTTATTAAACCTATCGGGCAGCGTTATCTAGAGGAGGAAGGCTTAAGGATCGATGAAGATTCAATCTTAATTGAAGAAGTTTGCGGGATAAAGAGCGGCCTTAAAGATATGAATCCGATTGCGGTAGAGAAAGGTTTTACCGAGAAGTATATCGCCAAGCCCGATAAAAATAATATTTCTAAGCAAATTCAGGATTCTTTCCGCAGAGTTTCTAAAAAACAGGAGCTAGTGGTTATTGAGGGTACCGGGCATGCCGGAGTAGGTTCGGTATTTGATCATTCTAATGCTACTGTAGCTAGGCTTTTAGGTTCTAAGGTAATCATTATTTCTTCCGGTGGGGTCGGTCGGCCAATCGATGAAATCATTTTAAATAAAGCCCTTTTTGAGAAAGAAGGGGTTAAGGTTTTGGGGGTAATTGTCAATAAAGTTTTACCGAATAAATTTGACAAGATTAACCGGTTGGTAAGAAAAGGGTTGGAAAGAAAAGGGGTTGATGTTTTAGGTGTGCTTCCTTATAACCCGATGTTGGCCAGGCCATCAATCGAGCAAATTTTAGAGGAAACAGATTTTCAGGTTCTTTGCGGAAATCAATATTTAGAGCGTTCGGTTGCTAAGGTGATCGTGGCGGCGATGGAGCCGCGCGATGCTGCCGGCTATATCACTGAAGATAGCCTGATGATTACTCCCGGTGACCGTCAAGATATGATTATGATTGCTCTGAATTGTTTCCGCGACTCGGGCAATAAAAAACTTAAAATTTGCGGGATGGTTTTGACCTGTGGTATAACACCTGAGCCGGCGATTATGGAGCTTTTAGCTAAGGCGCAAATTCCGGTTTTATTGTCTAAAGCTGATACTTATGATGTGGCTACCTGTGTGCATGATATTACGGTTAAAATTAGGCCTTGCGATAAGGAAAAAATCGATGCGGTTGTGGAGTTGATTAAGGAGAATGTGGATTTCAAAAAAATTTTGAAAGGGATCTAAAATGGATGCAATAAGCAGAATTCGTAAACAAGCAGCACTGAAAATTAAGAATATTGTTCTACCGGAATATGAAGATGCGCGTACTTTAGAGGCTGTAGAGATTATCCGTAAAGAAAAATTGGCTAATCCTATTCTTTTGACTCCGGATGCAATTGATAAAAATCAAAAAGAAAAATATATTGAGGAATATTATAAACTTTATCAATCTAAAGATATTGATTTAGATGTGGTGAAAAAACTTTTTAGCGATAACCTTTATTATGCGGCGATGATGACCCGGGAAGGGCGTGCCGATGGTTTAGTGGCTGGGGCGGCGCATACTACTGCGGATGTGGCGCGTGCCTGTATTCGTTGTATTGGTTTAGATGAAAGATTCACCATTGCTTCAAGCTGTTTTATAATGGACGTGCCTAATTGCGAGTATGGTGATAAAGGTACTTTTATTTTTGCTGATTGCGGCGTGATACCGGATCCTAATGCCCGGCAGTTATCCTGCATTGCTTTTACTGCTGCAGAACTAGCAGGTAAAGTATTAAATCTTACTCCGCGGGTAGCTTTTTTGAGCTATTCTACCAAGGGGTCGGCAAGAACTAAATCTGCGGAAAAAATTGCCGAAGCTTTAGCTTCACTTAAGCAGCTTTCACCAACGATTTTAGCTGATGGAGAGCTTCAGGGTGATGCTGCTATTGTTCCTGAAGTTTCCAAAATAAAATGTCCGGATAGCCCGATTAATGGGGAAGCTAATGTGTTGATTTTTCCTAATTTGGAAGCCGGCAATATTGCTTATAAATTAGTGCAACGTTTAAGTCGCTGTCGGGCAATCGGGCCGTTATTTCTGGGTTTAAATAAACCTGCTAGTGATTTATCGCGCGGTTGTTTTGCTGAAGATATTGTAGATAGTGTAGCGGTTACCGCAGTCAGGGCGCAATAATGAAAATCCTAGTTATTAATAGCGGAAGTTCATCAATTAAATATAAACTTTTTGATATGCCTTCTGAGCTCCTGGTAAAAAAAGGCGTCATTGAGCATATCGGCGAAGATGGTTCGAAGTTTAAAAATCATTATTCGGGTTTAAAAATTATCCTTCAGGAAGCTGAGTTAGTGGAAGCGGTTGGTCATCGCGTAGTGCATGGAGGCGAAGATTTTAATAAACCAGCTTTAGTGGATTCTCGTGTAATTAAAGGAATTAAGAAATGCGCTGCCATTGCTCCTTTGCATAATCCGGCCAATCTTTCCGGAATAATGGCCTGCCAGAAACTTTTGCCTGGAGTAAAACAAGTGGTGGTTTTTGATACCGCTTTTCATCAGAGTATTCCGGAATTTGCTTTTATTTATGGTTTGCCATATGATTATTATCAGAAATTAAGAGTAAGAAAGTATGGTTTTCATGGCACTAGCCATGAGTATGTTGCAGAAGAGGCTAGCCGCATCCTGAAAAAACCGTTGAATAAATTAAATTTGATCACCTGTCATTTAGGTAACGGTTGTAGCATTACTGCTATTAAGCAAGGTAAATCTGTGGATACGAGCATGGGGTATACGCCCTTAGAGGGGTTAGTGATGGGCACCCGTTGCGGTGATGTTGATCCGGCTTTAATTACGCATATTATGCACAAAAAAAAATTAGACACTAAACAAATGGATCGTATTTTGAATAAAGAAAGCGGTTTAAAAGGAATATCGGGCATAAGCAATGATATGCGCTTGCTTGATGAAAAGGCTAGCGTAGGCAATAAACGCGCAAAGCTGGCTTTGGATATCTTTGTTTATCGTATCCGCAAATATATTGGCGCCTATCTTACAGTGCTTGGAGAGCTGGATGCCTTAATTTTTACTGCCGGTATTGGTGAAAATAATGCGGCCATAAGAGAAAGCGTTTGTCAGGGGCTGTTTACTTGTTTTAAAAAGAAACCCAGGATTATGGTTATTCCGACAAATGAAGAATTAATGATTGCCCGGCAAACATATAAGTTGATAAAAAAATAGTTTTGTAAGCTTAATTCCGGATGAGCTTATATCACTAGTGATGAGGAGAAATTAAAATGTTTAGAACTATGTTAAAATCCAAGATTCATCGTGCTACGGTTACTGATGCCAATCTTTATTATGAAGGCAGTATTACTATTGATGACGATTTAATAAAAGCAGCGGATATTTTAGAGCATGAGAAGGTAGAGGTGCTTAATCTCAATAATGGTATGCGCATTGAAACTTATGTGATTAAGGGTAAGGCGGGAAGTGGTATAATTTGTTTAAATGGTGCGGCTGCTCGGGGAGTTTGTCCTGGAGATCTGGTGATTATACTTTCTTATGTTGCTGTAGAAGATAAACAAGCCAAGTCCATTAAAGCTAAAATTATAAAAGTCAACGGTAAAAACAAAATTAAGAATTAAGATCGATGCCAGGAACAAAATTAAAAATTAAGATATTTGGTGAGCCTATTTTAAGAAAAAAGGCTAAGCCGGTTAGCCAGGTTACTGATGAATACCGCAGGATTCTTAGTCAGATGGCTAAAACTATGTATGAAGATTCTGGGGTTGGGTTGGCTGCTCCGCAAATTGGTCTCAGTGAGCAATTAATTGTTGTGGATATTGGAGATGGCCTTTATAAATTAGTTAACCCTAAGATTGTAAAAAGCCAGGGTAAACAGTCGATTAATGAGGGGTGTTTGAGTGTTCCGGGTGTTTGTATCAAAGTTAAACGGGCTAAGCAAGTTTGGTTGCAGGCTCAGGATGAGAATGGCCGTTTTATAGAGTTTGAGGCCAAGAATCTTTTTGCTTGTGTTTTGCAGCATGAAATTGACCATTTAAAAGGAAAGTTGATCGTAGATTATGCTTCGCTTTTAGAAAAATTACGTATTAAAAGGAAATTAGCTGGTTTAAAAACAAAAGTTAAAGCTGCCAAATTACAACTTTAATAGAGGGTGATGAATTGGTAAAGCATGATTTAATTATAATCGGGGCAGGTCCGGCAGGATTAACTGCTGCGCTTTATGCTGGTCGTAGCCGCTTGGATACGTTATTAATTGAAAAAATGGCTGTTGGTGGCAGGATTCTAATGAGTGAAACGATTGAAAATTATCCAGGTTTTCCCGGAGGTATATCTACAGTTGAATTGATGGGGCGTATGGAAGAGCAAGTTAAGGAGTTGAGAGTGAAAATCGTCAGCGAAGAGGTTTTAAACCTGGATTGCGCAGAAAAAATTATTAATACCTCTGGAGATAGTTATCAATCTCAGGCGATTATTATTGCTAGTGGCGCTCGCTCAAGGAAATTAAATGTTCCCGGTGAGGAAAAATATACCGGCCGTGGTGTTTCATATTGCGCTACTTGTGATGCTCCATTTTTCAAGGGTAAAAAAGTAGTGATTGTGGGAGGAGGAAATACTGTTGCTGAAGAAGCGATATATTTGAGCCGTTTTGCCAGTTCCATAAGTGTAATTCACCGCCGAGCAGATTTGCGTGCTTCACTAATTTTGCAGGAAAGAATGCAGAAAAACAGTAAAATCAGCTTTATTTTAAATAGCGCGGTTACCCAAGTCAAGGGGTCTAATAAGGTTGAAGCAGTGGTGATTAAAGATCTTTTAAGCGGCAAAGAAAGCGATTTTGCCTGTGATTGGGTTTTTATTTATATTGGTTATGAACCGGAAACAGTATTTTTAAAGAATAAACTGCAGATGGATGAAGCTGGATTTATTGTTACTAATGAGGATATGGCGACAACAGCTGAAGGTGTGTTTGCTTGCGGCGATTGCCGGAAGAAGGGACTTTATCAGGTGATTAACGCTTGCGGCGATGGCGCAGTAGCAGCTGATTCTGCTTATAAATTTATCGCAAATAAGGGAA
>JAPLLZ010000051.1 GCA_026387265.1 Candidatus Omnitrophota bacterium
AAAGGATACAAAGAATATCAAGGTAGTGGATTAAGCAATAAGTTTCCGGTCATGCTGGGTTTTCAGGCTCAAGGAGCTGCCCCAATCGTAAGAAACAAACCGATTGCTAACCCTGAAACAATTGCTACTGCTATTCGTATCGGAAATCCGGCAAGTTGGAAGAGTGCCACAGAAGCTCGCGATGAATCCGGCGGGTTAATTGATATGGTTTCTGACGCACAAATACTTACTGCTTATAAAATTCTTGCCGAAAAAGAAGGCGTATATGCGGAACCAGCTTCAGCTGCTTGCGTTGCCGGACTGCTAAAATTAGTGAAAAACGGATATTTCAAAAAAATTAATTCAAAAAATAAGAAATTTTCAATCGTGTGCATTTTAACCGGCCATGGCTTAAAAGATCCTGAGCGGGCAATTAAAACAATTAAGCCTCCGAAATTAATTGGCGCAGATTTAAAAGCAATTATCAAAGAAATTGGCTACTAAGCCATAAGTCTTAAGTTATAAGCTTAAAGCTTATAACTTATAGCTTAACGCGAATTTTTAATTTGAGTTTCGGATTTAGGATTTGTTTAGGATTTCGAATTTCGTGTTTAGGGTTTAGTAAATAGCTATGTCATTAAAAGGTAAAAGAATCCTGATTACGGCAGGGCCTACTTGGATTGCCATTGACCGGGTGCGGGTAATTAGTAATCTGGCAACGGGTAAGACTGGGTTTATTCTGGCAGATAAATTCAAGAAACTTGGTTTCAAGGTTACTTTATTAATAGGGCCAGTTGATTTTCATAGCTCTTTAACAGGTGTCCGGATAATTCGTTTTAAATATTTTACCGAATTAGCTGCGCTTTTGAAAAAAGAATTGAGCAGTAAAAAATATGCAGCTATCATTCATGCTGCCGCAGTTGCTGATTATCGGCCTAGAGAAGTGGTTCAAAGAAAATTTAGTTCTTTGCGTAAATGCTGGAGGGTGAATTTAGTCCCTACAAAAAAACTAGTTAATCGCTTTAAAAAATACTCAGGTTTATTTACTGTTGGTTTTAAATTTGAGCCTGATGCGGATAAGAATCAACTGATTAAAAAAGGCCAAAAGTTATTAAAATCAGCGGCTTTGGATTTAGTAGTCGCTAATTCTAATAAAAAGAATACCTATCGAGCTTATATTATGGATAAGTTGAATAATAATTATGGGCCTTTTTTCAACAAAATAAAAATGGCTGGTTGTTTATCCAAATTAACAAATAAACAATTATGAATAATTTAAAACTATCACCTAAATTAAGCTGTGAAATTAGTAGTTTTATCTTTAGCTTAAAAGAAATTTACGGAGAAGGGCTCTTAAGTGTTATTCTCTATGGAAGTGCAGCTAGCGGGGAATTTGTTTTTAGCCATTCAAATGTAAATATCCTGGTGGTTCTTAAGTCAACTGAGTTGTCATATCTTAAGCCGGCCTCTAAAGTGATCAAAAGATTTAAAAGGTTGATGCCGTTATTTCTAAGTAAAGAATACATTCTTTCATCTTGCGATGTTTTTCCGATTGAATTCCTGGATCTGCAGGAGAATTATAAGGTGCTAGAAGGAAATGATATTTTAAAAGAAATCCATGTAGATATGAAAAATTTAAGATTTCAATGCGAGCAAGAATTGAAGGTAAAATCGCTCAGTTTAAAACAAATCTATTTAAATTCTTATCCTCAAGATTTAAAAGGACCATTATTAAAATCATTTACTGGGATTTTACATGTTTTAAGAAATGTTTTGCGTCTTAAAGGTATCCAACCGCATTATCAGAAAGATGCCTTGATCAAGCAGGTGGCCCAAAATTTTAAAATTGATACTGTCAGTTGGGAAAAAATCCTGGCAGCTAAATCCAATAAAATAAAATTAAGCAAAACACAAACCGAAGAACTGTTTTTGGTTTTAGTTGATAATTTGGATAAAATTACTCAAGACGTGGATGCTTTATAGATTAACCTGTAAGTTAATCTTGTTGTTGGTTTTAATATCCGGCCGGCCGGTTTTTGGGGCTGATCAAATTCCTGCTGCGGTAGGCTGGGTAAATGATTTTGCTAATGTCATAAGCGCTGACCATAATGCCAAGCTTACAGCTTTAATTATTGAGCTGCGGGAAAAAACCGGCGCCGAGATTATGGTTATCACGGTAAGTTCTATCGCACCTTATGATGAAAAGGAATACGCGCGGCTGATCTTTGATAAATGGAAACCGGGAAAAAAGGGTAGGGATAACGGGGTGTTAGTGCTTCTGGCGGTTAAAGAAAGGCGCTGGCGTATTGAAACCGGCTATGGTTTAGAAAGTATACTGCCTGATGGTAAGTGCGGTGAAATTGGGCGGAACTATATGGTGCCATATTTTAAAGAAGGTGACTATGATACAGGAATTTTTTACGGGGTTGGACAGATAATTAAAGTAATCGCTAATGAGGCAAAAATAAATATTAGCAATATCGAAAGCATTGATCCTCAGGCAGGAAAAGGTAATTTAAATTTAACGTATTTTTCATTATACATTTTTTTGTTTTGTTTGATTTGGAATGTTCCTTGGCCGATTTTTATAGGCCTACCTTTTACGATACTTTTTAGTTTAGGTATGGCTTTGAGTCAAGGATCTATAATTATAGTTATATCAGCATTGCTGGGTTATTTTATAGCAATGATCGTTAGATATGGTATTTGGTTAAAAATGTCTACGGTTAAGCGTAAGAGTTTTCTTCAAACACTGATTTGGGGGTTACCGGTCGGTTCGGGTGGTAGTTATTCCGGGGGAAGTTTCGGTGGAGGAGGGAGGTAGTGGAGGTGGATTTTAAAAAGGAGAGATTATGAAAAAAATATTGATCAGTTTAGGAATTATCGCAGCGGTTTTAATTATTATTTTTATCAGTACTTATAATGCAATAGTTGCAAAACATGAAACAATTACCGCTAAATGGGCTCAAGTTGATAATCAATTACAAAGGCGCAATGATTTAATCCCCAATTTAGTCAATTCAGTGCAAGGTTATGCTGCGCATGAAAAAGGTGTTTTTGAGGCAGTTACTGCTGCCCGTTCACAATGGGCTAAAGCTGGCACGGTGGATGAAAAAGTCAAAGCTGCCGGCGCAGTAGATGCGGCATTATCCAGATTACTTTTTGTTGCTGAAAATTATCCTATTCTTAAGGCAGATAATACATTTTTAAAGCTTATGGATGAGTTAGCCGGTACAGAAAATCGTATTGCGGTTGAACGTATGCGTTACAATGAAGCAGTGCAAGATTACAATATTACCGTGCGTATGTTTCCCGGTAATGTTATTGCCGGAGTTTCCGGTTATAAAGTAGCTAGTGAATATTTCAAAGCTGAAGAAAAAGCTAAAATAGTTCCTGAGGTAAAATTCTAATATGACAAAATACATTGTACTCGTTGGTGACGGTATGGCAGATTATCCAATAGAAGAACTGGGTATGCGTACGCCTTTAGAGGCAGCGCGCACGCCAAACATGGATTTTATTGCCCAAAATGGCTGCTTAGGGCAGGCCAAAACCATCCCGGACAAAATGACTCCGGCATCTGATGTCGCTAATCTTTCCATTCTGGGGTATGATCCGAAAAAATATTACTCTGGAAGAGGTCCGTTAGAAGCTGCCAATTTAGGTGTTGAGCTAGAAGATGATGATGTTGCTTTTCGCTGCAACTTAATTACCGCTACCGCAGATACGCTTCTTGATTATAGTGCCGGGCATATTAAATCATTGGAGGCACGTACATTAATTAAATTTCTTGATCAGAAACTAGGTAGTAATAGGATACGTTTTTTTCCAGGCGTAAGTTACAGGCACCTACTTTTAGTTAAACGCGGCGCAGAATTAAAACTGCAAAATTTAAAATGTTGGGCTCCGCATGATATCGCTGGACAAAGTATTAAACGGCATTTACCTAAGGGTGATGGCGCAGATGAGTTGATTAAACTTATGCTTGATTCTAAAGAGGTTTTGGGAGCGCATGAAATTAATCAAGTACGGCTGGATTTAAAAGAAAATCCGGCGAATATGATTTGGCTTTGGGGCCAGGGTGTTAAACCAAGCATGCCTAAATTTATGGATAAATTTGGTCTATCCGGCAGTGTAATTTCAGCAGTTGATTTAATTAAAGGCTTAGGCCATATTTTAGGCCTGGACGTAATTAATGTCCCCGGAGCAACCGGTTATTATGATACAGATTATGAAGGGAAAGCTAAGGCAGCGATTATTTCTTTGAAAAAGAATGATTTTGTTTTTGTGCATGTTGAAGCCCCTGATGAAGCCGGGCATAATGGTGATTTACGGGAAAAGCTTACGGCGATTGAGCGTTTTGATCAATTAATCGTGGGTGCTTTATTAGAATATCTTAAACAAAAGGATGATTTTCGAATTATGGTTTTACCAGATCATGCTACGCCGATATCTTTAAAAACACATACTGCAGAAGCTATCCCTTTTGCAATTTATGGAAAAGATATCCCCAAGAATAATCTTTTAAACTACAGTGAAAAAGAAGCGCAAAAATCACAGATTTATTTTGATAACGGTTGTCAGCTTATGGAATATTTTATAAATTCGCGGCTACAAAATACTAGTGGAGCTTAGCCGTGGGGTTGACTTTAAGGAGAAGGAAAGAATGTCTAGAGGGTTAGTTGTACAAAAATACGGCGGGTCTTCGGTTGCAAATGTTGAACGTATTCAGAGAGTTGCCAAAAGAGTTGTCGGATACAGCAAAAAAGGATACGATTTAGTCGTAGTTGTTTCAGCTTTAGGCGATACTACCGATGAATTAGTGGAGTTAGCTGATAAAATTAATCCTAATCCATCAGAAAGAGAAATGGATATGCTGTTATCTACCGGAGAGCAAATTTCAGTTGCGCTTTTGGCGATGGCGATCCATAAATTAGGATCTCAGGCTATTTCTTTTACTGGCTCACAAGTAGGAATTCTTACCGACAACAGCCATACGCGCGCAAGAATTATAAAAATAAATGTAGATAAGATTAGAGCCGAATTAAAAAAAGGCAGGATTGTTATTGTAGCAGGTTTCCAAGGTGTTACTCTAAACCAGGAGATCACTACTTTAGGCAGGGGTGGTTCAGATTTAACGGCAGTAGCCCTGGCTAAAGAGCTGCAAGCAGACTCTTGTGAAATCTATACGGATGTTATGGGTATTTACACTACCGATCCGCGCATTGAACCTAATGCTAGAAAAATTAAAGAGATTACTTATGATGAAATGCTGGAGATGGCTTCTCTGGGCGCTCAAGTAATGCAGCCGCGTTCGATTGAGGTTGCAAAAAAATTTAATGTTCCTTTACATGTGCGTTCTTCGTTTAATACGCAAAGCGGAACAATGATTATTAAGGAGGTTAAAAAAATGGAGGATGTTCTGGTCAGCGGCGTAACTCTAAATAAAAATGAAGCAAAAATTACTCTTTGCGGCGTACCGGATAAACCCGGCGTAGCTGTAAAATTATTTGAAGAGTTGGCGACTTCCGGTGTAAGCGTAGATATGATTGTGCAAAATGTAAGCCATACCCGTTCAACAGATATCTCTTTTACCATTGCTAAAGCCGATTGCCTTAAAGCCAGCAAAATTACTAAAAAAGTCGCTAAAAAAATCGGGGCAAACGATGTTTTGCTTGATGAAGATATCGCGCGCGTTTCAATTGTCGGTGTAGGTATGAAATCCCATCATGGCGTTGCGGCTAAAATGTTTGGAATCTTAGCAGATAATAAAATTAATATTGAAATGATTTCTACTTCAGATATTAGTATTTCCTGCATTATTAAGAAGAAAGATGCAGAAATCGCGGTAAAGAAATTACATGCTGATTTCGGGTTAAGTAAAGCTAAATAAAAACTTTGCCCTATTGTGATTAGGCTAAAAATTAGAAGGGGTAATCTATGACAGTAAAATTATATGATACCACATTGCGCGATGGTTCTCAGGCGGAAGGAATATCCTATTCGGTAATGGATAAAATTCGCATCGCTGAAGAGCTGGATAAAATTGGTATACATTTTATTGAAGGCGGCTGGCCGGGTTCAAATCCCAAGGATAAAGAATTTTTTGAGAAAATAAGCCTCACTAAACTTAAAAATGCTAAAATTACTGCTTTTAGTATGACCCGCAGGCCTAATATTGCGGCCGATCAGGACACCAACCTTTCGGCTCTTTTAAAATCTCAAGCCCAAGTAATCACTATTGTCGGCAAAACCTGGGATTTTCATGTAACAGAAGTATTAAAAACTACGCTGAATGAAAATCTGGCGATGATCTTCGACAGTATTAATTTTTTTGTTAAGAAAGGTTTCCCGGTATTTTATGACGCAGAGCATTTTTTTGATGCCTATAATGCTAACAAAGATTATGCTTTAAAAACCTTAGTGACGGCCCAAGATGCGGGTTGTTCTGTCATATGCCTTTGCGATACAAACGGAGGAACCCTCACTAGTGCAATAAGCTCTATTATTAAAGAAGTTAAAGCAAAAATCAAGGTTGAGATTGGAATTCATTGCCATAATGATTCTGGAGTGGCTGTTGCCAATTCCCTGGCTGCTATTGAAGCCGGAGCAACTATGGTGCAAGGGACAATTAATGGCTATGGTGAACGTTGCGGGAATGCGGATTTAGTTCCGATTATTGCTAATTTAAAAACCAAATTAAAAATCGACTGCATTTCAGATACACAGTTAAAACAACTAACTCATCTTTCGCACTTTGTGAGCGAAATCAGTAATATGCGTTTAAAAAATGAGCAGCCTTTTGTGGGGGAATCCGCTTTTGCGCATAAAGGCGGGATGCATATTAATGCGATTATGAAAAATCCGTTAACTTATGAGCATTTGGATCCACATTTAGTTGGGAATAAGCGTAGGATCCTGGTTTCTGAGCTGGGTGGCAAAACCGGGATTTTACTCAGAGCTAAAGCTTTAAACTATGATTTAAGCAAAACTGATCCGCAAACCAAAAAAATCCTGGAACTGGTACAAGCTTTAGAGCATAAAGGTTTTCAATTTGAAGCTGCCGAAGCATCTTTTCAAATTTTAATGCAGAGATCATTAAAGAAATTTAAAAAATTCTTTGAGCTGGAAGGATTTAAGGTTGTCATTGAAAAGGGGCAGAATAAGAAAATTACCTCGGAAGCTATTATTAAGTTACGGGTTAACGGGGTTAAAGAGCACACTGCTGCCGAAGGAGATGGCCCAATTAACGCATTAGATAATGCTTTACGTAAAGCGCTAAAAGACTTTTATCCAACCTTAGCTAAAATGCACTTGTCTGATTTTAAAGTACGTGTTCTGGACGAAAAAGCGGGTACCGCGGCCAAAGTAAGAGTATTAATTCAGTCGCAAGATGAAAAAGATATTTGGAGTACAATTGGAGTCCATGAAAATATCATTGAGGCTAGTTGGCAGGCTTTAGTGGATAGCGTCGAGTATAAACTCTTAAAAGATAAGCTATAAGTTGTAAGCTATAAGCTGTAAATTTTAATTAAGCGATTTTCTCGCCAGTAAGGATAACCCGTAATGACTGAAGAACTTAGTAAGCAGTATAATCCTAAAGAAACCGAAGACAAGTGGTATAAGGTTTGGGAACAAAATAACCTTTTCTGCGCTAAAGCATCCGCCAGTAAAACTCCTTACTGTATAGTTATTCCTCCGCCAAATGTTACGGGCATTCTGCATATGGGGCATGCCCTCAATAATACTATTCAGGATATTCTAATTCGCTACAAAAAAATGCAAGGTTTTTCGGCTTTGTGGATGCCGGGTACTGACCATGCAGGAATTGCCACGCAGAATGTTGTTGAAAAAGCTTTAGCTAAAGAAGGGCTTAAAAGGCAGGATCTGGGCCGCGAGAAATTTGTAAGCAGGGTTTGGGAATGGAAACAACTCTACGGAACAACGATAATTAATCAGCTTAAAAAACTCGGTTGCGCCTGTGATTGGGAACGGTTGCGTTTTACTATGGATCAGGATTATTCAACAGCCGTTACGGAAGTTTTTGTCCGCTTGTATGAAAAAAAACTTATTTACCAGGGGCATTATATTATCAACTGGTGCCCGCGCTGCCAGACTGCTTTAAGCGACGAGGAAGCTAGTCATGTAGAGTTAGAAGGTAATCTTTACTACCTTAAATATCCATTAAAGGATAGCCCTCAGGAATTTATTACTGTAGCCACTACTCGGCCAGAAACCATGCTCGGAGACTCGGCAGTTGCTGTAAACCCAAAAGATAAACGTTATAAAAAATATGTTGGTAAATATCTAGTTTTACCTATAACTAATCGGATAATAAAAATTATCGCGGACAATGTAATCGATATGGAATTTGGAACAGGTGCGGTTAAGGTAACTCCTGCGCATGATCCCAATGACTATGTTTTAGGAAAAAAACATAACCTGCAATTCATTAATGTTATGGCTCCTGACGGCAGGATGAATGAAGAGGCTGGCAAATTCGCAGGGCAGGACCGTTTTAAAGCCAGAGAAACAATAATCGAAGATTTAAAATCACTGGATTTAGTGGAAAAAATTACTCCACATACTCTTTCTGCTGGGCATTGTTACCGCTGCAATACTATTGTCGAGCCTTACTTATCAAAGCAATGGTTTGTGAAAATGAAACCTTTGGCTAAACCGGCAATTGCGGCAGTAAAAACAGGTAAAATAAAATTCCATCCTGCCCGTTGGACCAAGGTTTATTTAAACTGGATGGATAATATTCAGGAGTGGTGTATTTCACGACAAATTTGGTGGGGTCACCGTATACCGGTTTACTATTGTAAAGATTGGCAGGAGAAAAACACAAAAACAGGTATTATTGTTTCCGGAACAAAACCCTTAAAATGCCCTAAATGCGGCTTAGAAAATATAATTCAGGATGAGGATGTTTTAGATACCTGGTTCTCCAGTTGGCTTTGGCCGTTTGCTACATTTTATTGGCCCAAAGAAAATGCGGATTTAAAATATTTTTATCCTACTTCCACCCTGGTTACCGGTCCGGATATTATTTTCTTTTGGGTTGCCCGGATGATTATGGCGGGATTGGAATTCAAAAAAAATATACCTTTTAAAGATGTTTATATCCATGGCACAATCCGCGACAGCCAGGGGAAAAAAATGTCTAAATCCCTGGGAAATGCCATTGATCCACTGGAAATTATTGCGGAATATGGAACAGATGCTTTACGTTACAGCCTTATTTCTATAACTACGCAAGGCCAGGATATATATCTGTCTAAAGAAAAATTCGAACAGGGCAGAAATTTTGCTAATAAAATATGGAATGCCTCGCGTTTTATTTTAATGAATTTAAAGCCTGAGGAAACCCAGGTGGATTTATGCGTTTATTTCAAACAGGAACAACTGGATATTGTCAACCGCTGGATTCTAAGCCGTTTTTATACCCTTTTAGAAAAAGTCGATAATGAATTAGCTAGTTTTAAATTTAATGAAGCAGCTAATAGCCTGTATACATTTTTCTGGCATGAATTTTGTGACTGGTATTTAGAATTAATCAAGCCCCAAATTAACCAAAAGCAAACCCAGGTAGTCATGTATAAAGTTTTAGAAAAATATCTGAGATTATTACATCCTTTCATGCCTTTTATTTCCGAAGAAATTTGGCAACGCCTGCCGGGTGCAAAAGATTCAATTATGCAGCAAAGTTGGCCGCACCTGCAGAATAAACTAATTAACCGGAAAGATGAACAGCAAATGGAACTAGCTTTTGAACTAATTAATACTATCAGAAATATGCGCGCAGAACTGGAGGTTAATCCGGTCAGCCGGATAGATATTCAGTTAGCAGTTACTAATAAACTAATTCAAAAATCCATAGAAATGTTTGCAGTTTACATTAAAAATTTAGCTAAAGTTAACAACCTGGCTTTTACTGACCAATATATTGCTCAAAATAACCAATACGCTGTCGCGCTTAAAGATCTACATGTGATAATGCCGCTTGCCGGAGTAGTTGATGTTGCAGAGCAGCTTAAAAAGACTAACCTCAAAATCGACAAATTAAAAGCAGAAATAAAAAATAAAGAAACTATGCTGACAAATAAAAATTTTACTGTACGCGCCCCTAAGGAAATTGTGGAAACCGAAAAAGTAAAGTTGGTAGACATGAATGAACAACTTAAAAAATTAGAGGCAATTAAACATGGCTTACACTAAACCCTCGCACCAATTGCCCAAAAAGGATTGTCGCCTAATAAATAATTGGTGTGAGGGTAAATATTTCTTATCCGAAAGCAAGCCTAAACTTAAACCTAAAGATATAAGATTAGTCATTCGGCGCGCTCTTTTAGAGGATGTCGGGCGGGGTGATATTACCACGCAATTAAATATAGCTAAAAATATACAGATTAAGGCTAGTATTGTCGCCAGGGAAAACTTTTTAGTCTGCGGTATGGAATTAGCCGCGGCTACATTTAAAACTATAGACCCTAGTTTAAAATTTATTCCGAAAGTCAAAGAAGGCCAGCAGGTTTCTAATCGGGATACCCTAGCCATTATTTCCGGAAAAGCAGCCAGTATACTTACTGCTGAACGAGTAGCTTTAAATTTGTTGGCTTTTCTTTCTGGAATCGCCACCAAAACAAATAAATTTGTTACAAAAATTAAGCCTTTTAAGACTAAAATTACCGATACACGTAAAACTATTCCCGGATTAAGGCAATTACAGAAGTATGCAGTCAGAATTGGATCAGGATATAACCATAGAATGCGTCTTGATGAAATGGTTTTGATTAAAGATAATCATTTAAAAATTATGGGGGGATATTCTAAACTGCCTAATGTGCCCAAAGGATGCAAGATTGAGATTGAAACCCAAAATTTAAAAGAATTTGTCCGGGCTTTAAGTTTTAAGCCAGATATTATCATGCTGGATAATATGGGCATTCGCGATATTTCTAAGGCAATAAAGATTAGAAATAACTTGTACATTAACTGCCGCTCGTGTATTACAATGTTAGAAGCAAGCGGAGGAATACATCTGGGTAACGTGAAGAAATATGCGGCAACCGGTGTGGATATAATTTCAATAGGAGAACTAACCGATTCTATTGGGTCTGTAGATATCAACCTCAATATTTTATAGCTATAATTTATGAGAAGTTATTCATGAGAAAAATTTCCATCATCGCACTAACATTATTCTTTTGTTTCCTATTATTTCGAGCCGGGCTTTTTGCGGTGCAGCAAGAAGACAGACGCCTAAAACCCCATCTTGACTCTAAATATTCCAAAATAGTAGTTTGTTCTAAAGTTCTGGAGGCTTTAGGTAAAATTGGCGATCCACGCATGAAAGATGTATTAATCAGCGGTTTTAAGAGCAACGAATTCCTTATACGTACTTCTGCCATAGAAGCTTTAGGTAAGCTTAAAGATAAAACAACTATTCCCTTGTTAAAGAAATCCCTAAAAGACGACAGCTACATAATAAGAATACTGGTGACTAAGGCTTTGCTTAACTTAGGCGATCAGAAAATGGAAGCTAAATTGCTTGAATTTTTAAACAGCGCACAGATTTCTACAAGAGCCGCAGCTGTAGAACAATTAGGCCAGTTTAATGAAAAATATCTGCCACAATTAGTAGAAGTTTTGGCAAAAGATAATAGCGACTTGGTAAGAATAACCTCTATCCAGCAATTAGGTATCAATAAATTCCATCCCGCCATTACTCTGATTGAGCAAGCGTTAAAAGACCCTAATCCCAAAATACGCCAAGCCGCTTGTATGGCAATAGGCCAAATTAAAGATATTAAGACGCTTGGTTTGCTTATTGAAAGATTAGCTGATGATGAAACTCTTGTTCGATCTGCCGCAAAAGAGGGTATCGCGATGTTTAAAGACTCCTTGACTACACCTAAAACAGAAGTTGAAACATTAGCAACTGCTGTCCCGTCAGAGCATGACCAGATACTTGCTGCACTCAAAAAAGATCTTAATAGTAATGATCCGGTGTTAAGAGTGAGTTCTTATATAAGCTTGGCTAATTTAGAAGATGTAACAATACTACCATTACTTTTGAAAGAAGTGGTTTCTCCGGAAAATGCAACCTGGGTCAAAAAACGCACTGCTCGGGCTTTGCGTATACTCAAACCTTACGTAGTTAAATATTTCGACGAATTGGCAAAATCCAGCGTTATTTCTTCGCAAAATCTGGAATTATACTATAAAGTTAACGGTAAAAACTTGCTTACCTTAATTATTGATGCCATAGAGGATGATACTAACCCACTGCGTAAGGATGCTATTTTTATACTGGGAGAATTAAAAGAAGAAGCAAGCTTGCCGGCACTACGTAAAGCCCTTTCCCAGGATGATCCAAATATTGTGGCTAATTCCGCCTACGTTTTAGGGCTATTTCAAGATAAAGAAGCTGTTCCTTACCTGATTGATGTTTGCAATACTTATGGATTGTAATGCCTTGGCAAGAATTCAAACTAAAAACTAAATTAAAGCCAGCGGGCGATCAGCCTAAAGCAATACGGCAACTTTCTGATGCCATTCTTTCTAAACAACGTTATTCTACGCTTTTAGGAGTTACCGGCAGCGGTAAAACATTTACTTTGGCTAACGTCATTGCTAAAGTAAAGATGCCGACACTGGTAATTTCGCATAATAAAACTTTAGCCGCTCAGCTCTATTCTGAATTTAAAGAGTTTTTTCCCCATAATGCCGTCGAATACTTCGTCAGCTACTACGATTATTACCAGCCAGAGGCATATATTCCGTCCACAGATACTTACATAGAGAAAGATTCTTCAATCAATGAGCGCTTAGACCGCCTGCGGCTTTCTGCGACTACTTCGCTAATGAGCCGTCCGGATGTAATTGTTGTTGCCTCTGTTTCTTGCATTTACAATTTGGGTTCTCCGCAGGATTACCAAGAAATGCTGGTAATTTTGGATAAAAAAATAACTATCGATCGGGATGAATTAATCACTAAGCTTATTCAGATCCAATACGAGCGCAATGATTATGAATTTAAACGTGGGAAAATCCGGGTACGCGGGGATATTGTAGAGGTTTTTCCATCTTACAGCGAACAAGCATTACGCTTGGAATTAACCCAAAATAAAATATCGCAAATTTCAGTATTTGACCCGGTTTCAGCAAAAATAATTAGCCGAATTGAGCAGGTAGCGATTTATCCGGCTAAACATTTTATTGCAGCGCCAGGCAGAATTCAAAATGCAATTAGTTCAATAAGAGAAGAATTGGCGGGACAATTAATTGAATTACGCAAAAATAATAAACTGCTTGAGGCGCAACGCCTTGAATCACGTACTAATTATGACTTGGAGATGCTCAAAGAAATTGGCTATTGTCATGGAATAGAAAATTATTCCCGGCATCTCAATGGTTCCTTGCCAGGGTCACGTCCATCAGCAATGATTGATTATTTTCAGGGCGATTTTTTGACAATAATTGATGAATCGCATGCTACTATACCGCAAATCAGGGGGATGTTTGCCGGTGATAGAGCTCGAAAGGAAACACTCGTAGATTATGGTTTTAGGTTACCTTCCTGCTTGGATAACCGGCCGCTAAAATTTGACGAATTTAACCGGCTGGTAAAACAATTAGTTTTTGTTTCTGCAACCCCCGATGAGTATGAATTAAATCTATGCAGTAACAAAGTTACCGAGCAGATTATCCGCCCAACCGGATTAATTGATCCGGAAATTATCGTCAAACCCACGCAAGGACAGATTGAAGATTTAATCATACAGATAAAACAACGGGTAAAGAACAATCAGCGGGTTTTGGTAACTACATTAACTAAAAGAATGTCTGAAGACCTGGCTAACTATCTTTCAGAACAAGGAATAAAAGTAAAATATCTGCACTCTGAAATACAGACAATTCAGCGCTCAATAATTCTTAAGGAATTGCGGGAAAAGAAATTTGATTGTTTAGTGGGGATTAACTTATTACGCGAAGGTTTGGATTTACCGGAAGTTTCGCTAGTGGCAATTTTGGATGCTGACAAAGAAGGATTTCTACGCAGTGCTACTGCGCTTATTCAGGTAGGCGGCCGGGCAGCCCGCAACCTAAACGGTACAGTAATTATGTATGCTGACACCATTACGCAATCCATGCGCAAAGCAATAAACGAAAGTAAAAGACGCAGAGTTATTCAAATCGAATTTAACCGTAAACACAAAATTACTCCGCGATCTATCAATAAAGCAATACAAAAAGGTATTGAAGATACTGAACAAATTCAGGAGTTTGTGCAAGAGTTAACCGGGGAGCCAACTGAGCAATATCAGTTGCATAAATATATAGCTGAGTTAGAATATGAAATGGAAATGGCGGCACGCAACCTGCAATTTGAAAAAGCCGCCCAGTTTAGAGATAAGGTCAAGGAGTTGCGCAATGCTATTAACCATTGATATTGGCAATACGAATATTTCCGGTGGGATTTTTAAAGGCAAAACACTAAAATGCCAGTTTGACATTCCCACCAGAAACTACAAGAAGACCGAATTAATCAGAAAATTAAAGACTTATCCTAAAATATCTGCCAGTATTATTTGTAGCGTTGTTCCTAAACTAACCGCTACTGTTCACCATGATTTGAAGCTTATTACCAAAAGAAACGTATATATAATAGGTAAAGATTTGACTGTCCCCATAGTAAACCGCTACCGCATACCCAAACAAGTCGGCCAAGACCGACTAGTAAATGCTTATGCTGTCAAAAGCCTTTACCATACCCCGGCAATTGTTATTGATTCAGGCACGGCTATAACTTTTGATGTAATTTCCAAAAACCAGGCGTATTTAGGTGGATTAATTTTTCCGGGAATGAACATGTCCCTTAATGCCTTAAAAGAGAAAACTGCATTATTACCCCAGGTAAAATTGGAACAACCGAAAATGCTTATTGGGCAAGATACTAAAAATAGCATGTTAAGCGGAGTGGTTTTTGGCACAGCTGTTTTATGCAAAGAGTTAGCTGAAAAAATTAAATTGCTTCTGAAAAAAAACACGCAAATTATCGGCACCGGCGGGAATATCTATTTAATCAAAAAATACTCCGGCATGAAGATGGAAATTAACAAAAACCTGACCTTGATTGGCCTCAGGCTTATTTATGAAAAAAAAGTTGCCGGTTTTAGAAAAAAGTCTTGACAATAAAATTTTTTTATCTATAATTAGCACTCTAGGAAAAAGAGTGCTAGTTTTAAGTTAAACTTATATTCTAAGGAGGAGACAAGATGGAAATTAAACCATTGGGAGATCGCATCGTTGTTAAAGTTTTAGAAGCAGAAACTAAGAGCAAAGGCGGAATACTTTTACCTGATACTGCTAAGGAAAAACCGCAAGAGGCCAAAGTCGTTGCAGTAGGCAAAGGAAAGCTGCTTGACAACGGAACAATGGCCACCCCTGAAGTAAAAGTCGGGGATAAGGTCATATTCGGAAAATATTCCGGTAATGAAATTACCACTAAAGAGGGCGAAGACTTACTTATTCTGCGCGAAGAAGATATTTTAGCAATTATTAAATAAATAATTAATTAACGGGAGGAACATATGGCAAAGCAATTATTGTACAGCGATGATGCCCGTCGCAAGATTTTAAGGGGCGTAGAACAGCTGGCCGCTGCAGTAAAAGTAACCTTAGGCCCTAAAGGACGCAATGTAGTAATCGATAAAAAATTTGGCTCACCGACTATTACTAAAGACGGCGTGACTGTAGCCAAAGAAATTGATTTAGAGGATGCTTTTGAGAATATGGGTGCACAGATGGTTAAAGAAGTAGCCGAAAAAACCTCTGATAATGCTGGAGATGGATTCTGATACTAATATCGGAGAATTAATTGCTGAAGCAATGGATAAAGTAGGCAAGGACGGAGTAATTACCGTAGAAGAAGCCAAATCTACTGCTACAACCTTAGATGTTGTAGAAGGTATGCAGTTTGACCAAGGATATTTATCTCCCTACTTTGTAACCGATACCGAAAGAATGGAAGTTCTTTTAGAAGATGTTTACATTCTTATTTATGAGAAAAAGATATCTTCGATTAAAGATATTCTGCCTTTACTGGAAAAGATTGCCCGGGCAGGTAAACCGCTATTGATTATTGCCGAAGAAGTTGATGGGGAAGCTTTAGCTACTCTAGTAGTCAACAAGATTCGCGGTACATTTGTTGCCTGCGCAGTTAAAGCTCCTGGTTATGGCGATCGCCGTAAAGCGATGCTCGAAGATATTGCTGTTTTAACCGGTGGTAAAGCTTTAACTGAAGACCTGGGTATCAAACTGGAAAATGTGGATATCGAGGATTTAGGGCGTGCTAAAAAAATAAAAATCGACAAAGAGAATACAACCATTGTCGAAGGCGCAGGTAAAAATGCGGCAATCAATGCCAGAATTGCACAGTTAAAGAAACAGATTGAAGATACAGATTCAGATTACGATAAAGAGAAACTGCAGGAACGTCTGGCTAAATTAGCCGGTGGAGTTGCAGTAATCAACGTAGGTGCAGCCACAGAAACAGAAATGAAAGAGAAAAAGGCTCGCGTTGAAGATGCCTTGCATGCTACTCGCGCAGCTACTCAAGAAGGTATTGTTCCTGGTGGTGGTGTAGCATTTATCCGTACCATCGCTGCTTTAGATAAATTAAAGCTGGAAGGTGACGAAAAAATTGGCGCGGATATTGTCAAACGTGCTATTGAAGAACCTTTAAGGCAGATTGCACAAAATGCAGGTCT
Organism: Candidatus Omnitrophota bacterium; assembly: GCA_026387265.1. Classification (GTDB taxonomy): domain Bacteria; phylum Omnitrophota; class Gorgyraeia; order Gygaellales; family Profunditerraquicolaceae; genus UBA6249. Next base: position 16,758 of record JAPLLZ010000051.1, read on the forward strand.
TGAAGGATCAGTAGTCGTACAAAGGATTAAACAAGAAAAAACCAATATTGGGTTTGATGTCAGCCAGGATGCTTATGTTGACATGATTGAAGCCGGCGTAATTGATCCGACAAAAGTTACCCGCTCAGCTTTACAAAATGCTTCCAGTATTGCTGCATTACTGCTTACTACTGAAGCTTTAATCGCGGATAAACCGGAAAAAGATGATAAAATGCCCGCTATGCCTGGTGGTGGAATGGGCGGCATGGGAGGAATGGGCGGAGGAATGTATTAAACAGTTGTAAGCTATAAGTTATAAGCTGTAAAATAAAGGGGACGGTTCTATTTTTTGAGTTCAATTTCAGAAAACAGAACCGTCCCCGTGTTTTTCACTAGATAAAATATATATTGACAAATATTGCCGATTAATATAAAATTATTAATCCTTTCAGTTGCAATCCCAAGCTGAGGCGAATATCCATAACTTATTGCAAAACAACGGTTTATTATTATAATAAGGAGAATTTGATATGGCAGAGTGGATAGGTATAAACAGACGTGCAAGAAGATGCTATGGTTTTGATGAGGTAGCTTTAGTTCCAGGTTCTCAGACCGTAAATCCCAACGAAGTTGATACCAGCTTTAAATTTAACGGGAAAAACTTTAAAATACCCATCCTTGCTGCCGCTATGGATGGAGTAGTAGATGTAAAATTTGCCATAGAAATGTCTCGTTTAGGCGGAATTGCGGTTTTAAACCTGGATGGCATCCAAACTCGTTATGAAAACCCGGATGAAGTGTTAGAAGAAATCTCACGGGCTACCCCCCAAAAAGCTACGGAATTAATTCAAGCAGTCTACACCACTCCAGTCAAAGAAAAACTGATTACTAAAAGGGTTGCGCAGATAAAAAAAGCTAAAGCTATGGCCGTAGTCAGCTGTATTCCGGCAAATGCTGAAAGGTTCTCCAAATTAGCGATTGCCGCGGGTGTAGATATTTTTGTTATTCAGTCTACGGTAGTAACCCTAAGACATCTTGCTAAAGAATATAAAACTTTGGATCTGGTCAAGTTTTGTAAATCAGTCAAGATACCCGTTATTTTAGGCAACTGTGTTACCTATGAAACTACCCTAGAGTTAATGGGTACCGGAGCCAGCGGCTTGCTCATCGGCGTAGGTCCGGGGGCTGCTTGCACTAGCCGCGGGGTATTAGGTATCGGGGTGCCTCAGGTTACCGCTACAGTAGATGCTGCCGGAGCACGCGACTTTTATTTTAAACGCACTGGAAAATACGTTTCCATTATCACTGATGGCGGAATGAACCGCGGCGGGGATATCTGCAAAGCATTTGCTTGCGGAGCAGATGCAGTAATGATTGGTTCAAGTTTTGCCCGCGCCAAAGAAGCTCCCGGAAGAGGATTTCATTGGGGTATGGCTACTTCGCATGTAAATTTGCCTCGCGGAACACGCATTCAAGTAGGGACTACCGGCACGATAAAAGATATTTTATTTGGCCCGGCTAAAGTTGATGACGGTTCACAAAATCTTCTTGGTGCTTTAAAAACCTCCATGGGATCACTAGGCGCCTCTAACTTAAAAGAAATGCACGATGTGGAAATTATTATTGCTCCTTCAATTCAAACCGAAGGTAAAATTTTTCAGGTAAGCCAAAGAGTATGAATGGGTAAATAAATTGAAGAAAAAAGCCAAGTTTAAAAAACGACAGGAAAGGAATATTGTGGTGACTAGACAAACAATACTAATTTTGGATTTTGGTTCACAATATACGCAATTAATTGCACGTAGAGTAAGAGAAAATAAAGTTTTCTCAATGATTATTCCTTACAATACTCCGGCTAAAGAAATTGCCGCGCTTAATCCAAAAGGGATCATTCTTTCCGGTGGCCCTGCTTCAGTAGTTGATAAAAAATCCCCTTATCCTGATGCAGGTATTTTTAAACTAGGCATACCGATTCTAGGTATTTGTTATGGCATGCAGGTTATTTGCGAGCTATTGGGAGGCAAAGTTAGGCATACCCGCGAACGTGAATACGGAAAAGTAGAATTATTTATTGATGACAACAGTAATCTTTTTAGCCACCTACCGGGTAATTTTACCTGTTGGGCCAGTCATGGTGATTATGTGACTAAAATGCCTGCGGGATTTCATACTATTGGGCATACCACTAATACCCCGATTGCGGCAATCTCTAATCAAAAAAGGAAAATATTTGCCGTACAGTTCCATCCGGAAGTAACACATACAGAAAAAGGCAATCAAATTTTAAGTAATTTTCTATTTAAGGCTTGCGGTGCCTCAAGTAGATGGACCATGCAATCGTTTATTAAAGAATCAATTGTTAATATAAAAAAGGCTATTGGAAAAGATAAAGTGGTTTTTGGGTTAAGCGGAGGGGTAGATTCTTCTGTAGCAGCCTTACTGATTCATCGCGCTATTGGTAAAAACTTACGTTGCATTTTTATTGATAATGGATTACTCAGAAAAGGGGAAGCTGAACAGGTTAAAAGCGTGTTTAAAGATATGTATCACCTTAATTTGAGCTATGTTGACCGGAGCAAAAGGTTTCTTGAGCGTTTAAAAGGAATCACTGATCCTGAAGAAAAAAGAAAGATTATTGGTGATGAATTCGTTAAGGTATTTGAGGAAGAGGCTAAAAAAACTAAAGGTGTAAAATTCTTAGGCCAAGGTACGCTTTATCCGGATGTTATCGAATCCGTTTCGCCAACCGGCGGCCCCAGCAGAAAAATTAAAAGCCACCATAATGTAGGTGGATTACCTGCTCAAATGAAGCTTAAACTTATTGAGCCCTTACGGGAATTATTTAAAGACGAGGCACGTCAAATCGGCACTCAACTAGGTTTACCGGAAAACATTATTCAACGTCAACCGTTCCCTGGCCCGGGGCTAGCCGTCAGAATTATCGGAGAAATCGATCTGCCAAAGCTTGACCTGCTCCGGGAAGCAGATAAGCGTGTTATTGAAGAAATTACCCGGGCTGGATTATATGATCAAATCTGGCAATCCTTTGCCGTATTACTTCCGATAAAAAGTGTAGGAATTATGGGCGATGAACGTACTTATGAAAACGTCTGTGCCTTACGCTGCGTAACCAGTTTTGACGGCATGACTGCGGACTGGGTAAAACTTCCTTATGAGGTTATGGAAAAAATCTCCAATCGTATTATCAATGAAGTAAAAGGTATTAACCGGGTAGTTTATGATATAAGCTCTAAGCCTCCGGCAACAATCGAGTGGGAATAATTTATTTAAATCCTAAACACAAAACTCTAAGCTCTAAACAAACTCGAAACTATAAACTCAAAACAAAACATTATATTTTAAGTTTGGTGATTTAGGATTTGTTTAGGATTTAGAGTTTAGTGCTTAGAGTTTAAATATTATGTCTCATTCTGAATTTATTCACCTGCATCTACATACCCAATACAGCCTCCTTGACGGAGCCTGCCGCATACCTGAAATACTAGCCATTGCTAAAAGCTTTAAAATGGATTCCCTGGCAATCACCGATCACGGTAACATGTTCGGGGCGATTGAATTTTATTTAGAAGCACAAAAAGCCGGCATTAAACCCATTATTGGCTGTGAAGTTTATGTCGCTCCAGGAAGCCGCCTGGATAAAAAAAGCAACTCTGGCATTGAAGATATCGCCAACCATTTAATCCTTTTGGCCCGCAATGAAGAAGGTTACCATAATTTAATGGAGTTAGTCTCTAGCGCTTACCTAGAGGGATTTTATTACCGGCCGCGGATTGATAAAGAAATTTTAGCCGAACATTCCGCCGGACTAATCGGTTCTTCTGCCTGCCTTAAAGGAGAGATTGCCTGCCTGATATTACAGAAACGTTTCAATGACGCCTTAAAAGCTGCCGATAATTATCAGAATATTCTAGGGAAAGGAAACTTTTACCTGGAAATTCAAGGCAACTCCATTCCCGAACAAAAAATTGCTAATGAAGGTTTAATTAAAATATCTCGGGAGCTAAGTATTCCATTAGTTGCTACTAACGACGTACATTATCCTACTCGCGACAGAGCTGCTGCTCATGAAGCGTTATTATGTATTCAAACACAGAGCACTTTAGACGATCCTAAACACATGCGTTTTCAGACTGAAGAATTTTATTTTACTTCTCCGGAAGAAATGAAAAAATTGTTCGCAGATTACCCAGAATCTTTAAAAAGCACTCTTGAGATTGCGGAAAAATGCAACCTGGAACTTAATTTTAAGCAACTACATTTACCTAAGTTTACCCCGCCTGAAGGAAAAGATAAAGAAGCCTTCCTGCTGGAATTATGTGAAAAGGGATTGATTGAAAAAAAACTTGAACAAAATCCTGAAGCGCAAAAAAGGCTGGAACATGAACTAAAAATTATTAAACACATGGGATTTATTAGTTACTTTTTAATTGTGCGGGATTTTATTGCTTACGCTAAAAGCCAAAATATTCCCGTAGGGCCGGGAAGAGGCTCAGCCGCCGGCAGCCTGGTAAGCTATCTTTTAGGCATTACTGATCTTAATCCGTTAAATTACGGCTTAATTTTTGAAAGATTCCTGAACCCTGAGCGCCTAGGGATGCCGGATATTGATATTGACTTCTGCTATGAACGCCGGCAGGAAGTAATTGATTACGTCACCCAGAAATACGGAAGGGAAAATGTTGCTCAAATTATTACCTTTGGGACGATGCAAGCCCGCGGGGTAATCCGGGATGTTGGCCGGGTTATGTCAATTCCATATGCCCAGGTTGATCGAATCGCTAAATTAATCCCGGCTGAACTGGATATGACCTTAAAAAAAGCCATGGAGAGCGAGGAGGAATTAAATAATCTTTATAAAACTGACGCTCAAATCACTAAGCTGATTAACATCGCTCAATCTTTAGAAGGACTAAATCGTCATGCCTCGGTCCATGCTGCAGGAGTAATTATTTCAGACCGGCCGTTAAACAATTACACGCCTTTGTTTAAAACCGGAGACGACCAAATTACTACCGGTTATAGCATGGGGACTCTGGAAAAAATCGGCCTGCTCAAAGTCGACTTTTTAGGGTTAAGGACACTTACTGTAATCGATGAAACTGTAAAGTTAGTCCAAAAAATTCATGGTATCCAAATTGATTTTGAGAAAATTCCGCTAGATGATAAAAACACTTATAAATTATTAGCCTCCAGTCATACTATCGGGATATTCCAGGTGGAAAGCTCTGGAATGCGCGACTTACTGAAAAAACTTGTACCTGAACGGTTTGAAGATTTAATCGCGCTTCTAGCATTATACCGGCCCGGCCCGATCGGTTCAGGAATGTTAGATGATTTTATGAAACGTAAGCACGGAACAATTCCGATTAGATATGAACACTCTAAACTTGAACCAATTCTTAAAGAAACCTACGGCATTATGGTTTATCAGGAACAAATCATGCAAATTGCCTCAGCGCTTGCAGGATTTTCACTTGCTCAAGCAGATATTCTGCGTAAAGCAATGGGCAAAAAAATCCCGGAAGTTATGGAAAAGGAACGTAAAAATTTCCTTAGCGGCTGCGTTAAAAACGAAATCAAAGAAAGTACTGCCAGTAAGATATTTGATTTAATTGAATACTTTTCCGGTTACGGATTTAATAAATCGCATTCTGCCGCTTATGCCCTTATTTCATACCGCACTGCCTATTTAAAAGCCAACTATCCGGTAGAATTTATGACCGCTTTACTTACCTCAGAACGCGATAACACCGATAAAATAGTCGAATATGTAAATGAATCTGTGCGCATGGGCTTAAAAGTACAACCACCAGATATCAATGAAAGTGATGCCCTTTTTAAAGTAGAAGATAAGACTACGATTCGTTATGGCCTTTTGGCAATAAAAAATGTAGGCGGCGGAGCAGCAGAATCAATTGTTACGCAAAGACAAAAGGGGAAATTTAAATCCCTGGAAGATCTTTGTCAGCGTATTGATTTAAGGCTGGCTAACCGCAAGGTCTTAGAAAGTTTAATTAAATGCGGAGCCCTGGATTATTTTGGAATGGCCCGAGCCAAAATGTTTGCCAGCCTTGATGCAATACTAGAGGGTGCACAGAAGATTCAAAAAGAAAAATCCAGCGGGCAACTTTCATTTTTTGATCAAGCTATAGAAACTAACGGATTCGGAAAAACTACAAATATTTTAGTTGAGTGCAAAGAATGGCCGGAACCGCAGCTTTTGGCTTTTGAAAAAGATATGCTTGGTTTTTATGTCAGCGGGCATCCACTTGCTCGCTATGCCAATCAGCTTAAACGCTTTACTTCCTGTTCAATTACCAGTTTACATGAACACAAAGACCAGGACATAATCAAGATCGTTGGTTTAATCGTTAAGATTAAACATACCGTCACCCGCGCCAAACAGGAAAAAATGGCTATATTAAAATTGGAGGATTTGGAGGGTGCGGTAGAAGTTTTAGTTTTCCCCCGTACATTCGCCAAAATAAGCTCGCATATTCAAGCCAATACTATTGTGCATATCCGCGGAGTTTTAGATCTTAAAGAAGAGACGCCCAAAATCATCGCCGAAGACCTTTTCCCATTCGAAGAAATCTATAAACTTATTACCGCAATAAACATTAACTTATCCGGAATAAGAGAGAATATTTTTGAATCATTAAAGGAACTACTGGAAACTCATCGCGGCGATATACCTGTATATTTACGCCTGAATACACCTGCTAAATCCCGGGTTCAATTAATTGTTGGTGAGGGGCTGTATGTTAACCCTAATGAACAGCTTATTCAGGATTTAGATGAGCTCTTAGGCCAGGAACACTTTTCTCTGGTAATTTAGAATTACTATGTTCTAGTTAAAATCTAACTTGACACTGTAACTTTTTGCTGTTATTATAGTTAGCAATATACGTCTGTATCCAGAAGATACCGCACGCTAGCGGTGTGCGCTGGTGACCAAGGAGGGTGTAAGATGACCAAAAAAGATATTGTGTTAAAAGTATCTGATGAAACTAATATTAAGCAAATTGATGTCAAAAAAATAGTACAAAAAACATTTGATTGCATTATTGATGCTTTAATTAGAGGCGAAAAGATCGAATTACGTAATTTCGGCGTTTTTAAAGTAAAACAGAGAAGAAGCCGCACAGGCAGAAATCCACGGACTAATCAGGTTATCCCTGTCCCGCCCAGAAAAGTAGTCATCTTCAAAGCAGGCTTGGAAATGAAGCAAAAGATAAAATAAATATAAAGAGCAGTTAGTTGTAAAATAAAAAGTGCTTAATAACATAAAGGACTGACTGCTAAACATTGCGTATTGAATTTATATGTTCAAGAGAGTTGTTGGAACTAAAGATATATTGCCCCAAGAGTCATTCTCCTGGCAAGCTGCCGAAGCAATAGCAAGAAAAACATTTTCTGCCTACAATTATCATGAAATCCGCACACCGATAATTGAAGAAGCTGCACTTTTTAACCGCACATTAGGTACAACTACTGAAATCGTACAAAAACAGATGTTCCTCATTCATAACCAAGAGGACACTTACGCGCTGCGCCCGGAAGGAACTGCTTCGATTGTACGCAGCTACCTGGAAAATAACTTAGAAAAGACTACTGGATTTACAAAATTATATTATATTGGCCCGATGTTCCGCCTAGAGCGTCCGCAAAAAGGAAGGT